>DASPXX010000253.1:0-59997 GCA_035637095.1 Thermoanaerobaculia bacterium
TGGGGGTGATCCAACCCGAGGCGTTGCCCACGTCGTCTGTGGGTCCTGCCGGAGCCACCGCCTCGCCCCACGTCGAGGCCGGCATCCAGCGGTCGCAGGGCGGCGGGCAGCCCCTCTCCGAGCCCGTCCGCGGAGCGATGGAGAGCTCCTTCGGAACCGATTTCCACCTCGTGCGGGTCCATTCCGACGGCGAATCCGACCGCCTCAACCGCTCGCTTTCCGCGCGCGCCTTCACCGCCGGCCGGGACATCTTCTTCCGGCACGGCGAGTACCGGCCGGGAAGCCGAGCCGGCCAGCGCCTGCTCGCCCACGAGCTGACTCATGTCGTGCAGCAGGGCGCGGCCGGCAAAGAGATCGTGCAGCGCAAGTTCGGCGGGCCCAAGCTCAACAACGCGGTCCTGACGGCTACGGCGTATCCGGGGCACGCTTTCGCGCCTGTGAGCGCGGTCCAGGCGCACACGGCCTGCGGCACCGAGAACCAGATCACGACGGCGGGAGAACAGGTCAATGGCAATAACTCGGATGCCGGAGATCCAAACGGCTTCGCCACCTACCGCGACGGCTACAGCATCGGTGCGGGTCTCGTCAAGGACAAGGCCCGCACCTGTGCCGCCACGCGGATGCATCTGATCAACCACCGCCTGGAGGACAGCGGCAACACCCAGCAGAACCCCAACAACATCATGCTGGGCACACAGAGGAGCAACAACCCGACACACCTGCACCAGGTGGAGAATCCTACGATCGGGGCTCTCGCCAAGTACGCCAGCCGGCGCAACGCGGAGTATGAAACCGCGATGCAGAACGCCGTCGACACCCAAGACCCGGCCGGCAAGGACGCTCTGTTCTGGCCGAACAATCAGGAGCCGGATGCGAAAGCGGTGCACGGGTATCAACAGGTCTACCTCATCGGTGGCAATGCCGCCAACGGCTACAGGCTGCCCGCGGCCCAGCAGGCCGGCGACACGAAAGGTTTCGGCTTGACCACCGATGGCTATGCTCCCCCGAACAACCGGCTTTATCACCTCTGGCTGATCTACAATGTGAGAGCCAATTATGCCGGCCGGCCGGCTTACGTCGACACCAACATCAACCGCGAGCAAGCGGCGAACACCGATCCTTTGACAGGGAACGCCAAAGACGCCAACATCGATCAGAACATCAAGGATTTCGACGGCCATTGGGCCGACCATGCGTTCCCTCGCGACTTCACCTGCACTGCGACCTACTACACGGCGACCTACAAAAGGTGGGGAGCGGGCAACAGCTATCGGGTCGAAACCGAGAACCAGACGATCGCATCGGATCTATGACCGGGAGCGAGCTCGTCCCCTTCTCCCGGTGCGGCGTCTGGCGGAGCCACCGGGATTTCTTCCTCAGCGAAGGGATCGAGGCCTGGAATGGCCGGGTGCCGTTCTACATCACGAGCAATCCCTACCTGGCGCATGCCTATGCCACGATCATTCTGCGTTTCCTCGAGGACCTGCAGGCCGGAGATCCCGGAGAAGGGCCGGTCTATGTGCTGGAGCTGGGAGCCGGGACGGGGGCGTTCAGCTATCAGGTGATCCGTTGCCTGATGGAGCTGACGGAATCGTGCCCGATGCTCGCCGCGGATCTCTGCTATGTGATGTCCGATATCTCCGAGAGGAACGTCGCCTTCTGGCAGTCCCATCCGATGTTCGCGCCGTTCCTCCAGCAGGGGGTGCTCGACTTCGCCCTCTTCGACATCGAAAGCTCCAGCCGCCTCGAGCTGAAGGTCTCGGAACGGGTGGTGGAGCGCACACCGGAGAGTCCCTCAGCGGGTCCCCTCATAGTCATCGCCAACTACGTCTTCGACGCCGTACCCCCGGATTTTTTCCGGGTGGCGGACGGCCGCCTGGTCGAGGTCCTGGTCCCGGATTCGCTGGCGCTGCCGCCCAACGATTCCGCCAACGAGAGCCTGGAGATCGCGCGGATCGAAGGGAGCCGGGAGAGCGAGGTCGAAGGGCTCCGGTACGAGCCGGAACCGGTGGACCGCGTCTTGCGCGAGCAGGCCGCTGCGGGGATCGACGGCGGCTTCCTCTTCCCCTCCATCGCCCTGCAGTGCCTCGCCCGGCTGCAGCAGACGGTCTCGCCGGAGATCCTCCTGCTGGTCGCGGACAAGGGCACCCTGAATCCGGCCGCGACTCCCGAGCCGAGCCGCCTCACCCTGGGATTGCACGGCGGCTCCGCGTCCACGCTCCTGGACTTCCAGGCCCTGGAGCGCTTCGCCCGCGGCCAGGGCGGAGACGCGTACGCCTGCAAGACCGAAGGGATCGTCACCGGCATCTACAGCCTGGAAGTGCCTTTCGTGGAGCTGCCGGAGACCCGGCTCGCCATTGCCCAGTTCCTGGGAGCCTTCAACCCGGGGCACATCTACGACGTGGTCCGGTATTGCCGCGAGACCAGGCCCGCGGCCCGGCTCGAAACCCTGGTGGCTGTACTCGAGCTGACCCTGTGGGATCCCGTCGTTTTCGATCAGTTCTTCGACGTCCTTCTCGCGAGCCTTCCCTATGCGAGCAGCTATGGCCTCGAAAAGCTGACCGAGAACCTGCACCGGGTCGTCGACAACTTCTTCTATCTGCCATCCGCGTCCGACACCTTCCAGCAGGTCGGCGTCCTGCTCCAGGAGATGCGGCGCCATGCCGATGCCCTGCAGGCCCACAAGGCATCTCTGTCCTGGTATGGCGAGTCCGCCCGCACCTTCTACAACATGGGCCTGTGCTGCCATGCGCTCCAGCGCCAGCAGGAGGCCGTGGGCTGGTTCCAGGAAGCCTTGCGGCTCCGGCCCGACTTCATCGAAGTCCGGGGCTGGATCGCCCAGATCGAGCACGACCTGGAGCTGTAGAGCTGGCCTCTCCACCTTCCCGACGGGCTGCTGGTCGAAACCAATCCGGCTGCTGGCGTGCACCACTCCCACCGCAACGACATCGGGCATCCAGACAAGTTCAACTGCACGAAGTGGTGTGCCTGTAAGGGGCTCGCCAAGGGAGCCTGCGTAGCGGCATCCGCAGACCCCTGTAAGGAGTCGGCCAAATGCGCCTGCTCCAACTGAAGCGGAGTTGGTTGGTGCCCTGCTGTTGACCGACATAGTGTGGGGATGGGGGCCTTGGCGCGGCCGATGCCCTTCGGGTAGGCCTGGCCGACGCCACCGCAAAGCTTGAACCGGGGGCCGGCACACGTTTCGCAAGGCTCCCAACCCCGATGTCCACTCTCCGCGTCCTCTCCTACAACATCCATGGCCAGGCCCATCTCTTCGACCGCCGCTATCTCGACCGCATCTCCCGCGTCATCAATGAATTGCAGCCCGACGTGGTGGGACTCCAGGAGGTCCATCGCGGCGGCTGGAAGGCGCGCCGGGAAGATCAGTCCGCGGCCATCGGCCAGCTCACCGGCCTGCGCGTCGCCTTCGGGGCGAGCTTCGAGGCGCGCGGCGGCGCCTTCGGCAATGCGATCCTGACCCGGGGCGAGGTCGAAGATTCCGAGGTCGTCCACCTCCCCGCCCCCGGCGAGGCGCGGACGCTGCTCAAGTCGCGCATCCGTCTGCCCCGCTTCGAGCTCGACTTCTACGTCACCCACTTGGCGGCCTGGGGACGGTGGGGGAGGGCGGCACGTGGGTTGCAAACCAACGCTCTCGTCGAGAGGCTCCGGCAGGCGGAGGGGCCTTTCGTCCTGGTGGGAGACCTGAATGCCGCGCCCGCAGCCCCTGAGATCCGCCCCCTGCTCACCGCCGAGATCTTCCGGCTGTGCGGCGATGCCGCGGTCTGTACCCACCGCATCCTCCGCAACCGGATCGATTACGTCTTCGCCGATCCGGGCTGGGACACGGTCGCCTCGCATGTCGTCGAGGCCGGCCCCTCCGACCACTGGCCGGTGCTCGTCGAGCTCGAGCGCCGCGACTGACCCTCTCCCCCCTCTCCCGGGAGGGCGTGAGTGCGTGTGGGAGAGGGGGTTAGGGGGTGAGGGGCCATGGCGCTGAGGGCCGCCAAGGTTCCCCGGCCGCGCCCGAGCGAGCCCCCGCCCCGCTCAGCGAAGAAAGCGCGGACGGTCGAGATCTCGCGGACGGGCGCCGTCGTCTATGTCTCCATCGTCGCGGTCCTCGTCCTCCTCCTCTGGTCGGTGAACCATGAGCGGGAATCGCACGTGCGAGTCCCCGATCTCAAGTCTCTCGAAGAAGCCCTCCCCTCGATCGCCGGGCTGACCGGATCGCCGGTCTTCCCGGGCAACCGGGTGGAGATCCTGCAGAACGGCGACGAGTTCTTCCCCTCCCTCCTGCGCGACATCGCGGCGGCGCGCGAAACGATCCACATGGAGACCTACGTCTGGTGGAAAGGAGAGATCTGCGAGCGCGTCGGCGATGCCTTGGCCGCCAAAGCGCGCCAGGGTGTCGAGGTGCGGCTCCTGCTGGATGCGGTCGGTGCCAACAAGGGAGACGAGAAGCTCTTCGGCCGCATGCAGGACACAGGGGTCAAGATCGCCCGCTACCATCCGTTCAGCCCGGGGGACATCGGCCTGTTCAACAACCGGACCCATCGCAAGCTCGCGGTCTTCGACGGCCGGGTGGCGTATGTCTTCGGCCATGGCATCGCGGAGGAGTGGACCGGCCATGCCCAGGACAAGGACCACTGGCGGGATACCGGGCTGCGGGTCCAGGGACCGGTGGTCGGCGCGGTGCAGGCGGTCTTCTCCGAGAACTGGATGGAGGAGACCGCCGAGGTGCTCGTCGGAGAGCGGTTCTTTCCCCCGCTCCAACCGGCCGGGCCGGTGCGCGCGCAGATGGTCGCCAGCTCTCCGCAGGGCGGCGTCTCCCGGCAGGAGCTGCTCTTCAAGCTCGTCATCGCCACCGCCCAGAAGGAGCTGCTGATCCAGAACCCGTATTTCATTCCCGACGGCGAGGTCGACGGGCTCATCGACAAGGCGGTCCGGCGCGGCGTCGACGTCCGCCTCATGCTGCCCGGAGCGGTCACCGACAGCTCGATCGTCCGCCATGCCGGCCACCGGTGGTATGAGGATCTGTTGAACCACGGGGTGAGGATCTTTGAATACCTGCCGACCCTGAACCACCAGAAGATCCTGATCGTGGACGGCCTCTGGTCGCACGTGGGCTCGGCCAATTTCGACGACCGGTCGCTCGACATCAACGACGAGGCGAGCGTGGGGATGATCGATCCCGAGGTGGCTGGCCGGTTGCGGCAGGCCTTTTTCGCGGATCTGAAGAGCTGCAGAGAGGTGAAGCTCGCGGAGTGGCGGAAGCGCTCGGCCTGGCACCACCTGATCGACCGCTTCTCCTATTCGATCAACGAGCAGCTGTAGGGAAGGGGGGAGAGGAAATGATCGCAATTTCCATCTGGCTTCTGGTTCTCTGGGGTATCGTGACCGTCCTCCTGGGAGTGATGCTCTGGACGAACCTGAGAGAACGGAATTTCAAGGTGCGGGTGCCGGACCTGAGCTCGTTCGAGGAGGCGCTCCCCTCGATCGCCGGCATGACCCGGGCGCTCATCGTGCCGGGCAACAGCGCCGACATCCTGCAGAACGGGGACGAGTTCTTTCCAGCGCTGCTCGAATCGATTCGCACCGCTCGCGAGACCATTCATTTCGAAACCTATGTCTGGTGGTCGGGAGACATCTGCGACGAGGTGGCGGAGGCGTTCGCGGCGCGCGCCCGCGAGGGGGTGGAGGTTCGCATCATGATCGATGCGATCGGCACCCAGAAGATGAGCAAGGAGCTGCGCCAGCTGATGCTGGACGCCGGGTGCAAGGTGGCCCGCTACCACCCGATCCGGCTGAAAGACATCGGTCAGCTCAACAAGCGGACGCACCGCAAGCTGGCGATCTTCGACGGCAAGACCGGCTACGTCTTCGGCCACGGCGTGTCGCGCCTGTGGCTCGGCCACGGGCAGGACAAGGAGCACTGGCGGGACACCGGTGTGCGCCTGCGCGGCCCCATCGTCAACGGCCTCCAGTCGGTCTTCGCCCAGCACTGGATCGAGGAGACCGAAGAGGTCCTGGTCGGCGAGAGATACTTCCCACAGATCGAGTCCGCGGGTACCTGCCGGGCGCACGTCCTGTCGGGAGCTCCCCTCGGAGGGATCTCGGACCTGGAGCTCATGGTCAAGATGGCCATGGCCACGACGCAGAAGGAGCTGATCATCCAGAACCCGTACTTCATCTCCGACGGAGAGATGGTCGATCTGCTCTCGCGGGCGGTGCGTCGCGGCGTCGAGGTGAAGGTAATGGTGCCGGGCTCGATCACCGACAGCCCGATCGTCAGCCACGCCGGCCACCGCCACTTCGAAGAGATCCTCGACTGCGGCGTACGTCTCTTCCTCCACGAGAAGACGCTGATCCACCAGAAGATCATGATCATCGACGGGATCTGGTCGCACGTGGGATCGACGAACCTCGACGACCGCTCGTTCGACATCAACGAGGAGGTCGGGGTGGGGATCGTCGACGAGGAGGTCGCCGGCCGGCTCAAAGAGGCCTTCGAGGAGGACCTGAAGAGCTGCGTCGAGCTGAAGGCGAAGGACTGGAAGAAGAAATACACCTTCGGCCACCGGGTGGTCGACATGGCCTGTTACCTGATCAGTGGACAGCTTTGAGCCCTCACCCCCGGCCCCTCTCCCGCAAGCGGGCGAGGGGAGAGGGTTAGCTCGCGCAAGCTCGCGTCACCATGGAATGGCTAACCTACACCCCTCTCCCACTTGTGGGAGAGGGGCCGGGGGTGAGGGGCCTCCGTGGTACCGTATGCCCCGACCGCCGGTGGGCGGGAGGGGATTCGTGATTCGGGCCGCCTTTCTCACGCTTCTGCTGATCGCCCTGGGCGTGCTCCTCACGCTGCCCGCCACGGCGGGGCGCTTCGTCCAGATCGAGGACTACCGGACCATCGTCCTTTGGGGCATCCCGGCCGTCGCTCTCGTCCTCTCGCTCGTTTTCTTTCCCCGTTTGACTCCTCCGGCCGGAGAGAGCCCGGGCGGCCCGGCGCGCCGGCGGCTTCTGCTCCTCGCCGGCTGTGCCGTGGCTCTCGTTCTGGACCAGAGCTTCCTCGCGTTCGGCTATCTCACCGACTGGGCGACCTTCACCTCCGGCTCCCAGGGGGAGCCCCTCCGCCAGCTCGGCAGGACCGCGCCGTGGGCGCTCCCTCTCTGTCTGGTGCTCGGCATCTGGGGTTGGGAGCGGGCACTGCGCGGCGCGGTCTATACCGGATGGCGCCGGCGGCTGCCCGTCCCGGCTGCGCTGGCGCTCTCGATCCTCACCGGGCTCGCTCTGGCCCTGCCGCCGATCCTGCCGGTGGGGGAGATCCGGGACCTCCCCTTCGTCGCCGCGGCGCTGACCGCCGTCCTGTGCCGGGAGACTTCTTTCGCTCTCCTCTTCTCGCGCGGTGGGGGCCTCCTGGTGGCGGGTCTGTACCGGGGCCTCCTCTGGTTCGTCGAGGCGTTCGTGGTCACCGACTGGTACAGCCTCTACTTCCCCGCCTATAACTATGTGGCCGGCGCGCCGCTCTTCTACGCGGCACGGGCGGCTTCCGCGCTGCTCGGCCTGGCCGTGATCGTGACGGTGGCTCGGCCGGGAAGGCGGGAGGCGATGGAGGCGGAGGAAGAGGGGGCTTGAGAGCCGGCCTCCTCAGCAGCCGCCCTGGACGCAGAGCCGGCAGCCGCCCGAGAACACGGTCCTGCAGCAATCGGGTGGCAGCTCCGGGCAGAACGCGGACGCGACGGGCACGAAAGCGGCCAGGGCGAGAACGGCGATGGCGATGGACAACCGAATGATCTTGCTCATCGAAGGCTCCTTGGAATTCGTTCGATCCACCAGACGTCGGAAGAAGTAGCATAAATGGAAGCTCGGGATCAACCCTTTCGAGCCCCTTTCCGCAGGAGGTTGACATGTGGACCGTTCTCCTCGCCGCTACGCTTTTGACGGCACTGTCGCAGGCTCCGGCCGCTCCCGCTCCGCCGGCCGTTGCGTCCCCTGCCCCGGCCCGCGACGAGAGCCTGCCGCCTTCCGAGCAGCAGGCGAAGGCCGCCCTGGACAAGTCTCCCCGTCACGGGGAGTACGTGGACATCAAGATGCCTTCCGGCGGGGCGCCGATCCGCACCTGGATCGTCTATCCCGAGCGCCGGGACAAAGCCGGGGTGGTGATCCTCATCCATGAGATCTACGGCCTTTCGGACTGGCTGCGCGGCGTTGCCGACCAGCTCGCCCGCGAGGGGTTCATCGCCGTGGCTCCCGACCTGATCTCCGGGCTGGGTCCCAACGGAGGAGGCACCGAATCCGCGGCGAGCCGCGACGACGTGGTGAAGCTCGTGCGCGCCCTGACGCCGGAGGATGCGACCGCCCGGCTGCACGTGGTCCGCGACTACGCCGCGAAGCTGCCCGCCGCGAACGGCAAGATCGCGACCCTCGGCTTCTGCTGGGGCGGCGGACGGAGCTTCGCGTATGCGGCCGCGCAGCCGGACTTGGCCGCCGCCGTCGTGTACTACGGCGTCTCGCCCGAAGCCGCGGATCTCGCCCGCATCAAAGCCCCGGTGCTGGGCCTCTACGGCGCCGACGATGCGCGGGTCACCGCGACGATTCCCCCGGCGGAGGCCGAGATGAAGAAGCTCGGGAAGAGCTTCGAGCCACATCTCTACGAAGGCGCGGGCCACGGCTTCCTGCGGGCGCAGGAGGACCGGGACGGGGCGAATCTCAAGGCGACCCAGCAGGCCTGGCCGCGGACCATCGCCTTTCTGCGCGAGCACCTGAAATGAGGGGCGTCTCCCTCCTCATCGTGGCCATCCTCCTCGTGCTCGGAGCGAAGAGCACGGCCGCCCAGAGCCCGTTGACGGGGACACCCGCGAAGGAAGCGCCCGGCGAGCGGATCGAGGTCACCATCTTCAATGCCTCGCCGGCGACCGCCTTGACCATCGATCTCACCGGGGTGCGCTTCCTGGGGGTGGCGCCGAAGCTCGGACAGGAGAAGCTCGCACCGGGCGTCTCCGTCCTGGGGGGCCGCATCGTCTTCCGTCCGCCGGCCGGCTCGATCCCCGAGGGTGAGACGGCCACCGCCACCTTCGCCGTCTGGGCGGAGATCTCCGGACCCGTCGAGGGCCGCGTCACGCTGGCGAAGCCGGAGGTCTTGCTGGTGGAGACGTCGCACGGCACCGCCACCCTCCAGGAGGGCACGTTCCGCCTCGCCATCCCGGCGATGCCGGGCAACTGCGTCCTCGCCGGCTGCCGGGAGGGCTATGCTTCCTGTCCGAAAGATCCTTTGCACGACATGGTGCGGACCTGCCAGCAGTTCCTCGACCAATGGCTCTGCTGCGCCGGGAGCCCGATTCCGATCGTCTGAAAGGGATGATGAGCGAGCCACTGCCCGAGGGTGAGACTGCGGAAGCTCCGGGCTCCTACGGCCGCCGCCTCTTCGTGACCGCCATTCTGTTGGCCCTGTACGTCGCGGCACACCGGATCGGCCTGCCGCTGGTCCATGCGGAAAGGCTTCCTTTCGTCTCGCATGTCCCCCTGACACTTCTCACCCTGGGATTGAAGCCGTTGGTGACGGGCTTCCTCCTGGTGGAGGTCTTCTCTCTGATGACCGCGTCCGGACGCCGCCTGCGGGCGGGCGGGGCCGCAGGGCGGGCACGGCTCAACCGGGCGGCGGTGGTGACCAGCCTTGTCACGAGCGCCGTTCAGGCGCCCGGAATCGCGCTCTTCCTGGAGGCAGGCTCCACCACCTTCTCCGCTCCCGTGGTGGACCAACCGGGGTGGCTCTTCCGGCTTTTGCTGACGGCGACGTTGACTGCCATGACGGCGGCGCTGTTCGTCCTCGGAAATCTGCTTTCCGAATACGGGATCGGGAACGGCTTCGCGCTGCTGGTTCTGACCGAGATCGGCTGGTCGGCCTTGGGGAAGGGAATGGCAGTGCGCATGGAGCTCTCGGAGGACACCCTACCCCCGGCGGTCGGGATCTTCGTCACAGCCGGCCTCGTCGCTCTCCTGATTCGTTTCATCCGCGCGGCGGAGGCCACCTGGATCCCGCCGTTTCCCCAGGGTAACCTCCCGCTCGGCTGGACTCTGGCGATCCTCTGGATCCCCTGGATCGAGAAATTCCTCAGCAGCCATTTCCAGCTCGGGAGCTTCAATCTCCCCTTTCTGGTGGCGACGCCCCTCGGGGTCGTGCTCTTTTCATGGCTGACTTTCGAGATGTTCAGCAGCCGGCCCCGTCTCGAGGCGAACCTCCCCGAGCCGGCCGAGGTGATCGATAGGATCGAGGACCTCCTGGAGCGACGGCTCAATCCCTCGACGGCTCTCCTCGCCCTGGGCACCACCGGTCTCTTCGCCTGGAACGCCTGGCAGCCGCACAGCTGGTTGTCGACGACCTTCACATTCCTGGATCTGCTCCTCGTGGTGATCATCGCGCTCGACCTCCACGACCAGTACCGTTTCCTGCGGCGGCATGGCCAGGTGGCGCGCCTGGTCCAACTCGACAATGTCCATCTCTCCTACCGGCTCGCGGCACGGCTGCGCGAGGAAGGGATCGACGTCCTGGCCCGGGCGCAGAGGCTCCGGTCGCTCTGCTTCTTTTTCGGAGCGCTGATCAAGATCGACGTGCTCGTTCCCTGGGAGCAGCGCGACCGGGCACGCGAGGTGTGGGACGCTCTGGTGAGCGCCCCGCCGATCATCTTCTGAGCGGGACTGCGAGAGAAAGGTTTTCTCGCGCGGTGGAGCTTGGCGGAGGGGGCGGGATTCGAACCCGCGCAGCGGCACACGTCCGCTGGCCGCCGGGTAGCAACCGGGCACCTTGCCAACTCGGTCACCCCTCCGGGTGTGGTGGGAGCGGAGGGAATCGAACCCCCGGGCACTTGAGTACGGCGGGTCTACAGCCCGCCCCGTCTCCATAGCGGTCTACACTCCCATAAAAAGAACGATGGCGGAGGGTGGAGGAGTCGAACCCCCGACAGAGATCTTCCGTCGCTCCGGTTTTCGGGACCGGTTGCCGTCCCACACAGCGGCACCCTCCAGAAATGCGAAAAGCCCCCGCGGCAGTGACGCCGGGGGGCCCGCTGGTACTACGCGGCTTGAGGTTGATCGTCTACACGACCACTCCCCCGACGGTTGCCGACGAGGAATAGGTACTTGAGGACGAGAACCGGAAGCGCATGGTGGGACGGTAGGCGAAATCCTATTGGCTGTCAACCCCCCAAGGGACTTGGAACAGGCGTGGAACCTTCTTCCCCCTCCCGTCGTACTGTCCGGCGAGGAGGGGCTGCATGCTATCTGTTCTCGCATCACTCCGCACGACCGCCCGGAGCCTGCGCCGCTCGCCGGGCTTCTTCCTGATCGTGATCTTCACGCTGGCCGTGGGGATCGGCGCCAATGCCGCAATCTTCACGGTGGTCAACTCCGTGCTTCTGCAGCCCTTGCCGTATCCCGAGCCGGAGGGGATCGTCGGGGTCTCGCACACGGCGCCGGGAATCAACATGCCGCAGCTCGAGCTGTCGGACGGCACGTACTTCCTCTACCGGCGGGACAACCGGACGCTCGAGAGCCTCGGGATCTACTGGGACGGATCGGTGACCTTGACCGGCGGCGAGGAGCCGGAGCGGGTCGCGGCTTCCGGGGCCACGGCCGGAGTGTTCTCGACCCTGCGGGTGCCGGCCGCGCTGGGAAGGACCATCCAGGAGGCCGACGAAAAGCCCGGTGCCGAGCCGGTCATCGTGCTCTCGGACGGTTTGTGGCACCGGCGGTTCGGCGGCGACCGTGCCGCGATCGGCTCCCTGCTCCGGGTGGACGGTGTGGCCTCCCGCATCGTCGGGGTGATGCCCGCGGATTTCCGGTATCCCGTGGCCGACGCCGAGCTCTGGCTGCCCATGACGATCGATCCGGCCGATCTCCAGATGACGAGCTTCAATTACAACGCCGTGGGAAGGCTGCGGCCGGGCGTCTCGCCGCGGCGGGCGGAGGGCGACCTTGCGAGCCTGGTCTGGCGCATCCCGGAGATGCCCAAAGCCGAGGTCTCGCGCGGGATGCTCGAATCGGCGCGGTTCGCCGTGCTCGTCCACCCGCTGCGCGACGACATCGTCGGCGACGTCGGGAAGGTGCTCTGGGTCCTCCTTGGCAGCGTCGGGCTGATCCTCCTGATCGCCTGCGCCAATGTGGCCAACCTTTTCCTGGTGCGGGCCGAGGGGAGGCAGCGCGAGGTGGCGGTGCGTTCCGCGCTCGGCGCCTCGCGCTGGAACATCATGCGCCTGTTCCTCGGCGAGAGCCTCTTCCTCGCTCTGGCCGGCGGCGCTCTCGGTCTCGGCCTGGCAGTCGCGGGAGTCCGGCTGCTGGTGGCGATGCGGCCGGAGGGGTTGCCGCGCCTGGAGGAGATCTCGGTCGACGGCACCGTGCTCGCCTTCACCGTCGGAGTGGCGGTCATGGCCGGGCTCCTGGTGGGACTGTTCGCGGCGCTGCGCTATGGCCGGCCGGAGCTGGTCCCGTCCCTCAAGGAGGGAGGCCGCGGCGGCACCGTCGGCCGCGAGCGCCTGCGCGCCCGCAACGCCCTGGTGGTCTTCCAGGTGGCGATCGCCCTGGTCCTGCTGGTCTCCGCCGGCCTGATGATCAAGAGCTTCTGGCGCCTGCGCAACGTCCGCGCCGGAGTTGACCCGGAGAACCTGCTCACGCTGCGCCTCAACCTCCCCGACGTCGAGTACAAGGAGCCGCAAAAGACCGCACAGCTCATGGTCCAGCTCCTGGAGAAGGTGGAGGCGATCCCCGGCGTGGTGTCCGCGGCGACCGTCAACGTGCTCCCGCTCTCCGACGGGGGAGAGACCGACGGGCATGTGATCGAGGACTTCCCCCTGGCGCCCGGAGAGGTGCCGCCGATCCTCACGACGCGCTGGGTGAGCCCCGATTACTTCAAGACCATGGGGATCCCGCTCACCGACGGGCACGGTTTCGATCATCTCGACCCCCATGGCGTGGTGCGCGAGGCCCTGGTGAGCCGATCGCTGGCCCAGCACTTCTGGCCCGGCAAGATTCCCCTGGGCAAACGGTTGACCATGGGGCTCGGGAAGCCTCCGCATTGGGTGCCGATCGTCGGCGTGGTCGGGGACGTGCGGGACGAGGGGCTGCAGAACGATCCGCCCGTGATGGTTTACTACCCGATGGAGCCGCAGGTCGGCTACGACGGTGTGGTGCGGATGCCGCGCAGCTTCACCCTGGTGGTGCGCAGCTCGGGAGATCCCCTGCGCCTCGTGAAACCGGTGCGCGAGGCGGTCTGGTCGTTCGATCCGAACCTGCCGCTGGCGCAGATCCGCACGATGGACGAGGTGGTGGCCCGCTCGATGGTGCGCACCACCTTCACCATGATGCTCCTGGTGATCGCCGGAGCGGTGGCCCTGCTGCTCGGCACCGTGGGAATCTACGGAGTGATCTCCTATGTGGTGAGCCAGCGCACCCGCGAGATCGGAGTCCGGATGGCGCTCGGCGCCGGCCGGAGCGACATCTCGCGCATGGTCCTCAAGGAAGGCTTCGGCCTGGCGCTCCTCGGAATCGTCCTCGGCCTGGCAGGAGCCTTCGCCTGCACCCGCCTCATGGTGGCGCTCCTCTTCGACGTGAGCCCCACCGATCCCCTGACCTTCGCCGCCGTACCGGCCCTCCTCGCCACCATCGCCCTCTTCGCCAGCTGGGTGCCGGCGCAGCGGGCGGCGTCGGTGCAGCCGCTGGAGGCGATTCGGGGGGAGTGAGGGGAAGCGGCCGTCTGCTTGCATTCTGAAGGCAGCGGAGTCATCCTGAAGGCATGGGAGTTCAGATCACGATTCGCGACGTTCCAGAGGCCCTGAGAGATGAGCTGGCCGCTCGGGCTGCCCTTCAAGGCAAGTCCATGCAGGAGTTCTTGCGCGCCGAGCTGGAGCGCTTGGCCGCGCGCCCACCGGTCGAGCAGCTCCTGGCGCGCATCCGGGACCGCAAGATGACGGCGAAAACGAGGATCTCCCCGAAAGAGATCCTGGCTCACCGCAACGCGGATCGCCGGTGAGCGCGGTCCTCGACGCTTCAGTGTTGGTCGCAGCCATCTCAGACAGCGGAGCGGAGGGCGCCTGGGCCGAAGAGATTGTGGGCGCCGGTGGCTTGGTCGCTCCCCACTTGGCGTTGGTGGAGGCTACCAACATTCTGCGCCGCCTCGAGCTGACTGGGAAGCTGGGGCGCCTCGAAGCAGGAGCCGCGGCCCGAGATCTGCTGATGATCGAATTAGAGCTGGTTCCCTTCGGTCCCTTCGCCGAGCGTGTGTGGGAGCTCCGGAACAACGTCACCAGCTACGACGCCTGGTACGTCGCGGTAGCCGAGGATCTCGATCTTCCACTGGCGACCCTGGACCGGCCTTTGGCCAAGGCGCCCGGCCCTCGCTGCCGGTTCCTGCTTCCACCCGCCGCCTGAGTTGGAGCGGGGCTTGCCTTCGCCGGCATCGGTCTCCTCGGAGTCTTCGCGGTGACCCGCCTCCTGCTGACGCTGCTCTTCGACGTGATCCCGCCGACCTGGCGACCTTCGCCGCCGTGCCCACGCTGCTCGCCGCGATCGCGCTCTTCGCGAACTGGCTGCCGGCACAGCGGCGGCATCGGTGCAGCCGCTGGACGCGATTCGAGGGGAGTGATGTCACAGAGGCGGAGCATTTCTCTTGGAAATACCTCCCCCGCCCCAAAGACCGGCCGCAAGGAAGAACCATATACTTATGCATACCCCGCGATTTCATTGACCTGCGCGAGCAAGCGACCTACACTTTCGGTAAGATGAAGCCCGACCCAACCAGAGGGCCGACACCGAACCCTGGGCATGTGCTTCGTTGACGTCCGGGGCAGCTTTGAGGACTCTACTTTGCATCGACACGCCAAATGGGAACCCTAAAAGAGCGGAGAATCTCCGCGCGTGTGCTGCCGGTGCTAAACGCTGCCGCCGGCGTACTGGCTCTTCAGGTGTATCTCGCTTTCCTTGTAGCGGCCCGAGTTTGAGCTTGCGATTCCTTCGCTTGCCGTTAGAGCGTCGGCGGCCCGCCGCATGAGCCGGCGAGCGCCCGATACGAGCGAGTCCGATCAGAGGACTCGAATCCGCCACGACGACCCACTCAGTCATCGCGCAGCTCGTCGCGAATCTGGTCCTCAGCGAGGTTGATCACAGGAATTTGCCGGCGGCCAAGCTCATCCATGAAGCGCAGGCGCGGAAGACCCGCCAGCTCGCTCGCCTTGCCGAGAGACAAACGGCGGAGCTCGAACAATTTGGCGGCGAGCAGAAAGCGCATCTCCTGCTCCAGCTCCTGAGGCTCCTGGCCTGATGCGATCAGCAGGTCTTCACTATAGGGGATCTCGAGAACTCGCATAGCGACTCCTATTCTACCAGTCACCTACGGCACCCGCCCCTCCAGGATCGCGCACAGCTTCGCCGAGTCGATATTGCCCCCGGAGACGACGCAGACCACCTTCCGGGCCCCTCCCCCGTCCGCGAGGGCGGCGGCCACGGGGGTGGCTCCGGCTCCCTCGGCGATCACGCGGTTGCGCTCGGCGAGCAGGCGGACGGCGGCGGCCACGGCTTCGAGCGGGACGACCCGGGCGCCGGCGAGGAGCTTGCTGACCAGGGGCCACATCTCGGGCAGGAGGCTCTTGCCTCCGATGCCGTCGACGAAGCTCGGCTGGTACTCGCAGGCCTGGGCCGAGCCGGCGGCCAGCGAGGCGGAGAGCGGCGCCGCGGTCGAGACCTCACAGCCGTAGACCGGCACCTCCGGACGCAGGGCACGGAAGGCGGACGCGATCCCGCTGGACAGCCCGCCGCCGCCGAAGGGGACGTAGACGGCGTCGACGTCCGGCAGATCCTCCAGGATCTCCAGCGCGATCGTGCCGTTGCCCGCCATCACCGCCGTGTCCGACACGGGATGGACGAAAAGGCCCGCAAGGCCGGGGTAGCTCGCCTCCTCCAGGGTCTGCCACCAGCGCTCGAACGGCACCCGCAGGACCTGGCCTCCCAGGCGCTCGATGGCCGCGATCTTGGTGGCCGGCGCATGCTCCGGGACCACCACGGTCGCGGGAACCCCGAGCCGGCGGGCGCTCCAGGCGACTCCCTGCGCCATGTTGCCGGCGCTCGCCGTATAGGCGCCCGCGGCCAGCCGCTCGGGTCCGGCGAGGCGCATGGCATTGAAGGCGCCGCGCAGCTTGAACGAGCCGATCGGCTGCAGGTTCTCCAGCTTGAGCCAGATCTCGGCCGGCGCGTCGTCGACGTTCAAACGCACCAGCGGGGTCCGCAGCGTGACTCCGGCCAGGCGCTCGCGGGCGGCGCGGATCTCCTCGATGGTGGGAGCCTGGAGGTTTTGCATGCGGCGGAGTATAGCGGGCCTACGCCGCCCGCGCCTCCTCCGCCCCGTGCTTCGCGCCGGCCGGCTCGGTCGGGGGGAGCAGCCAGACGAGCGCCCAGAGGATCAGGAGAGGGAGGATCATCACGATGAGCGCCGGCAGGAGCCCCTCGCGCGTCGCGAAATCCATCTTGTAGGTCGTGTAGCCCAGGAAGCTCTTCGAGAAGAGCTGGCCTCCGATCACCACGTTCCAGCGCATCGCGAAGATCCCGACCAGCGTGAGCGCCGCCGAGACGGCATAGATCGTCTTTCGCGCCAGCTCGCTCAGCCGCACGATCTGGGTCAGCCAGAGCAGCCCGATCGGCACGAGCGTCCCGACGAAGATCTGGAGCACCACCTGCGAGGTGTACAGGCGCGTGTGCACCATGAAGTCGAGCGAGCGGAACGACTCGTCGGCTTCATAGATGCGGTGGATGAGATCGAGCATCTCCAGCGAGAAGTCCACGAGGAAGGCGTAGAAGAGATAGCGGGCGACGGTATCGAGGCATGCCATGTCCAGCCGGTCCCCCTGGCGCGCGCTATAGATCATGTAGACCAGCAGCACCGCCGCGATCCCCGACACGATGGCGGAGAACAGGAACACGATGGGCATCAAGGGCGTGGACCACCAGGGGTTCGCCTTGACCGATCCGAAGATGAAGCCCACGTAGCCGTGGAGGAGGAAGGCCGAAGGAATGCCGATGATCGTGATGATCCTCCCGAGCCGGGCATCGAGGGCGAGGGACCTTTCGCTGAGGTTGTCCGAGCCCAGCGTCAGCGCCCGGTAGATCAGGCGCTTGAGCCCCGTGCTCGCGCGGGCGACCAGGACGAGGTCCTTGCGGTAGTCGAGCCAGATCTCGATCACCAGGACGGCCATCAGGTACCACAGGTACACGAAGCCGAACATGGCCATGGCCGAGCTCGTGTGGGGTGTCAGGAACATCTCGAGCGATCTCTCGGGATGCCCGAGATGGAGCTGCAGCGGCAGCGGGGCGACGAGAAGGAAGGCCAGCGCGGTGAGGAGAGCGAGCCGGTAGGTCGGCTTCACCGCCTCCACATTGAAGACCCGTTCCAGCGAAGCGAGGATGAACGCGCCGGCCACGAGGCCCGTGACAAAAGGATAGATGACGATGAGGATGCTCCACTGGAGCTCGACCTCGTTGGGATACATGAAGCCTTCGACGCCGGGCATGTCTCCCTTCCTCCTATCGCACCGAGCCGTCCAGGCCGTTGTAGTAGACCTTGGCGCCGGTGGCCATCTGCGGCTTCAGGACCTGCACGGTATGATCGCGGAGGAGCTCATGGATCGGATCTTTCGGATTCTTGAGATCCCCCAGCATCCGCGCTCCCGTGGGGCAGGCCTCGCAGCAGGCCGTGGTGAGGCCGCGCGTGATCCGGTGATAACAGAGATTGCATTTGTCGACCGTGTGCGTGCGCGGATCGATGAACCGGCAGCCGTAGGGGCACGCCTGCACGCAATAGCGGCAGCCCAGACAGTAGGTCTTGTCCACCAGGACGACGCCGTCCGGGCTCACGTAGGTCGCGCCCACGGGGCAGACCTGCACGCACGGCGAATGCGCGCAGTGGTTGCACAGCTTGGGCACGAAGAAGTTTTTCGCGCCGTCGCCGTCCCCATATTTTTCCGGAAAGCCGTCGTACCCGCCGTTCGGTGAATCCACCATCGGATGGTCTTCCGCCTCCAGGTGGTCCGGCGACTTTTTCGGAATGTGATAGCGCTCGACCCAGGTGCGGAAGTAGCTGGGCCCGGGGGCGACGTCGTTCTCGGCCTTGCAGGCGCGGACGCAGTTGCCGCAGCCGATGCACTTCTCGACGTCGATGAACATCGCCCACCAGTGATCGTTCATGGAATAGTTGGGCGCCTGCTCGGGCTGGCCGGCCAGGACGTGGTCCCAGGCCAGGGCCGCGGCGCCCGTGAGCAGGATGAATTTCCCGCCCTGCTCGAGAAAATCGCGACGGTTCATCGTCATGGCGGCCCTTTCATTCCATCGCCGGGCTGTGCGCCTGGTGGCAATCGGTGCACGACGCCCCGGCCGCATGTTCCTGGATGTCGACCTGCGGGAACTGCCTGGGTTTGGCCACGTTCTTTTCGTGGCAGGTCGCGCAGAGCACGAGCGGATCGGGACGCTTGGCCGCCACCGTCGTCGGATCGCTCGCGTGCGCCTGGTGCGGCCCATGGCAGGCTTCGCAGTGGACGCTCGTGTGTTTTCCGGCGCTCACGGTCTGCACGACGTCGTCATGGCATTCGGCGCAGGCCGCCGAGCCCGCGAACAGGAGACGATGGCTCCGGTTGTCCTGGAGCGAGCCCGACCGGTAATGCCCGAGCTCGCCGAATCCTGCCGGCATCAGCGCCGCGCGGGTGATGAAGAAGAGGAGAATCCCGGCGGCGAAAAGGGCCGCCAGGCGGAGCAGGTGCTCGGAATCCTTGAAGGTCTGCCGCACCGTTTCACCCCCCGAGGAACTGCGACGAGCGCCGCAGCAGGCGCGGAGCCAGGATGAACGCGCCGCCGCAGAGGGCCAGCGCCAGGGAGAGAGTCACCGGGCGGCCGTGCGGGAAGTCCTCGACGAGGAGCTTCAGGATCCCCAGCACGAGGACCGGATAGACCAGCCAGCCGGCTTCGTGGAAGCGCTCCCAGCGTCCCACCCAGGCGAGGAGGAGCGCCGTGCCGACCAGAACGAGGGTGCGCGCAGTGGCGAGCAGCCCCGGATCGGTCGCCGCCCCGGCACCGCCGGCCAGGGCAGGAGCCAGAAGGTACAGCAGCGCCCCGCCGGCGCCCCACGCAAACACCGCGAGCTGCAGGAGCCGGGTCGCGCTCGAAAAAGGTTTCCAGAACGGCGCCGGCCGCGGGACCGGCAGGGCGCACGCGAACGCCGCGGCCGCCAGGGCGAGAACAGCCGGCCCACTGAACACGGGCCAGGAGACGCCCGGCGGCGCGGCCAGGGCATAGGCCGCCGCGGCCACCAGGCCGGACGCGATCGCCGCCGCCAGGGCAATCAAGGTGCCATGCAGGCTCAACGTGATGCGCCGGATGCGGACGGCCACCGCGGCGGCGCCCATGGCGAGAACGGCCCAGGCGAGCGCCAGGATGTCCCGAGGGAGCAGCAGCAGGCTGGCGGCGAGGAGGAACGCGAAGCCCAGGCCGCTGTAGAGGAGGAGCTTGCGGCGCTCCTGGCGATCGATGACCCCGAACGCCGCGGCATAGCTGCCGAGAGACAGCGCGAGGCCGAGCAGGCCCACGCCCAGAGCGGCCGCGCCGCCGGTGCGCCAGGCGAGAGACGCCATCACCGCATACCCGATCAGGAAGGCGAGGGTGCTGTAGAACGCCTCGAAGAGTCCCACCTGGCCGTCCAGCCGCAGGAGGCGCACCGTGAAGCTCGCGAGGACGCTCAGACACAGGGCGAGACCCAGGGCGATCGCGGCGGGCCGGGTGATTCCCGCGCCCTCCGGTTTGACCTGCGCCACCAGCAGGGCGAGCAGGATGCCCGCATGCGCCGCCGCGGCGAGCACCCAGCCGAGGCCCCGCCAGCCGCGGCCGTAGGCGAGCAGGAGCCCCGCCAGGCCCAGGAGGATGAAGTCGATCGCGAAGGGGGGCCAGACCCGGGTCCCCACCACCAGCGCGAACGCGAGCCCCATGGCTCCCAGGCCGGCGGCCCAGCCGAGAGCCGCGAGGCGGTGGCGCCACGCCACGGCCAGCGCCGCGGCGGCCAGGACCGCCACCGCCGCGCCGGAAGCGGCCGGCGTCAGATAGTGGAAGCGGGTGGTCGCCTCCCAGACGAGCGGCAGACCGATCAGGGCTCCGGTGACGCCATGGAAGCCGGCGCTCGCCGTCCGGCCGCGGCGCCCGTCGCGCTCGGCCCAGGCCAGCCAGCTCAGGGCGTAGAGAAACGCGAGGAGGATGCCGGCGACCTCCGGCAGGAGCCCGGCCGCGGTCAACGCGCGCAGCAGATAGGCGCCCCCGAGGACGACGAGAGTCCGTCCAACGAGAGAGAAACCGCCGGGCAGGGCCGATTCAACCTCGGCTGGAGGAGCACCGGCCGGCTCGGTGGCCGCGGTTTCCTGGAAGGGGGTCGGAGCGGGTGCAGGAGAGATCTCACGCCCTGCGAGGCGCGCCACCTGGTGCTCGAGGCTCTGCAGGGACGATGCGAGATCTTCGATTCTCTGTTCGAGAAGGGCGAGACGGTCGTCGGTACCGGGAGGGCCGGAAATCGCAGAGACCTCCGGCCGCGCGGTGGGGGGCGCGGTACCCATAGGTCATCGACTCCTTTCGCGTATCATGACCTCCAGGCGCTCCCCCTCGCCAAGACCCTGCGGGTAGTCCTCGGCGCGCCAACGGGCGGTGCGCACCCCCACCCGGGCAGGCGGGAACCCCGATCCCTCCCGAAACCGTTCGCCCTCCTTGACGTAGAGTCTCCAGGAGGCCGGCATGCTCACGATTCCCGCTTCGCTCCGCACCACCGCCCGGGCCCTGCGCCGCACCCCGGGCTTCTTCCTGATCGCGGTCTTCACGCTGGCCGTGGGCATCGGGGCCAATGCGGCGATCTTCACGGTCTTGAACGCCGTGCTCCTGCGCCCCCTGCCCTATCCGGAGCCGCAGGGGATCATGGGGGTGGCGCACAGGGCGCCGGGGGTCAATGCGCCGGACCGGTTCGAGCTGTCCGACGGGACCTATTTCGTCTTCCGCCGGGACAACCGGACGCTCGAGGACATCGGCATCTACTGGGACGATTCGGTGACCTTGACCGGCGGGCAGGAGCCCGAGCGGGTGCGGGCATCGGGCGCCACGGCCTCCGTATTCTCGGTCCTGCGGGTCCGGCCCGCCCGCGGGAGAACCGTCCAGGCGGACGACGAGAAACCCGGCGCCGATCCCATCGTGGTGCTGTCGGACCCGCTCTGGCGCCGGCGCTTCGGCGGCAATCCCGCGGCGGTCGGCGCGGTGCTCCAGGTCGACGGGGTCGCCCGCCGGATCGCCGGGGTCATGCCCCCGGGCTTCCACTTCCCCGACGCCAGGACCGAGCTCTGGGAGCCGATGACCATCGATCCCGCCAAGCTCCAGACCGGCAACTTCAGCTATCACAGCGTGGCGCGGATCGAGCCCAAAGCCACCCCGGAACAGGCGACCCGCGAGCTCTCGACGCTGGTCTGGCGGGCCGCGGACCTGCCGGGCTCGCCGTTGACCCGCCAGATGATCGAGACCTCGAAGCTCTCGGCGAGCGTCCGCCCGCTGCGCGACGACATCGTGGGCGATGTGGAGCAGACCCTCTGGGTGCTCCTGGGGAGTGTGGGGATCATCCTGATCATCGCCTGTCTCAACGTGGCGAACCTGTTCCTGGTGCGGGCCGAAGGGCGGCAGCGCGAGGTGGCCGTGCGCTCGGCCCTGGGAGCGACGCCGGGAGAGATCGTCCGCCTCTTCCTGGGCGAGAGCCTGGCCCTCTCCCTGATCGGCGGCGCGTTGGGTCTCGCCCTCGCCGCCGCGGGAGTCCGGGTGCTGGTCGCCCTGCGGCCCGAAGGGATCCCGCGGCTGGACGAGATCGAGGTGGATGGCACCGTGCTCGCCTTCACCGTGGCCCTGGCGCTCCTCTCCGGGCTCCTCGTCGGACTGTTCGCCGCGGCGCGCTATGGCCGGCCGAACCTGGTCCCGGCGCTCAAGGAAGGCGGGCGCGGCGGCACCGTCGGGCGCGAGCGGCTGCACGCCCGCAACCTCCTGGTCATCCTGCAGGTCGCGTTCGCCCTCATCCTCCTTGTCGGCGCGGGTTTGATGGTCAAGAGCTTCTGGCGCCTCCGCCACGTCGAGCCCGGGCTCGATCCGCGCGGCGTGCTCACCCTGCGGCTGGATCTTCCGGAGGCGAAATATACGACGATGCAGGCCCGGTCGCAGTTCGTGGTGCAGCTCCTCGAAAAGGTCCGGGCCCTCCCGGGCGTCCGGTCGGCCGGCACGATCAGCCAGCTGCCCATCGGAGGGAGCGGCAACAACAGCGGCCATGTCATCGAGGACTTTCCGATCGCCGAGGGCGCCATGCCGCCGATCCTGGCCTCCCGCTCGGTGAGCCCGGGCTACTTCGAGACGATGCGCATCCCGGTGCAGGAAGGGAGGACCTTCGATCGTCTCGATCCCGCCCAGGAGGGGACCGAGGTGGTGGTCAGCCGGGCGATGGCCGAGCGGTTCTGGCCCGGCAAGAGCCCCCTGGGCAAGCGCCTGACTCCGGGGGCCACCGACGCCCAGAAGCACCCCCTCTGGTACACCATCATCGGTGTGGTGGGGAACGTGCGCGACGAGAGCCTGGACCGGCCGCCGGTCGAAGCCGTGTACTACCCGCTACAGAAGCGCGGCGACGGCGGCTCGGCTCCCTCGACCTTCTTCCTGATGGTCCGCGGCACGGTGGAGCCCCGGAAGCTGGTGAGCCCGGTGCGGGACGCGATCTGGTCGCTCGATCCGAACCTGCCGCTGTCGGAGGTGCGGTCGATGGAGGAGGTGGTGGCCCGCTCCATGGTGCGGCTGACCTTCACCATGCTCCTCCTGGTGATCGCCGCGGCGGTGGCCCTGCTGCTCGGCGCGGTGGGGATCTACGGCGTCATCTCCTATGTGGTGAGCCAGCGGACGCGCGAGATCGGGGTGCGGATGGCCCTGGGGGCCGGCCGGCAGGACATCTCGCGGCTGGTCCTGCGGCAGGGGTTCGTCCTGGCGGCTGCCGGGATCGTCCTGGGCCTGGTCCTGGCTTTTCTGGTGACGCGGCTCATGGTCGCGCTGCTCTTCGAGGTGAGCCCGACCGATCCGCCGATCTTCGCCTCCGTGCCCGCTCTCCTCGCCGCCATCGCCCTCCTCGCCTGCTACATCCCGGCCCGCCGGGCCGCCGCGGTCCAGCCGCTCGAAGCGATCCGGACCGAATGAACGACACCCTACGTCTATCGCCCGCCGCTCGCGCGCAACGACGGTTGGCCGACCGGCACCCTCGACGAGGTGGGCATCGATCGTGCCGCCATCGAGAAGCTCATCCAATCGCTGATCGACACGCCGATCGACTCCATCCATGCGGCCGAAGACCACGGCGTTCTGATCGCGCGTCACGGCAAGCTCGTCCTCGAGGAGTATTTCCACGGCGAGCATCGCGACAAGCTGCATGAGACGCGCTCGGCAGCGAAGAGCCTCACGGCCACGCTCCTCGGCGCAGCCATCGAGGCCGGCGCGCCCCTCGACACCTCCACGCCCGTCTTACCAGGTCATGAACGGCGGGACGTTCCCTCCCGGCCTCGAAGCGCGCAGTCCCCCCCAGCGACGGCGTGCCGGTCAAGGAGCTCATCGTCCCGATCGACCGCGATCCTTGCCCCGGGAATCCCTTGGCAGGTCAGCGGGAATCGGATTCGGTACGGCAGGAGCCCCCTTCTCGCCCCGCAGGGGACTTTCCCGTTCAACGGGAGACCCTTTTTGCTCGACGGGAGACCCTTTTTGTTCAACGGAAAGGCTCTCCCGTTCAACAAGAAGCCCTTCTTGCTCGACAAAAAGGCTCTCCCGTGAGCAAGTACTGTAGGACGGTTCGGCCGGAAGCCCTTCCTGTTCAACGAGATGGCCTTCGCGTTGAGCGGGGAGGAGGGCGGGTCGAGCTAAGATCCCCTCCATGACGACGCCGGAGGCGGAATCGAAGCCAACCGCTCCGGCGCCCGCCGCAGCAACCGGCCGCCCGTAGTCGCTTTCCACCTCGGGGACGAGCACCGCACGTCCCCATTCCCCCTTGTCCAACCGCCGCCGGCCGACCAACCCTGACCTCATCCTTCGCGGGTCTGAAGGTCGCCAGACATTCTCGTTCGGTCAGCAGGCGGGCTGAGTCAGTCCCGAGACATTCTCGTCCGGTCTGCAAGGAGGTCTTCTGGTGTAGCCATCCAATTGCCCACAGAGCTGGATCATTACCACTTCTTTAACATACGGGGCGCAGAGGCCCCCGTTGAACCCTGGATATAATCGTCGAACCCCAGGCATCAAGCGGATGGCTTACGCCCCCGCTTATGCCTAGAGGCGTTGGGCGCCACCTGCTTGACGCTTCTCTTGCGCCGCTGACCCCTCGGCTACCGCCGGCCATTCCTCTGGTCAACTTCAGGGGAAGTGCGCTATCTTCTGAGCATGTCGAGAGCCCAGGTCTATGTCGAGACAACGATACCGAGCTTCTACCATACGACTCGTTCAGGAGCGGAGGCGCTGGCTCGCCGCGTCTGGACCCGGCGCTGGTGGGCGGGAGCGGGCGAGCGCTACATGCTGGTGACCAGCGATGCAGTGCTCCTTGAGCTGCGGAATGGTGAGTATCCGAGCCGAGAGGCTGCACTTGCGCTGGCTCAGGAGCTTCCGCTGCTGGAGATCACGCCGGCGGTGGCGGTGCGAGTTTCTGGTAACATGGAACTGTCAGCACTTGGCGAATGCCAACAAGTTCGGTCACATTCGCCGAGTCAACAGCCTGCTCGGTCTGTATGTGCCGGTGCTGGCAACTCCTCTCGAACTGCTAGGTGAAAAGCCATGAACCAGGAACTTGACACAACGGTCGACGAGGGCGAAGAGGTAATTGCCGTCATTCGGGAGGTGCGTCACCGGCTTTCGGAGCGCTTCGGGCACGACCCCTATCGGGTGGTGGCTTACCTTATGGAGCTGCAGAAGGAGCATCCAGAAAAGTTGGTTCCGGCACCAGAGGCGGAGGTCGTGGGCAAGGCCACAACCGAGTAGCTGGTTGCACAGCGCCCAACCCGGCGCCTGCACCGGACGGCTTCGCCGCCGGTGAGGCACATTACCGTAAGCCGCCTCATGGCATCGGCGGTGTACGCGCATACGCACTTGGAGAGGCTCATGCAACAGGTAACACTGAACAATGGTGTCGCAATGCCCCTTCTTGGTTTTGGCGTGTTCCAGATTACCGATGCGGCAGTATGTGAACAAAGCGTCGTTGACGCCATTGGCACAGGTTATCGCCTGATTGATACGGCCGCGTCCTATCTCAACGAGGCCGCCGTTGGTCGAGGGATCCAGCGGAGCGGAATCGCCCGAGAAGAGCTCTTTGTCACCACGAAGCTGTGGATTCAGAGAAATGGCCATGAAGGCACACTGGCAGCCTTTGAGCGGTCCTTGAAGCGCCTGCAGCTGGACTATCTGGACCTGTATCTCATTCATCAACCTTTTGGCGACGTGTATGGCGAGTGGCGCGTCATGGAAGACTTGTACCGCGCGGGCAAAGTCCGGGCGATTGGCGTCGCCAACTTTCATCCTGACCGAATCATGGACCTCATGCTGCACAACGAGGTGACCCCAGCAGTCAACCAGATCGAAGTCAATCCGTTCCTTCAGCAATACGAGACCCAACAGTTCTTGCAGGCCAATCGAGTTCAGCCTGAGGCCTGGGCCCCATTTGCGGAGGGGCGGAATCATATCTTCGAGAATCCAACGTTGCGGGCAGTCGCAACGAAGCACAAGAAGAGCGTTGCCCAGGTGATACTCCGCTGGCTGTCGCAACGCGGCATCGTGGCTCTGTCCAAGTCGGTTCGCAAAGAACGGATGGTGGAGAATTTCAATGTGCTCGACTTTGAACTGAGCACGGATGACATTACCGCTATTGCAACATTGGACACCGGGACCAGCAGTTTCTTTGACCATCGTGACCCGGAGAAGGTGAAATGGCTGGGCATGAGGGAACTCGATGTGTAGCTGCAGTGCCTGAGAGCCTTCGATGGGGGTGAACTTGCGAGCTCGGCCTGCTCCTCACGCAGTAATACGATTTTGGCTACGATCTCTCCATGGCAGCGAAGAACAGGCTGAGCATCGCAGACCGGCGGCTCCGTAGCCAGCGGATTTCCGGAGAGGGTTTCAAGCGACCCTGCGAGGTGGTCGCGTGGTTGGGGGCGGTACAGGCGCAGGACTATCTCGGTGCGCTCTGGGCACTCGGGCTCCGCATGAAGACGGCCACGGAGGAGGTGATCGAGCAGGCGATCGCCGACCGCACGGTCGTCCGCACCTGGCCCATGCGGGGCACACTGCACTTCGTGGCGTCGGCCGATATCCGTTGGATGCTCGCGCTGATGGCGGCCCGGACGATCGCGGGTCGCCGGGGGCGGCACCGGCAGCTCGAGCTCGATCAGGCCGTCTTCGACCGCAGCCGGGACCCCGTCACGCGCGCGTTGGTGGGTGGGCGGCAGCTCACGCGCGACGCTCTGTACGAGGTGCTGGAGGCGGCGGGGGTCTCCACCGCCGGCCAGCGCGGCATCCACATCCTGCAGCGGCTTGCGTTGGACGGGCTCCTCTGCTTCGCCGCCCGCCAGGGGAAGCAGCAGACGTTCGCCCTGCTGGAAGAGTGGGTCCCTCCGGCCAAGGTGCTGGATCGCGACGAAGCGCTCGCTGCGTTGGCCGAGCGGTATTTCACCAGCCGCGGGCCTGCCACGTTGCAGGATTTCACGTGGTGGTCGGGGCTGACCGTCGTCGATGGAAAGGCGGCGACCGAGCTGGCCGGCCCGCGCCTGGAGCGGGAGGTCATCGACGGCCTGACCTACTGGTCCGGCGCGGCGGCGCCGGGGCGGGCTGCGAGCCCGGCGTCTCCCTCGGCGCACCTGCTTCCTCCTTTTGACGAGTATACTGTCGCCTATAGAGACCGCAGCGCCGTGCTCGATCCTGCCCATGGAGGGCTCGTCTCCAGCAACGGCATCTTCTATCCGGCTCTCGTCCTCGACGGCCGGGTGGCCGGCACCTGGAAGCGGACCTTGAAGAAGGAGTCGGTGATCATCGACCTCTCTTCCTTCGTCCCGTTGAAGAAGAAGGAACGGCAGGCCGCCGTCGCCGCCGCCGAGCGGTACGGCGCCTTTCTCGGAAAGGCCACCCGCCTGGTCTAGGCCCAATACCGTTCGCTTTGCGGCGGAAGTCGGGTCTTGCCCTCGCTGGGAGCACCGGCATCCTTGCCGGCCCACGCTCTCCGCGACCAGGGCGGTCGGCCATGGGTGCTGATGGGGCCGGCAAGGATGCCGGCGCTCCCAGCGACAGCTAACCGAACAGCATTGGGTCTAGGCCGGCGGGGCCATCGCTTCCAGGCCGGCCATGAGCCTGGCGAGGACGCGGTCGGGGACAGGCCGCCAGGCGCGGCTTGCATCGCGCTTCGAGCCGGTGTTGTTGGCGTGCAGCCGGGCGACGTAGAAGCTGAGATCGCGGAGCGGCTCCACCTTTTTGCGGCGGTCGCTCCACAGGAAGCCGGTGTCCTCTCCGTTGTCGACGTCGGCGAAGGGGAGCGCCCGCCAGAGGTCCTTGCGGTAGCAGAAGGTGGCTCCGGCGATCCACTTCCGGTCGTAGGCCGGCGAGGTGAACTCCCAGGTCTTCCCGGTGGCGGGCTCGTGGAAGTAGAGCCTGGGGAGACCGCAGAGGTCGGCCCTGGAGGCGAGCAGGTGCTCCACCTGATAACGGATCCGCCAGTCCGCCATCCAGTCGTCGTCGTCCCAGTGGAGGATGACATCGCCGCGCGCCGCCTCGCAGGCGAGGTTGCGCTTGGCGCCGACCGTCCGCCGGCCGTCGAGCGGCAGGTAGCGGACGCGCGGGTCCGGCGGGATCAGGTCGGCGATCCGGTCCTCTCCGTCGTCGACCACGATCAGCTCGGCGTGCGGGTACTCCTGGCGCAGGAACTGCCGGATCGCCTGCGGCACGAAAGCCCGCCGGTCGCGGGTCGGCATGATGCACGACACCAGCGGCAGGCCGGGCATTCTAGATGAACTCCACCTGGAGGCCGCTGATGGTCAGGTCCGGGTTGGCCGTGAGCATCTGCACGGTCGCCAGCCGCTTGGCCGGTTCCGAGTAGATGCGGAAACTGGCGGTGCCGGCTGCTAGAGTCAACGACCGGATCTCCTGCGGATTCTGGTCCTTGTCCTCGCGTAGGGAGCCATTGGTCGTCCGTAGCCAGATCACCTCGTTATCCTTGGTTTTACGGTTCATCGGCTTGCCGCTGGTATCGACCTTTTGCAAGGTGACGACGAGGAATGACTGGCCGTCGCCGGGAATCAGCGGCACCTTGTCGATGGGGTGAAACTGGGTGGCATTGGTCGAGACGGCCAGGACTGCCGGCTCGGCCAGGTCATCGACGAGCTCCAGGTTCCCTGCCTTGGAGGTCTGAACCTTGGCCTGTCGCCGGGTTGCCCGTTCCGCCAGACGAGAGAGCTTTTCACGGTCCTTGACCTCGATCGCATCGAAGTCGTTGGGATTCTTCGCGTCCGCCAGGTTGGCAATCACTTCCTGCAAGGCACTTTCTTTGGCAACGGCGATCGCCGAGTCAGCGGTCGACCCGACAACCGCTCCGTCACTTTTGCGAAACACGACCCACATATCGATCTCCTTTGCTCGTTTTTTCGATGTCTTGATTACCCAAAGCAGGCGAAGTGCGCTTCGATGAAGAAGCCGGGCGACGTGTTACTGCCGTGATAGCGATGAAACACGACGGTGAACCCCGTGGCCGTCACGGCCGAAATGTCCAACTGGAGCGAGGCATAGAGGTTCGGGCTCGCGCTCGAATCGTAGTACATGACGCCGAGGATCGAGTTGTAGAAGATCGTTCCATAGCTGGACCAATAGGGCGCAGTGCTGAACCGGTAGACATACGGACCCCATCCATAGCGCTCCCAGGAGCTGGTGCTGTTCACCTTGCAGAAGCCGTTCAACGTAGCGCCGTAGGTCCCCCCATAGAGGAACCCGTGGGTTCGCCCCGACACCCAGATAAACTTCGGCTGGAAGCCGATGTTCACCGGGGTGCTTGCGCCTTCGGCGTGGTCCTGGTTGAACCAGACTGTGGTGATGTAACTCTTGAGATAGTCGCCGCTGGCCAGAGCTCCGATCGCCGCGGGACTCGTCCCGATCGTGATCGTGTTGGCGGCATCGTTGCCCACGACGGAGATGCCGCCGGTGCCGTTGACCGCGATGTCTCCTCCCGGGTTCGAGACGCCCGCGATCGACGAGCCCGCGATCGTGATCCGCTTGTTGCCGGTGTTGTCGGGGGTGATCGCGATATTGGTGCCGGCCAGGAGATTGACCACCCCGCCGGGATTGGTGACGCCGCCGACGCCGGTGATCGCCTGCACCTGCGCCGCCGTCACGCTGTGCGGGTTGTCCGTGCGGGCCCTGTGGGTGTCGAGGTTCGCGCCGTCGACCGAGACGTCGCGGCCGTCGACGGTGTTGGTGCCGGTGAGGATGATGTTGCCCGAGACCGCGAGGTTGCCCGTCACGTCGGCCTGGCTTGCGGCGCCCGAGCTCAGGACCGGCCAGAGGTTCGAGGCCACTCCCTGGCGCGACAGCCGGATGCGCTCGATCGAGACCTCGGTGCCCAGCCGGACGCCGGCCGAGGTGCGGACGGTCATGTCCGCCTGGGAAACCGTTCCGTTGGCGGCGATCTGCAGCCGGGCGAGCCGGATGCGGACGTCGGCCGCCGGAGCGCCGGCCTCGGCGATCACCTCGACATCGGGGCGCTCCAGCCAGCGGGTGTCTCCGCTGTCTCCCACCGTCGCGGGATCCGATGTCTGCTGCCGGTAGGAGATCACCACGAGCACCCACTGGTTGGTAAGCGAGAACGAAAGGGTCCGGCTCTCGGTGAGGACGATCATCCGTCCCTCGCCGTCGAGCGCCGTGCCGGTGGAGACCACCGCCGAGGTCGCTCCCACGGCGGCGGTGACGGTCAGGCCTTCGGCAATGCCGTAGGTATGGAGCTGCCGGTTGTGCCGGCGCAGCCGGTCGAGATGGTAGTCCTGCTCGGCCGTGAAGTCCTGCTCCTGCAGGAACTGGCCGTTGTAATAGCGAAGCCGCTTGTCGATGTCAGCCATGTCGATCTCCTTGATCCGAATCCGTGATCCTCCTAGGACCCTCCCTCGGGGACACCGAGGACGGTGTCCTGCCCGACGGTGCTGGTCTTGCCCACCCGCATCGTCAAGGTCGGGATGATCCGGAGGTCGTAATAAGTGTGAGCCGGTTTTTCCATGTCGATGATCGCCCGCAGGATCGCCCGCCGGCGGGCGAGATCCGCGGCGCCCGGGAGGAGGACCCGGACCATGAAGTAGTGGGGCGGCCCGCCGCCGAGCACCGTGTCCTCGCCGACCGTGGCCGTCCTGCCGAGCTGGAAGGGCTGCTGGAACTCGGCGATGGTGATGGTCTCGGGGCGCACGCCGGTGAAGGCCGCCAGGATCTGCCGCAGGCCGTCGCGGGTGCCGCGCTTGCGGTAGGAGGGGACGATCTCGGCGAGGATCCGCCGCCTCTCCTCCTCCTGCCAGTCCTCGCGCAGCGTCAGCGCCACCCAGCCGGACAGCCACTCCAGGAAGTCGCGTCCGGGCTCGGCCGGCGCCCGCTCCTCGGGGGGGAGGCCCGGACCGGGCGTGAAGTAGCGGTGCGCCCCGGCCAGCACGACCTCGCCGCTCTCGCCGGTGATCCCTTCCAGGGTCTCCTCCAAACCGGGCCGGCCGGAATCTCCGACCCCGGTCAGCAGGTGCTCGAAGGCGAGCAGGAAGCGGCCGAGGAAGTCGGGGCGGCCGCCGGTCGATTCCTGGCGGTAGATCGCCGGCAGGTCGTCGAGATAGCTGCTGAGGCTCTTGTCGTCGATCATACGGGTGCTCTCCGATCAGACTGCGACCGTGACGGTCAGGTCCGCCAGCTCGCCGGCGACGAAATGCACGCCGGTCGCTCCGGAGCTGTCGAACAGGCGGCCGGGGTCGGCTTCGATCACGGCGCTCGCCACGGTCCGGATCTCCGGCAGCTCCAGCACCGCGGTCTTGATCGCGTTGGTCGTGGTGTCCCAGGTGTCGCCGCCCCCGGGACCGCCGTAGAGGCGGTGGAACAGGCGGCGGACCGCTCCTCGGGCGGCGCGCCGCGCCACCGCGGGCTCGACGCCGGGCTCGGCCGCGGCCTGGACGTGGACGTGGACCTGCAGGAACGTCGACCCGATGACGATCCGCGCCGGGTCGACCTGCGCCCAGGGCAGGTGATGGGCGGTCAGCTCGATGCCGATCTGGTCTCCCTCCTCGTGCCAGAGCCCGCCGCCTTCGACGCAGCGCGGCGCTCCCGGCGGGATGGCGCTGGAGAGGAAGATGTCGGGCACGTAGTCGACGCCGGGGACCTCCTTCTCGAGCAGGCGGTAGATCTCGGAGACGTAGACGTCGCGGCCGAAGGGCCAGCCTTCGCCCTCGGGTCCGCCGGTCAGGGCGTCGAGGTAGCCGGCGAGCGCGCTCACCACGCGGTCGCGCAGCGGCACGACGAGCACGTCCGGCCGGGTGGCGATGACGATCTCCGCCTGGACCGGCACCCAGATCGGCGGCACGATGAGCTGCCGGACGGCCACCAGGCGGCGCGGCTCGATGGCGTCGCGCACCGCGTCGAGCAGATCGGCGGAAGGCAGCGGCGCTTCCGGGAGGGAGACCGGGTCCAGGGCGCCCGTCTGTGCCGGGTCCGGCACCACGACCAGGCTGACGTAGCCCTCCCGGGGCACCCGCCGGTCGGCCTCGTTCTTCTCGGCGAGGTTGCGCCGCGCCACGCAGTGGGCGCGCGCCACGCCGGGCGAGGCTTCGCGTGCCAGCACCTCGTAGTCCTCGGCGGTGACCGCGCGGTGGCGTCGCCGCAGGTCGTTGACCGTGGCGCGGATGTCCTCGTCCAAGTCCGGTCCCGGCGTCCACTGCGGCCCGTTGAGGAGCCGCAGGAAGGCGCGGGTGTTCTCCTCGGGCAGGCGGTTGACCCGGTAGATCAGCATCTCGGTCAGCCAGGCGAACAGCTCGACCAGGGTGATGCCCGGGTCGGACGGGTTGTGGTTCGTCCACTGCGGGGCGAGGCTGGGGATGAGGGCCCGCGCCTCGTCGAGCAGGTCGGAGTAGCTGCGGTCGTCGAGCGTCGGTTGGGGGATGCTCATGGCAGGCTCCCTTGGGTTCCGGCGGCGTCGTCGACGTTGCCGCTCAGGGTGATCTCGTGGTCGCCGGAGAAGACGAGGAACCGCTCGGCCCGCGCGCCGCCCTCGCGCGGCGTCTCGACGACCTCGAGCCGGTTGACGTGATCGACGCCCGGGGTCTCCTCGATCAGCGCATAGAGGTCGGAGCGGTAGGGCTTGCGGCCGAACTCCCATCCTTCGCCGTCGGGGCCGCCGGTGAGCGGATGCAGGAAGGCGCGCAGCCGCTCGAGGACCGAGGTCTGGACGTCGGTCGCCGCTTCGAGCTGCTGCGGCACGACCTCGGCGTGGACGTCGATCTGCAGCCAGTCGGGGCCGACGACCCAGAAGTCGACCACCGGGCTGAGCCGCGCTTCGATGGAGGAGCGCACGCGCGCCAGGAGCTCCAGACCGGGGACCGGCTTGGCGACCGGCGCGGCGGGCACGACGATGAGCCCGACCTGGCCGCCTTCGGGGCCGCGCCGGGCCGGCAGGGTGCGCGCCCGCGCCACCAGCGGCGAGGCGAGGAAGGCGAGGTCCTCGAAGTCGGCCGCGGCGGCCGCCCGATCGCGGTGGCGCAGCCCCTTGGGGCCGCGGCTGCGGACCGCGTCGAGCGACTCCTCCGCCGCGCCGCCCTCGGCGGGCAGGACCTGAACCACGCCGTCGACGTAGGGCACCGTGCCCTTGAGCTGCGCGATGCTGCCGGCCGGGCGGTTGCCGGCGAGCCCGCCGCCGGCCCGGTAGCGCACCATGCGGACGTTGTTGCGGCCCGGCGGCGGCACCAGGCCGCGGCGGCCGTCGCCGAAGCGGATCTCGCCGCCGGCATGGTCGAGCACGTAATGGCGGCTGCGCGGGCCGGAGCCGTAGAAATCGGGCACCTCGTGCCAGCGCACCCGGACCTCCAGGAAGCGGCCCGACGCGTCGCGGACCACGGTGACGGCGCCGTCCCCCTCTTCCGCCTCCAGGTCCGCGAGGTCGGCGCCGGACGGGACCTCGGGCTCGACCACCTCGAGCTGCTGGCCGTCGAGGACCGGCGCGTGCAGGGTGCGGAACAGCTGGCCGCGCTCGCCGCGGCTGGTGCCCACGACCTCGTCCGCCAGGGTCCGCGCGTGGACCGCCCACATGGTGTTGGTGAGCACGCGGACGAGCTGCGGCTCGACCCCGTACTCGCCGCGCTCCCAGCGGCCGCGCAGCCAGAACGCGGTGCGGCCGAGCTCGGTCGAGGCGCGGAAGTCGGGCGGGCCGATGAACGTCACCAGGCCGCGCTGCGTGAGGCCGCGGGTCTCGTCGCGGCTGCCCAGGCGGTCCCAGACCTCGCCGTTCCAGTACTCCCAGACGACCGCGGCGTCCTCGGTCACCTGCCCCTGCTCGATCGCCGGGTCGTAGAGCGACTCCGCGACCTGGAAGAAGAGCGCCGCCGCCCGGTTGGCGAAGCCGAGGGCGTCGCCGGGCCGGTCGAAGCCGAGGTAGAGCGTGGGCCGCAGGTCGGCCGAGGGGACGAACGGTGTGAAGGTCTGCCCCGGGATCACGGCCGGGAGCGTGACGTCCGCGAAGACGTCGTCGTTCTCGGTGAGGACGAGCCCGGGCGGCTGGCCCCCCGAGTCGTACCAGTAGCCGGTGCGGACCGAGCGCAGCGACGGCGGCTTGAAGGTGGCCGGGACGAATTGATAGAGCGGCAGCCCGTTGGCGTCGTTGCGCGGGTTGCCGCTGCCGTCGACCGCCCGCACCTGGGTGGCCTCGACGCCGTAGTTCCCCTTGGCGATCCGCACGCGCACCCAGCGCCGCACCTCGCCGTTGACCGCGGTGGGCGTGAAGTCCGTGGGCACGATGAAGTGCGCGACCGCCTCGCCCGACGACGACACCACCAGGAAGGCATTGGAGCTGTCGCTGAACTGGTTCGCCGCATTGTTCGCCGTGTCGGCGCTGGTGGCTCCGGGACCGGAGTTGCCGAGCAGGCGCCAGGCGCGGCCGTCCCAGTACTCCCAGGTGAGCATCACGGTGGTGCTCGCGGCCGGAGGCGGCGTGCCGTTCGGGTCCGACGGGTTGGTCAGCTGGATGTGCAGATCGACCCCGGAGCCCGGCTTGGAGAACGCCTCCTCATAGGATACGTAGAAGGAATCGCCGACCCGGGGCTTGTCGCCGAAGGGGAGGAAGTCCTTGCTCGGATCGACCGGCGTCTGGTTGCTGAAGCTGCGCTCCGGCACCCGCCAGTCCGCGGCGGCCGTGCGGTTGATGGTGACGCCCACGCGCACGAAATCGACGCGCGGCAGGGTCCAGTCGTCGCCGAGCGTCAGGCGCGCGACGAGCGGCGGCAGGTCGCCGGGTGGAGTGCCGAAGCTCCCCTGGGTGATGCGCGCCCGCAGCCAGTAGGCGCCCGTGCCGCCGACCTGGTCGTACGTCCAGTCGTCCGGCCGGGTAAAGCCGAGGGTGCCGTCGACGAGGAACGGTCCCACCGGGTCTCCCGCGTTCGGCGTGGCCGCCGGCGTGAAGGAGGTGGCGGTGAGCGCCTTCCAGGTAGCGCCGCTGCGGTACTCCCAGACCACGGTCAGATCGCTCGTCGGATCGGGGACGGTGGCGAGCGCGATGTCGACCACGATCCAGGACCGCGGCTTGGTGAAGTCGGTGCCGGTGGAGAGGTAGAGGGCGCGGAAGGGCGCTGCGTTCCCGAAGGGGGAGAAGGGCTGGCCGAAGTCGACCGGCGTGAAGACGCCGCCGGTCTCGGTGAAGCCTGCCGCGGGCAGGACCCCCCGCCGTTTCAGGATGCTGTCCGCCCCGTCCGCCACCACCTCGCCGCGGGCGAGCGAGGCGTCCAGCCGGCCGCCGAGCCAGAACCCGTCGATCCCGTCGACCGCGGTGGCGGCGAACCCGGGAGCGTTGTTGAATTTCACCGACCAGTAGGACACGCCGGAGACCTGCAGGGTGACGGCCGGCGTGGCCGGCAGCCAGGACGCGCCGTCCCAGAAGCGCCAGGAGACGCCCGAGAGCCAGGGGCGGGCGTTGTCCGCGGGACCGATCTGCAGCTCGACCGTCTTCGTCTCGGGCAGGCCGAGCAGCGGGTGGCTCACGTGGAGCCGGTGCTCGATCGGCCGGTCGCCGCGGAACGGCTCGAAGCTGCCGGCGGATGCGCCGGTCGCGACCGCGGTGTGGTCGGCCCAGAGATCGCGGCCCGGCTCGCGGGTGAAGACCGCCGCGAGCTGCGAGCGGGTGACCAGCAGGTCGCGCTCGGTCTCGAAGACGGCGGGCTCCGCCTCGCCTTCGAGAGGCAGGGCCGCGGCCTGCGTGCCCGCGGGCACCAGGGCGTCCACCGGGCTGCCGGCGGCGAGCAGGAAGGTGAGCGGCACCCGTGCCGGCTGCGGCGGGTTGAGCCGCGTGCCGATCAAGTCGAGGAAGGCGAGGAAGTTGCGGTCCGGCAGCCGGTTGAGGCGGGTGACGACGAGCTCGGCCATGCGGCCGAAGATGCGGGCGAGGGCCCACCCGGCGTCCGGCTGGAGGTCGAGGAGCACCCAGCGGAGGCCGGGGATGGCGAGGATGCGCGCGGCCGTCTCCTCGTCGATCAGGGTGCCGCGGGAGATGATCCGCCCGGCGCCCTCGTCCACGTCCTGGCCGAGCACGCCGCCGGTCAGGTTCGCCGCCGTGGCTTCCACCCGGATCTGGCGTCCGGCCGGCTGCCACCCCTTGACCCGGACCAGGCCGAGGTTGTGGATCGCGGCGAGCTGGCCCGCCAGGCTGTGGCTCACCAGCGTGCCGGCCGGGAAGGTCTCGTGGCTGACGGGGTCCTGGACCTGCTGGTCGAGAACCGCGCCGGCCAGAAGGTCGGCGCTCGGCGCGACCGGCCCGGCGGTGTACTGCTCGAGCAGCTCTTCGACTCCGGCGACGAGGTCGCCGTAAGTCCGCGCATCGATGGCGGGCGCTTCGGTGCGGGGCATGGTCGTCTTTACTCCAGGTAGAAGGGATAGACCAGGTTGAACCGGTTGTTGGTGGCGCGCACCCGGTACTCGATCTGGATCAGCAGCCGGGTCGGCTCGCTCTCGTCGCTGCCGGCGGTGACGTCGAGCACGTCGATGCGCGGCTCCCAGAGGATCAGCGCCTGGCGCACCTCGGAAGCCACCCGGCCGGCGGTCTCGCCGCTCTGCACGGCGAAGACCAGGTCGTGGACGCCGCAGCCGAAGTCCGGCCGCATCTTGCGCTCGCCGCGGGCGGTCGCGAGGATGATCCAGATGGCCTCGCGGATGCTCTCCTCGTAGGCGGCCAGGGCGATCCGGCCGCTCTCCAGAGCCACCGGAAACCGCCATCCGACTCCCAGAAAACTGGCGCTCATCGCGAAATCCCCTCTCTCGTGTCTCAGCCGATCGTCACGGTGCCGGAGGCTTCCACCTTGCCGACCGGAACGTCCGCGGGGTCGTTGCAGGTCATCGCCGCGTCGCCGTTGCGCGCCGCGGCCTTGCCGTTGATCTTCACCGTCGTGCTGCCCAGCTGGATCTTGCCCTGGTTGGCCGGCGGCTTCTGGAACGAGGTCCCCGGCGGCGTCGGGGTGTGCGGCGGTACGTTGTCCGCGGTGCTGCCGACGGTGGCCGCGGGCCGCTTCATGATCTTGACGTCGTCCGACAGGCCGCCATTCAGGCGGCCTTCGAACTTGTGCGGCAGGAGCGCCGGCACTCCCGGCGGCACGATCACGAAGTGCAGGTCGGTCGCCACGATCTTGTCTCCCTGCTTGGCTGCCGGTTCGCCCATCGCCCGCCTCCTCAGTTGAGGTTGATGCCTGCGCCCTTGACGTTGACCTGGCCGTCGGACTTGACGCTCAGGTCCCCCTGGGTTTCCAGCGTGCCCTTCCCGCTGGGCGCGGTGATCTCGACGCCCGTTTTCCCTGTCAGCTTGAGCATGCCGTTCTTCGACTCGATCACCACGTCCTTGTCGGCGGTGATGGTGAGCGTGCTCTCCTTGGTGTCGAAGACGATGCTCTGCTTGCCCTTGGCGTCCAGGATCTCGATCTTCTCGGCGCCGTCGGTGTCGTCGAGGCGGACGATATGGCCGCTCCTCGACTTGAGGACCCGGATGTTGTTCTCCCCGTCGCCGTTGTCGGCCGGCGGCTTGTCCTTGCCGTTCCACAGCGCGCCGAGGACGTAGGGGAGCTCCACCCGGCCGTGCTCGAACGCGACCAGCACCTCGTCGTCGACCTCTGGCAGGGTGAAGAAGCCGCGGCCGTCGCCGGCCATCGGCGCCGCCATCCGCGCCCAGCGGCTCTCGTCGTCCGCCGACAGCCAGGGGAAGCGGACCTTGACCCGGCCGAGGCCGTTGGGGTCCTGGTTGTTGGTCACCACCCCGATCACGACGCCGAAGATCCGGTCGTTCTGCCGGTCGGGGCCGGAGAGCGTCGAGAACAGGTCCAGGTCGATCACGTGGCGTTCCTCCGCACGGTGAAGGCGGTGCGATAGCCCCGCCGAGGCGAATAGGTGTGGCGGACCGAGGCGAGATAGTAGAGGCCGCTGAACCGCGTGCCGCAGCCGTCGATCTTGACCACCGTGCCGGCCTCGAGGTCGGTGCGGCCGATCGCCACCCCTTCACCGGTAACGTAGGAGAGCGCCATTTCCCTCAGGCGTCCCGCCGCGATCTGGTCGGCTTCGCCCTGGCTGCGAACCGGCTCGTCGACCGCCACGGCGACGGCGGAGTCGAAGGCGTCGTCGGCGACGGCCAGACCGCCTTTTGAGCCGCCCATCTTCGTCCCCTCGCTGCCGGCCGCGGACTGGCCGAGCAGGGCATCCTTGTCCTTGGTGCTCCAGCCGCGCACCTCGACCGCGCCGGCGAGACCGACGGTCGAGAGGCGGGGGCTGAACTCCAGGAGGTCTTCCTCGCGGCTCAGGGTGAGCACCTCGGCATCGGCGTTGGAGTGGGGCCGGAAGGCGAGCGTCTTGCCCTCGACCACCACCTCGTAGCCAAGCCGGCGGGCGCGCGCCTGCAGGAACTCCAGATCGGTCTGGTTGTGCTGCAGCACGTACTCCAGGGTGACCTTGGTGTCCTCGACGTCGGGCGTCAGGCCCGCCTCTTGGGCGACCTGGGCGGCGATGTCGCTGTCCGTGACCTGGGTGAAGGAGCGGGTCTTCCGGCCGCGCATCAGCCGGTGCCGCCGGTCGTAGCCGCGCACCGTGACCATCGGCACCTCCTCGGCGTGGAACTCCGGCTCGAGGCCGGTGATCTCGCCCACCATGACAGTCGCGAGCTCGCCCGCGTACCCCATCAGGATCTCCACCTCGCCGCCGACGGCGAACAGGTCGTCGTCCGTCCAGGTGACCTGGAGGTTGTCGACGTCCCAGTTGATCATCCGCAGGGCGAACATGCCGGCGGCGGAGACGTCCTGGAGCACGGAGACCTCGACCACGTCGGTCTCGGCCTCGACCGGCACGTCGGTGCCGTCCACCCGCAGGCGGATCTCGGCGACCAGACCTTCGGAAGCGTTCGGTGCCATCGGCTCAGCTCCCCGATTTGCGGCCCGGCTGGAGCGGCGGAATGGCCAGCACCTGCCCGGGGACCACCTTGCGTGGGTTGTGGATGCGGTTGAGCTCGGCGATCGGCCGCCAGAGGCTCGGGTCGTTGTACTCCTCGGCCGCGATGCTCGACAGGGTCTCGCCGCGCCGCACGACGCGCGTCTTGGCCACGTCGGGCGAGCTCCGCTTGACCTCCAGCGCCTCTTCCTTGGCCGAGCGCCACTGCTTGAACATGCAGCTCAGGGTGGCGCGGACCGGCGTCCCGTTGGGCAGGAAGAGGGTGAAGCGCTGGCTCAGGCTCTCGAGCACCCACTGGAAGCCGCCGAAGTCGTTCTTTCCCCAGGCCAGCTTGCAGCGCGGCGGCCGGTGGAGGTCGCCCTGGACCGTCGCCAGCGCCGCCACCTCGCGGACGTAGTCGCGGACGTTGGTCTTCTTCTCGTAGGTGTCGAAGAAGAGGTCCAGGCTGAGGGTGTACGGGTCGCTGTAGGAGAAGCCGGCCCGGGCGGTGTCGCGTCCGGAGGTCGCCAGCTTGACCCAATGGGCGTTCTTGTCGAGCTTGAGCTCGGTGGGGTTGAACAGCACCTCGAACGGGCGGGCGCTGTATACGTTCGGCCGGACCTCGACCGAGATCTTGAGCTTCTCTAGGGCCATTGCCGTCCTCCATGCCGCTCGCTCTCCACGGCCAGGGTCCGCGTCAGCCGGCGCATCACGCGGTCGACCACGTCCTCGACGTCGACGGCCGGCGCGGCGGCTGCCGCGGTCGCTCCGCCGGCCGCCGGGGCCGTCGTGGCGGGCTGCGCCGCCGCCTCACCGCCCAGGCTCACCTCCGGAGCCGTGGAGCTCAGACTGGATCCCGTCGATTGCCGCCGGACCACGTCCCCTCCTCCCGCCGGGGCCGGCGAAGCCGTCCGCGCGAGGGGCATGGCGAGCCCGGAGGCCGCCGCGGACAGGCCTGCGGCCGGTGCGGTGACCGGTGCGGAGGGAGCCGCAGCCGGCGGCGCAGCGGCAGGCAGCGCAGCGGCGGTGCCGGGATCTCTCCGGGTCTGGACGATGCCTGCCGCGGGTGAAGTCGAAGGCCGCGCAGGCTGCACCAGAGGCAAGGCCGCCGCTCCGGCCACGGATCCGGAGACGCTCGCCGCGGACTGCGCGGTCGCAGAGCGGCGGATCACCGGCGGAGCGGTCGCGGACGGAGCGGTCGCCACCGTGCCGCGCTCGGCAGCCGGTGCGCCGGCAACGGGAGCTTGCGGCTCCGTGCGGGCCGGTGCGGCCAGCGACAGGGGGGCAGCCGTCGAAACCGGGGCGGCACCGGCTGTGGGCAGGCTCGCCCGCTGGACCGGCGCGCGGCCCGCGGCGCGGTGGACGATCGCCGGCCCCATCAGGACCGTGGTCGCCGCCCTCTGCACGGTGGGCTCCGCGCTGCCCGGGGCCGCCGTTGCCGCGGGGCCCGGGGCCGGTGACGCCGTCGCCGCCGGAGCTCCCGGGCTTGCCGCGACGCCCGGCTCGGCCGTCCGCCGCAGCGGCAGGGCTGGGGGAGCGGAGCCGGCGGCGGGGGAGCGGCGGATGATCGCGGGTCCGGTCGTGGCTGGAGACGGCTGGGGAGGCGCCGCGGGACGCGGTGGAACCGCCGGAACCGCAGCCGCAACCTGACGCTGGACGAGGAGGCCCTCACCCCCGGCCCCTCTCCCGCGAGCGGGAGAGGGGTGTAGGTTACCCACTCTCCCAGGCAGCTCGCTGAACCCGCTAACCCTCTCCCCTCTCCCGCTCGCGGGAGAGGGGCCGGGGGTGAGGGCCTGCGCGCCTGCCACATGCGGCATCCCCGGGCCGTTCCCCCAGGCGGGGGAGGCGGCGGGAGACCAGCGCCGCATGATTTCGAATGCGAGACCGGCTCCGCCGGGCGCGCTGCGGCGCTGGAGCGCGGCCATGTCCGGCCGGATCACTCCGGGGGTTGCGGCGCGGCGCAGCAGGCGCTCGCCCATCCCGGTGGTCTCGTCGTCGGGTTGATCGGTTGCCATGGTCGTGCGCTCCTAGCCGAACGAAATGCTCCCGGAGACGTCCAGAGCGGCTCCCAACGCTCCGCGCACCCCCGAGAGGGCGGAGCTGAGCGCCGGCTTCGAGATTCCGCGGTGCACCAGCTCGATCGTCTCCACCGCCACCGCGTTCGAGTCCGCCCGCAGGTCCGGTCCGCTCCACTTGACCGGATAGGCTTCCTTGAAGTCCCACCACATGGCCGGCAAACCCTGGCGGTCGAGGAGATAGATCGTGCCGTTCTTGCGCTCGATCGTGCCGGCGATCACCTTCCGGTGCCAGCCCCAGAACGTCTCGATGTCGGTCAGGCCCCGTTTGAGCACCAGGTTCGAGGGGTAGCGGGCCGGGCCGGGCAGCTTGTGCACATACTCGTTCTGCCCTCCCTCCTGGTACTCCTGCACCACCGTCTCGACCTGCAGGCCGCTCACCTCGGAGAAGCCGCCGGTGATCAGTCCCTCGATCTCGACCAGGAAGTTGAACGCCGCGTAGGGATCATTCCGCACGCCCAGCAGGTTGGCGGCGACCGTCGCGACCGCGTTGAGCCCCAGAGTCGTCATAGAGTCGTACCTCTCACTTTGCAATCTCGTCGTTCAAGCGGCGGTTGATCCGCGCCACCTCGGCCACCCAGCGCTGCCGCTCGCGGTGCTCCAGCCGCAGGATCTCGTCGTACGGCCAATGGAAGTAATACGCGAGGTAGGCTACCTCCTCGAACAACCGGTCCGAGGGGTAGCCCATCATTCCCCCGGGCTGTCGATCTCCACCTCGAACTCCCCCTGGCAATGCGGGCACGAGACCGCGATGCGGTTGTGGCCCTGCTCGTTGATCCGCCGGTAGAGGTCCTGCAGATAGGCGAGGTCCCCGGCGAACAGCCCCTCGACGACCTTCGGGTTCAGGTGGTCCAGGCTCCCCAGCCTGGTGACCACCCGCGACAGCAGGATGACCACCAGGTAGCCGGGGTTGGCCTGCACGCGCGGGTCCTTCATCGGCGCGATCTCGTCATAGGCCGTGGCGAGCCGCATGACGCCCTCGCGGTGGAGGTTTCCCTCCGCGTCGAGATAGCCGCGGGGCAGCGTGAAGGGGAACTCGGTCTGCAGCGTCACGGGCTACTCCTGGAGCTCCAGCCCCTCGTGAGTGATCTCCAGCGTCTCGATCGCCACCTCGTTGCCGGTCGCGTTGAAGCTGGGGCCGGTCCACTTGGTGGGCCAGGCCTCGCGGAAGTTCCAGCGCAGCTTCTCCTCGCCGGCCTCGTCGAGCAGCACGATCGAGCCGTTCTTGCGCTCCACCTTGCCGGTGATGGCCTTCTTGCGCCAGTCCCACAGCTCGGCGTCGTCGGTCATGCCCAACTTGAGGGTGATGTTCGAATACTTGTTGAGGCCGGGGAGCTTGCGTGCGGTCAGCCCCTCGGTGCCCTCGCGGTATTCGATCGGGTCCTGGCTGGCGTCGAGCCCCGAGCACTCCCGGAAGCCGGCGCGCGTCAGGCCGTCGATCTCCACTCTGAAGTTAAATGAACGAAACGGGTCCTTGCGATCTCCGGTCGCCATGTTCGGCTCTCCTTGCTATGGTTCGATCTGCGTTCGGATTTTCGGTCTCTAGCTCTGCGACGGCCCCGCGACGTCGACGCCTCCCGCGCCGTGGACGATCCGTACCACGACGTACTCGTTCGGCACCCCCGGCGCGAGGCCGATGACGGTGACCACCCGGCCGGTCTCGCGGACCTCGGGCGGATTGGTCTCGCCGTCGCACTTCACGAAAAATGCTTCCGCCGCCGTGCTCCCTTTGAGCGCTCCGGCCCGGAACAGCCCCTCGAAATAGGTTGTGAGCTCGCGGGTGATGCGGTTCCACAGCCGTGTGTCGTGAGGCTCGAAGGCGGCATCGGCCAGATTCAGCTCGATCCAGCGCGCGGCGGTCAGGAACAGCCGCCGCACGTTGATGTAGGTCCATGCCGCCTGGTGCGACAGGGTGCGCGCTCCCCAGATCCGGATGCCGCGGCCGGGGAAGGCGCGCAGGGCGTTGACCCCCGCCGGGTTGAGCAGCGCCTGGTCGGCGTCGGTCAGCCCTACGGCGAGATCGACGACCCCTTCCAGCTCCTCGTTGGCGGGCGCCTTGTGGACGCCCGTGCGCTGGTCGCAGCGCGCCACCACACCGGCCACGTGGCCGCAGGGCGGCACGAGCCGGCCGGAGCCCATGGAACGCAGCCAGGGGTGGTAGAGCGCGCCATTCCCGCCGATACCGCCGATACCGCCGTCGCCGTCGAGGCCGTTGCGCTGGGCGAGGACCTGGTCGAGGCCGGCTCCCGGCCGTGCGTCGAGCAGGGCGAAGCGGTCGCCCTCGGCGGCGCAGTGGCGGAGGATGGCGGTCTGCATGCGAAGGATCTGGTCGAGGTCCTGCGCGTCGACGAGGAGGTCCGGCGCACAGACCAGGTCGAGATCCTGGCGCGTCGCGAGCGCCGCGAGACCGGCCGTGAGGGCCGCCTCGGGATCGCCCGCCGCCAGGGGGACGACCAGGCATTCCCGGCCGCCGTTCAGGAAGAAGCCCTCGACCGCCGAAGCCAGATGGCGCTCCGGAAGCGGCGGACCGAAAGCGTCGGCGAGCTGCGAGAAGATCGTCAGCCGGACCGGTTGGTTGACCGTCCCGCCCGAGGTCCGGCCGAGGAACGCCGGCACTCCGGTCGGAAGAGCCGCCCGCGGGGTCGCGAAGACGTCCTCCCGGTACACTCCTGGTGTCTGATGAATCACCACGCTCGCTTCCTTTCAGTTTGCGCCGCCGGTATCCATCACTGGCCGGGGCCGGCCCACTGGCTGATCCGGAAGATGACGAACTCGGCCGGCCGGACCACGGCCACGCCGATCTCGGTGACCACCTGGCCGAGGTCGCGGACCTCGGGCGGGTTGGTGCTCGCGTCGCAACGCACGTAGAAGGCCTCGGCCGGCGTGGTGCCGAAGAGGGCTCCGGAGCGCCAGACGTTGGTCAGGAAGGCGGTGACGTTGCGCGAGATCTTGGCCCACAGGCTCGTGTCGTTGGGCTCGAAGACCACCCACTGGGTGCCCTCGTCGATCGACTCGCGGAGGAAGAGGAACAGCCGGCGGACGTTGATGTACTTCCATTCGCCGTTGGCGTCGCCGCCCAGCGTGCGCGCGCCCCAGACAACGAGGTTGCCGTTCAGGTCGCGGATCAGGTTGATGCCCGCGGGATTGAGCCCCTCCTGGTCGGCGCGGCTCAGGCGGTGCTCCAGGCCGAGAGCGCCGCGCACCACCGCGTTCGCCGGCGCCTTGTGGACGCCGCGCTCGGTGTCGACGCGGGCATAGATGCCGGCGATGTGGCCGCTCGGCGGGATGAAGGCGCGCGCGTTGTCGACCGGATCGAAGACCTCGATCTGCGGGAAGTACAGGGCCGCGTAGTTGCTGTTGCCGGTGTCGCCCTGGATGCCGTCGGCGGTGAAGGTGCCGGTCACCTGGCCGTCGAGGATGGCGAAGCGGTCGGCCATCTTCTCGCAGTGGGTGATCACCGCGCTTTGGACGTCGGAGTCGGTCGCGCCGGGCACGGCGACGAGCGCGATCTCGTCGATCGCCTCGAACGCGGCCAGGGCGTCCGTGACTGCCGTGGTGTTCGCGGCGACCGGCGGGACGGTGGTGCGGATCACCCAGCAGCGGGTGCCGCCGTTGTTGAAGAAGCCGTAGACGGCGTGGGCGAGGATCCGGTTGTCCGACTGGAAGTCGCCGAAATGGTTCTTGAAGCTCTCCCAGCTGGTGATCAGCTGCGGCACGCCGGCATCGGCGACGGTGTAGGGGATGGGGGTGAGGTTGCCGAGCGAGTCGCGGACCGGCTTGCCGAGCGAATCGCTGACGAACCGGCCGGGCTGCGGGGGCATGGTGACGCCGTCCGCCACCTCGCCGATGAACCCCGCCGTGCTGGTGCCGACGCCGGCGATCGGCTGGACCGACGAGGGGACCTCCTCGACGTAGACTCCAGGCGCTAGATACTGGGGCATGAGCATTGTCTCCTTCGTTTGTTTTTCCCGCCGTGCTACGGCGGGCTCAAAGTCACGTCACGGGTCGCCACCTCGCCGGGCGTGCCGAGCGTCACGGTCTCGGACTTCGCCTGGAAACCGGAGGCGGAGATGGTGAGCTTGCGCGCGCCGGCCTCGATGCCGGAGAGCGCGTAGTTGCCCTGGGCGTCGCTCCAGGCGCGCTCGCCGCTCCCCTGGATGCGCACCTCGGCCATCCGGATCGCGGCGGTCGCGTCGCTGATGCGTCCCTTGATCGTGGTCGCGGGAAGGGCGAGGCTCGCGGTCGCGAGGGCGACGCGGCCTTCGCCGTCCGCGGTCAGCGTGACCTCGACCGACGCCGTCCCATAGCGGCTCCCGGAGCCGGGGAGCGAGGCGGTCAGGGTGTATTTGCCCGCCGGCAGGTCGAGGAAGCGGAAGAACCCGTCGCCCGCGGCGCGGGTGCGGTCCGCCCGCTCGGCGAGCGACGCCCAGCGGCTGCCGTACTGGAGAGCCAGGAGCGCCAGCCGGCTGGTGAGCTCCGGCGGGCCGGCGGTGATCTCGATCCGCGCGCCGGGCAACGGCTTGCCCGTGCCGGCGTCGGTGACCCGGCCGGCGATCGCGGCGCGGTGGCGGACGGTCTCCCAGGTGGTCTCACCGGCCATGGCTCAAATCCCCTCCCGGAGCTTGAAGACCGTCTCGAGCACCGGCGGGCCGGCCTCGGGGGCGACGCCCGGCTCGACGCCGATCGTCACGGTGTAGGAGAGCGTGGCCTTGGGCTTGCCTCCCAGGGCCTGCCAGAACTCGGCCAGGCTCTGCAGGCGGCCCGGCTGCAGGGTGCTCGCCGGCAGCGGCGGCTGCTGCCCGACGAGGCTCCCTTCGAGCACGGCGGACGGGAGCGTCGCATGCCGCAGCAGCGCCTTCATCACCTCGCCCAGCATGCGGTGCTCGTCGCGGGCCGGCGTCGTCGAGCTGTCGCTCGGCCAGGCGGTGATCAGATACGAGCAGTCGACCCGCACCGGCGGCGCCTTGCGCACCGCCGTGCCGTCGTTCTGGCGCTCGATCCGCCACTCGCTGTCGCGCAGGTCGCGGTTCTCGCGGATGTCGTAGAGGAAGAGGTCGATCGCCGGCAGCGAGACCGAGGCGGGCGGGAACTGCCCGTCCGGGGTCGCGAAGCTGATCGTGATCTGCGCGACCAGCTCCGGCGGCAGCTCCCGTTTGAGCAGGTTTTCGAGGCTTCTGTCGAGGTCGTCGATCATGGTGTCTGCCGCCAGCTTTCGAGCGTTCCTCCTCCTTAACGACGTCCGGCCGGGATTCCCCTCACCCCAACCTATCTCATCTCTTCCTCGGACCGGTAGCCGCCGATCTCGCGTCCCGCGGCGTCCAGGACCTGGACGATGGAATCGCCGGAGAAGAGGGCGATGTATCCGGACGGCAGCGTGAGCGCCTGGAGGAGCGACCGCCGGCGTTCCACCAGGCTCGCGATCAGCACCCTTTCGAGGCCCTGCCCGCGGGTGAGCGCCTCGGGATCCGCGACGGTGGCCAGGAGCCAGCCGGAGTCCTCGGCGGAGAGGCTGTCCCCGCGGCGCAGGAAGACCTCCGGTTCGGCGAGCGCCCCGGGCGCCGAGATCACCGCCTGATCGAAGAAGACGTCCTGGCCGTCGACGTCCAGCCGGTGGAGCAGGCTCGTCTGCGCGGCGAGGACCTCCAGCGTGACGTCGATCGTGGGAACCCAGCGCTCCTCGGGCCAGGCCGCGAAATCCGGCTCGGTCACGCGCAGCGCGTCGCCGTCCCCGACGAGGCGGAGGAGCGACCAGCCGAAGCGGATCTGGAAGCCCGGCCGCGGCGGAGGTCCCGCGCCGGCGCGCCCTTCGAAGACGTCCAGGACGCTCGCCGCCATCCGCGCGTAGGCCGGAGAGCACTCGGCGCGGATGCGTTGGGTACCACTGTCGCCGATATTGCGTTCGACGATCATGCTCGACCGCCTCCCTCACGGCTGGCCGGGCGACCGCAGCTTGGCCAGCCGGTCCTTGATCTCGGCCTCGATCAGGGCGCGGACGTCGGCTTCGCGCTTCGCCATCGTCTCGATCGTGGACCGCTCGTAGAAGTTGCCGGCCTGGCCCCAGGACCGCCAGGTTCGATCGCCTTTCGACGCGTTCGCGGCGCCGTCCATCGCGATCAGGTTTTCCTTGAGATCGACGATGGCCTTCTGATCCTTCCAGGGGAGATCGGCGAAGCCGTCCAGATCGGAGATTTCGCGGACCGAGACGATGTGGTCGGCATGCAGCGGCGTCGGTCTGGTCTTCAAAGGACCGACCTGGTCGATGGTCACTCCTCTGAGCGCGCGCTCCTTGGCGGCCTCGGACGGCGCCGCGGCGCGCAGGCGGTCGTAGAGAGTCAGCTGGGATTTGGCAGCCTCGGCCTCGAGGTCGGCCAGCCTCTTTTCCGCCTCGAAGATCTTCCCCTTTCCAGGCGGCTGCGTACGAGTGGGGAGCGCCTCCGGGTCGTAGGAGAGGATCTCCTTCTCCAGCTTCCGGACCTCTTCGACGTCCTTCGGGTTGCGGCTCTTCGGGGGCTGGGCGCCCAGCTCAGCGCGCAGCTCGTCAAGCTCTTCGAGCGCCGCGGCCTTGCGCTCGTAGAGCGTCGCCACGGCGCTCTTCTGCGCTTCGAGCGCGCTCAGAGCCCGCTGCTGCTCCTGAGCCAGCGGCTTCCAGGCCTTGATCTCCTCGGCGAGCTTGACCTGGAAGCCGGGCCTGCCGCGGTTCAACGCCCAGCGGTCGACGAAGCCCAGCAGCGATTTGTCGTCCATCCCCCGGGCCGTGCCGGCCTGGACGATCTGCTTGACCTCCTCGAACGCGGCCTCGAGCTCCGCGCGTTCGGCGCCGGACAGCCGGGTGATGTCGCCGGTGATCTCGAGGAGCTTGGCCTCGGCGCTGAGCTTCGCGAAGGTGTTGACGCCCCGTTTGATCGAATAGTAGAGCCCGCGGAACAGCTGCTTGATGAGCCCCGGATCGACCGCGCCGGCGATCATGTTCGGCCGGCTGGCGATGCTGAGCGCCTCCTTGAAGGCCGCTTTGGCGGCCAGCGAAGCCTCCGCCTCGCGCGCGAGCGCCGTCTTGAGCTTGGTCTCCAGGCCCTGCACGGCCTCGATCTGCTCGACCAGCTTGGCCAGGTTGCTGTCCTTCGAGAACTCCAGGAGCGGTCCCTTGAGCGCCTTGAGCGCGGTCGCGGACTGCTTGACCAGAGCCGAGGTGGCGACGCCGATGTCGAGCGCGGCGCCGGCGATGGCGAGGCCGACCCAGAAGAGCGACGGCTCCTCGGACAGGAAGCCCAGCTCGTAATCGCGTTCCTGCTCCTGGTACTCCTTGTACGCGGTATACGCCTGGTACGTGCTGATGCCCGCCTGGGCCACCAGAGCCGCCGCGGCGAGCCAGCCGCCTCCCGGGACGAGGACCGTGAGGGCGAGGGCCAGGATGCCGATCGCGACTTGCGACAGAAAGTGCTTGCCGGCCTCATCGGAGATGTAGTCGTGGATCGTCCGGCCGTAGATCGTCGTGGGCTCGATCCCCATGAGCTTCTGGGTGGCCGCGACGAGATCCGGCAGGTTGAAGACGCGGTCCGGGTCCTCCTCGAATTCCCGCCGCGCGATCGCGACCTTGTTCCTGCGCTCGCTGATCTGCGCCATGAGATAGGAATGCACGCCCGCGGCGTCGAGACCGGCGAGCTTCTCGCGGTCGATGCCGCGTTCCGCGACCAGCGGATGGTCGCCGGCTCCTCGAATCACTTCCGCCTCGCCTTTTTTCTTGGCTTCTTCGGCGGCGCTGTCGGCTTCGATGTAGGGCTCCATCGACGATATGTCGTCGTACTCGTCCCGCATCATGAGAATGTTTTCGGCGATCTGCTTCTGCCTGCGATATTCCTTGTAATGCGCCAGCGCCTGGGTGGCGGCGATGCCCTGGGCGATGCCGGTCGCGGCGCCCTGCTCCAGCCTGTTGCGCTCCTCGAAGAGCATGTGGTCGTAGCGGTCGAGCACGTCGAGCGCGAGGTTGACCGCCTGGGTGCGGAAGGCGATGCGGTAGGACCGGAGCGCCGCTTCGAAGTCGGCGATGGAGTTGAACCCCTTGAGCTTGAGCCCGGCTTCAAGCGTCTCTTCCGCCTGCCACAGCTTGTCCAGCAGGTCCACGGTCCGGTCGTCGTCCCCCACAAACTCCACGTAGGCCTCGACGGCCTTGTAGTGGCGGTAGGCGGTGTAGACGTCCTCGGCGCCGAGCAGCGGCTTGGCGGCAGCCTCGTGCCCTTCGGCCTGCTTCTCACGCTCTTCCCGCATCCGGACGTAGCGGTTGATGGCGCGTTCGAGATCGACGAGCGACATCGTGGACGCGCTGACCCGCTCCAGATAGTCCTTGCGCGCCTCGGGCGAGAGGGCGACGAGCTTCCGGGCGAGGATCAGCAGCCGGGAATAGTCGTTGGGGGAGATCGTCGAGCCGTTCGGTCCGATCACGAAGAATCCCTTGAGCTCGGCCTCCGACAGCTGCGACAGCACGTCTCCCACCTGGGAGAGGATCGCGGCGTGCTCCAGGGTGAGGTTGTCCGCCCCGACGAGCGCCCGGACCGTCTCCGGCAGCTGCGCGAGCCGCCTCCGGTCCCCGAGGACCTCGTCCCGCAAGCTGTTCCAGACGACAGCCTTGCCCTTCTCTCCCGATTTGATTTTGGTGCCCGGCTCTTCCTGCGTGCTCTCGTAGTACCGCCGGTCGGTCTCCGCGTTGATCGTATCTTTCTCGTCCGGATCGAGCCCTTTGTATTCAGCGTCGGTCGCCGCCTTCTCCGCGGCCGTGGGTTGCGCCACGCCCCACTTTTCGAGCACCACGGGCCTCACCTTGAAGAGGATGGTCTTGCCCACGTGCTTCGAGGGCTCGTGGACCGTGGCCTCCTTCGATGTGTCCCACTGGAGGTCGATGACGCGGCCGAAGATCTGGACCTCGGCATAGCGCAGGAACTGCAGCTGCGTTCCGGCGCCGGCCGGAATGGTGACGTAAAACTTTTTCCAGTCGGATTGGGCGGCCTTTCCGGGGGCGGGTCTCCGCTGCAGCTCCTCGCTGCGCGCGACCGGCCCGGGGACGGGGGCCTCGGCTCGCTGCATGACGTTCCGCGCCACCTCGTCGGCCTCGCGCTCGGCCGGGTCGTCGACCGGACCCAGGGTGAGCTTCGCCTGCACGGGCGCGCCGTCCTGCTGGACGACGTGGGTGAGCTCGTGGGCGAGGAGCTCGCGGCCCGTGGAGCTCCCCGGGCTGTACTCGCCCTGGCGGAAGAAGACATCGCTGCCGGTCGTGAAGGCGCGCGCCGAGACCGCCTGGTTGAGCCGGTCGGCTTCGGACCCGGTGTGCACCCGCACGCCGGAGAGGTCGGCGCCCAGGGAGGTCTCCATCTGCGCCCGCACGGAGCCGTCGAGCCCATGGCCGCCGCCGCGGGCTCGCTGGATCGACGACTCGACCTCCGGGTCGAGCTCTCCGCCTCCGGGCGCTCCGGTGGCCTGGCGGGCGAGAGCTACCATCCGCTGCACATGGCGGTTGCCGTGGCTGCGCTGGAGGCGGAGGATCTTCTGAGCCGCCGGAGCGAGCTGCGGCGCGGCTCCTCCCTCTTCCGCGGGACGGCGCTGCGCCGCCGTCTCCGCCGGCTTCGCGATCGGGGTCTCGACGTCGTGCTTCACCTGGATTTCCCCGTGTCCTCGGTGAGCCGGCCGTACTCGCCGAACTCTCCCGCCAGCACGACCTTGCCCATCTTCTGGTATTCGCGCTGGGTGGCGCGGATCAGATGGCCCATCTTCACCACGCCGCCGTCGGCGGCGGCGAGGAAGGAGGCGGCGACGGCGATGTTCCGGATGTTGCCGCCCGGGACCTCGAAGCGGCGGGCCATGAAGTCGAGGTCGAGCTCGGCGCTCCGCGGCAGGTCCGCGGGCCACAGGCCATCCCAGATGCGGCGGCGGTCGGTCTCGGCCGGGAACGGAAACTCGATCATGAAATGGAGGCGGCGCACGAACGCGTCGTCCATGTTCTTGCGCAGGTTGGTGGCGAGGATGACCATCCCCTCGTACTCCTCCATGCGCTGCAGGAGGTAGCTCACCTCGATGTTCGCGTAGCGGTCGTGCGCGTCGCGCACCTCGGTGCGCTTGCCGAAGACGGCGTCGGCTTCGTCGAAGAAGAGGACGGCGTTCGAAGCCCGTCCCTCGGAGAAGATCCGCGACAGGTTCTTCTCGGTCTCGCCGATGTATTTGCTGATCACCGACGAGAGATCGATCTTGTAGAGGTCGAGCCCGAGATCGCCGGCGAGGATCTCCGCGGCCATGGTCTTGCCGGTTCCCGACGGGCCGGCGAAGAGGACGTTCAGTCCCTTGCCCAGCGAGAGCTTTTTGCCGAACCCCCACTCCTCGTAGACGCGCGACCGGTAGCGCATGGTGTTGCACACCTCGCGCAGCTGCTCCATCCGGTTCGCCGGCAGCACGATGTCGTTCCACCGGTAGTGCGGCACGATCTTCTGGGCGAGCGTCGCGAGCTTCTGGTTCGACTGCAACCGGCAGGCGGCGTAGAGGTCGGCCCGCTCCAGCCGGCCGCGGTTTTCAGGACGGGGATCGCGGCCGCGCGCGAGGCTGCGGGCCGTGGCGGCGGAGTCGCGGATCTGGCCGGCGGTGAAGCGGAACTTGGCGGCCACCGCGTCGAGGTCGAGGTCGAGAGCCGCGAGATCGAGGCCTTCGAGGGCGCGGTGCCACAGCTCCAGGCGCTCGCGATGACCGGGCCGCGGCAGCTCGACGCGCGTGAAGGCCATGCCGTGCAGAGCGTCGGACGGCTCCCAGTCGGCCTCGCCGGCCAGGAAGGTCAGGCCCCGGCGCTCCTCCAGAGCCGCCAGGAACCGCCCGCGGCGGGCCGCGCGGTCGTCGGCGAGGAGAAGGTCGAAGCCCCGCCAGAACAGAGCGGCGTTCTGGAGCACGGCCTCGCGGCCGGCGAGGTCGAGCACGGTCTCGAAGGTGTCGTCGCCGCTCGCGAGGAGGCGCGCCATGTCGACCGGGAGGAGGCGGAGGCCGAGCTCGTTGCAGAGCGCCTCGGCCGTCGTCTCCTTGCCCACGCCGTAGGGACCCTGGAGATAGAGGACGCCGCCGCCGCCCTCCGCCTCCGCGAGCGCGCGGAGCCGGGCCTTCCATTCCGGCTCCTGGACCAGGTCTCCGAGCCGCGCCGCCGGCTCGATCCGGTGAGCGAAGGGAGCCAGCCGCACGTCGATGTCGTCGCCGCCGAACAGGTAGGCGACCACCCGCGCGTCGGCCCGCAGATAGCGCGCCAGGAGCGGCGGCTGGGGGCGCGAAGGATCGTCGAACAGCTCGACCAGGCGGTGGGAGAGGAGGGGAGACCCCTCGCCGAGCCGGGCGCGCGCCGCGAGCTTGTCCGCGAACGTCGGGCAGAGCAGGTTGAGCACCAGGTCGACGCTCGGGCGCCGCTTCGTGACGTCGTCCTGGAGATAGGCGAACAGCCGCTCGTAGCGGAGGTCGACCTCCGGAGCGAGGGTGACCAGCAGGGCGTCGACGTCGAACGGGGTGAGCGCGAAGCGCCGCGCCAGCTCGTCGAGGCGGAGCTCGATGCCCGAGCGGACGCTCTCGGCCTTGCGGTCCGCGATCTCGCGAGCGACCCGGGCGAGGGCCTCCACGACATCGGGCCGGTGGGAGACAGAGGCCCAGCGCGGCAGCCCGGCCGGAGCGGCGAGCAGCGCCTCCACCTCCTGCTCGGAGATATAGAGGCCCTGCAGCTCGCCATCCTCCTGGACCATCTGGCGGGCGCGCTGCACCTCGGCCCGGATCAGGAGATCGATGCGCTCGAGCTCGGCGAGCACGTGCTGAAGAGACGTCGAATACGGCTCCATGGGCTCCTTCTGGACCTCGACCGGCGGCCCTGAGCTTATACGAACCACTGAACGCGCGGGACCGGGAGATTCCCTCACCGCCTCCTGCGCAGACCGGACTGGCAGGCGCCTCCCTCTTCCAGTCTGCGCGGACCAGAAACCTCATAGGCGAGCCGCCCCCTGCTCAGGAATTCAAGTCCCCTGGCAGGTATACCCCTTCCCCTTCGAGGTACAGGCCTCCCCCCTCGAGGTACAAGGCCTCCCCCTTCGAGGTACAGGCCTCCCCCTTCTAGGTACAGGCCTCCCCCCTCGAGGTACAAGCCTCCCCCTTCGAGGTACAGGCCTCCCCCTTCGAGGTACAGGTCTCCCCCTTCGAGGGGCGTTCGTCGCCCAGACTGACCCGGTCTCCGCCCGGCTCGTGCCGAGACGTAGTACTCTCTCTTCCACCGAGCACCGGCACAACCCATGGCGCGGATCTTCATCAGCCATTCGAGCGCGAACAACGCGGAGGCGTTGGCACTGCGGGATTGGCTGGTCGCGCGCGGCTGGGACGATCTCTTCCTCGACATCGATCCGCAGCGCGGCCTGGTCTCGGGCCAGCGCTGGCTCGACCGCCTGCAGGAGAGCGCCCAGCGCTGCAAGGCCGTGCTCTTCGTGCTCTCCCGCGCCTGGCTTGCGTCAGGCTATTGCAAGGCCGAATTCTGGGAGGCGCGTAAGCAGGACCGCCCGCTCTTCGCACTCGTCATCGACGACACCTCGGTCAATGAGGTACCCGCCGAGATGCGCGGCGTCTGGCAGCTCGCCTTCCTCACCCGCGGCTCGCGCTTCGAGACCTTCTCGGTGCAGCCTCCGCCCGACTATGCCCCGACTCAAGTGCGCTTCTCGCATGAGGGGCTCGAAAGCCTGCGGCTCGGGCTCGTCCAGGCCGGGCTGACCAGCTTCGACACCGAGAGCTTCCCCTGGCCGGCCCGGGGTTTCGAGCACGAGGCGGACGGCACGACACCGCGCCGGCCCTACCGCGGCTTGAAACCGGTCGACGTCCCCGACGCCGGCGTCTTCTTCGGCCGCGACGCCGACCTGGTGCGGGCGCGCGACCATCTGGCCGACCTGCGCGACCGCGGAGGCCGCTGTCTCGTTGTCCTCCTCGGAGCCTCCGGGTCCGGCAAGTCCTCCTTTCTGCGCGCCGGCCTGCTGCCGCGGCTCACCCGCGACGACCGCCGTTTCCTGCCGCTGCCCGTCCTCCGGCCGCGCGGAGCGGTGATGTGGGGCGTCGAAGGGCTGCTCGCCGCACTGGAGGCGGCGCATCGGAAGGCGGATCTCGCGGTCACGCGGGCCGAGCTCCGCCAAGACCTGGAGGCGGGTGGCGCCGGTTTCCTCCGCCGGCTCGCCGACCTCCGATCGGCCGCCGCCAGGGGACTGGAGAAGGATGCCAAGCAGCCTACCCTCATCCTGCCAATCGACCAAGCCGAGGAGCTGTTTACGACGGTCCGCGGCGAAACCGGCGTCGCCGAAGCCGGCCTCTTCCTCGCTCGACTGGCGGAGATCCTGCGCCATGGTCCCGAAGCGCTCGCCCTGGTCACCGTCCGTTCAGACGCGTACGAGCCCTTGCAGACCACCGAGGCGTTGGCCGGCGTGCCGCAGGTCCCGTTCAGCCTGCGACCTCTTGCCGCGGCCGACTACCGCAGCGTGATCGAAGGTCCCACCGATCGCGCAACCGCCGCCGGCCAGCCGCTGACCCTCGAACCCGAGCTGACCGCCACCCTCTTGGAAGACGCCCAGGGCGCCGATGCACTGCCGCTGCTCGGCTTTACCCTGGAGCGCCTCTACGTCGAGCACGGTGGCGACGGAGCGCTCACCCGTGCCGACTACGCCGCGCTCGGCGGCGTGCAGGGCTCGATCGAGGCCGCGGTAGCCGAGGCCTTCGCCGATCCCGACGCCGCGCCGCGCATCCCCGCCGGCGTGGCCGAGCGCGAGGCGCTCCTGAAGCGCGCCTTCGTGCCGCACCTGATGGGCGTCAACGAGGCCAACGGCGAGCCGGTGCGCCGCACCGCTCGCCTGGCCGACCTTCCGGGAGAAGCGCGCGGATTGATCGACCGGCTGGTCGATCGCCGTCTCCTCGTGGTCGACCGGCGCCGTGACGAGACCGTGATCGAGGTCGCCCATGAAGCGCTGCTGCGCCGCTGGCCGACCCTCCAGCGCTGGCACGACCAGGAGCGCGTGGCCCTCGAGATCCAGCAGGAGATCGCCCGCGCCTCCTCCGCCTGGAGCCAGAACGCGCGCGGGGCCGATTGGCTCGCACACCGCGGCGCACGCCTCGCCGAGGCCGAGGCGATCGCGCGCCGGGACGACTTCGCCGCGGTCTTCGTAGGCGTACCGCGCGCCTATCTCGACGTCTGCCGGCAGGCCGAGGACGCCGCCCGCGACGCCGAAGCCCGGCGCCTGGCCCGCCAGCGTGCCATGCAGCGCCGGGTTGGCGTTTTGTTAACGGCCGTTGCGGTCGTCACGCTCGCGGGCGGCTGGCTGGTGGTGGCCGGCCGGCGGGAGGTGGCGCGGCAGACATCGCAGCTGATCGCCGCCAATGCGCAGAGGGCCTTCGAGGCCGGCCACTATGACCGCGCTATGCGGCTCGCGGTGGTGGCGAGTCAGGGTACATGGCTTAAGCCGCCCTCGGTGGACGCCGGTATTGAGCTCGGCCGTGCGGCGCATTTTTCTCGGCTGGAAGCACAGCTCACCGGTCACAAGGATGTGGTGACGGCCGCGTCTTTTTCCCCGGACGGCGCAAGAATCGTCACAGCGTCGCTGGACGGTACCGCCCGGGTTTGGAGCCGCGGCGAGAATGGCGCCTGGCACAGCTTCGCCCTGGAAGGACATCAAAATAGGGTCAACTCGGCGACTTTCTCCTTGGACGGCGCGCACATCGTCACCGCGTCGAACGACAAGACGGCCCGAGTGTGGAGCAAAGTCAAGGGCGGTGCATGGCACGGCGTCGCCCTGGCAGGTCATCAAGGCCCGGTCTTCTCGGCGGCCTTCTCCCCGGACGGCGCCCAAATCGTCACCAAGTCGGCGGACGGAACCGCCCGGGTGTGGAGCAAAGGCAAGGCCGGCGTCTGGCACAGCGTCGTCTTGGAAGGCCATCAAGGCAGGATCATCAGCTCGGCGTCCTTCTCCCCGGATGGCGCGCACATCGTCACCGCGTCGGATGACAAGACGGCCCGAGTGTGGAGCCAAGGCAAGGGTGGCACCTGGACCAGCGTCGTCCTGAAAGGCCATCGAGGCACGGTCAACTCGGCGTCCTTCTCCCCGGATGGCGCGCACATCGTCACCGCGTCGGATGACGACACCGCCCGCGTGTGGAGCCGAGGTGAGGACGGCACCTGGACCAGCGTCGTCCTAGAAGGCCGCCAATTTGGGGTCGTCTCGGCGTCCTTCTCCCCGGACGGCGCGCGCATCGTCACCGTGGCGTTTACGGCCCACAACGCCCAGGTGTGGAGTCAAGGCGACGACGGCGCCTGGGCCAGCGTTGCCTTGGAAGGCCATCAATGGGAGGTCGTCTCGGCATCCTTCTCCCCGGATGGTGCGCGCATCGTCACCGCGTCGGAGGACCGCACCGCCCGCGTGTGGAGCCGAGGCGACGATGGCGCCTGGGCCGGCATCGCCCTGGTAGGCCATCGAGACACGGTTTCCTCTGCGTCCTTCTCCCTGGATGGTGCGCACATCGTCACCGCGTCGGCGGACGACACAGCCCGCGTGTGGAGCCTAGGCGAGGATGGCGCCTGGGCCAGCGTTGCCTTGGAAGGCCATAAAGACCCAGTCAAATCCGCGTCCTTCTCCCCGGACGGCGCCCGCATCTTCACAGTTGCGGTGGGGGGCTCCGCCCGAGTGTGGAATCGAGGCAAGGATGGCTCCTGGAGCAGCGTCGCCCTGGAAGGCCATCAAGAGGAGGTCAGTCGGTGGTCCTTCTCCCCGGATGGCTCGCACATCGTCAGTCCGTACTGGGGCAAGACCGCCCTCGTATCGAGCCGAGGCAAAGGCGGCGCCCGGACCAGCGTTGTACTGGAAGGCCATCAAGCCTCGGTCAACTCGGCGGCCTTTTCTCCGGACGGCACCCGCATCGTCACCGCGTCGGACGACGAGACTGCCCGCGTGTGGAGCCACGGCGAAGGCGGCGGCTGGACTAGCGTCGCCCTGGAGGGCCATCAAAGCTCGGTTATCTCGGCGTCTTTCTCTCCGGACGGCGCCCGCATCGTCACCGCATCGTGGGACAAGACCGCCCGCGTGTGGAACATTCGCTGGTTGATGGGACCGGGCGATTGGGCGAAAACCGAGCCGCTCTCGCTGCCCGAGACGGTGTGCCGGGAGAAGCTCCGGGGCTCGTGGACCACAGTCAAGGACCCGGAGACGGGCCGCCCCACCGAGCGCATCGCCGTGCGCCTGCTCACCGCGGACGACATCGAGGCGGCTCCCATCCTTAGTGGCCGCGAGGGCGAGGACGTGTGCGCTCCCTTCCTCGAGCCGCCGCCCTGGTGGTCGCGGCTCGCCTTCTGGCGGTGAGGCCTCCTGCGGTAAGCTAAGCTAAGCGCGGAGGCTTACATGACTTGGACTGACATCCGCCGGCATTACCTTCACCAGTGGCTCCTGGTCGAGGCGTTGCTGGCGCATTCGAAGGCGGGAAAACGGCTCCTGGACGAGTTGGCCGTCGTCGACGCGTTTGCGGACGGTGAAACGGCTCTCCGTGCGTACTTGAGACTCCACCGCGATGCCCCGATGCGGGAGCTTTACGTGGTCCATAGCGATCGCGAAGAGCTGGAGATCACCGAACGTTCCTTGCTGGGGCTTCGCACCGCCGGATGAAGATGCTCAGCTTTCGTGCCAAAGCCGGAACGCGAGCAGGGTCACTGAAAGCCCTCTCCCTCGGCGGCGGCAAGAGCGCCTGCGACGTCGTCGAGACTCTCCAGAAGGCAGCCACCCAGGGAGACCGGGTGTGTATAGGAGATCAGCCCTGAGCTCTTTTCGGGCGCTTCGTTCGCGAGAGCCTCGAAGCTTATCGCTCTCTCCTTGCGCGGTCCGTGCGAGCTCCGATTCAAATGGGGATGCCTTCTCGCTCGATGGTTTGGACGACAGGCTGCGCGCCGAACGGCCCCTGCTCCAATCCGCGGCGCGTGGTCACGAGGGTCGAAATCACGCGGTCCTTGTCGAATCCGACTTCCCAGGCGATTTCGTCGATCCAGCGGCGGAGGGCAGGGGTCAGCTCGGTGACGACGAGATAGACGTCGAGGTCCGATTCGGGCGTGGCCTCGCCACGTACCCGCGAGCCGAACACTCGAAAATCCTCGATCTTCACACCTTGCGCGAGGCGCTGCCGGAGCTCCCGGGCGATCTCGCGGTCCTTCGCGGTCAGAGTCGTCTCGATCGCCATGATCCTCATTGTACTGGATCGCCCTTTCCAGGACCTCCAGGGCCGGCCCAGGGCTCCACCTTGGACCTCTTGCGGTAAGATCACCCGGGCTCGAAGCCATCTCGGGGAGTCTACCGACAGAGGAGATCGCCATGGTCAAAGTCGCCCTGTTCGTCCGTCTGGAAGCCAAGCCGGGAAAGGAAGAGGAAGTGGAAGCCTTCCTTCACGCCGGGCTGCCGCTCGTCCTCGAAGAGCCGGCCACCACCGCCTGGTTCGGGCTCCGGCTCGGCCCTTCGACCTTCGGCATCTTCGATGCTTTTCCGGATGAGGAAGGCCGCCAGGCACACCTGTCGGGAAAGGTGGCGGCTGCGCTGATGGCGAAGGCCTCGGAGCTTTTCGCGACACCCCCGTCGATCCAGAAGGTCGATGTCCTCGCGGCCAAGCTGCCGTAAACAGGGAGGCTCGCCGCTCCCCTTCCACAGGAGAACGAGGAAATGAAGAAGGATGACGTCAGCAGAAGAGATTTCGGCAAGCTGACCCTGGCCGTCTTCGGGGGCGTGCTCGCCGGCTCGATGCTGGGCGGGAGGCAGCTGTCCGCGGACGAGAAGAAGGAAGCGAAGGACGCCCACGCCTGCTGCGGCCTGAACACCTGCAAGGGCAATGGGAAGAGCGGTGACAACAGCTGCGCCGGTACGGGCTCGTGCTCCACGGTCGAGGCCCACGGCTGCTCCGGCGAGAACGCGTGCAAGAACCAGGGCAACAGCTACAGCAACGACTGCAAGGGCCAGGGCGGCTGCTCGGTCCCCATGAAGGGTGATGCCTGGAAACAGGCGCGGTCCAACTTCGAAGCGGCCATGACCAAGGCCGGCACGAAGTTCGGTCCGGCGCCGGCCTCGTGCGGAAAATGAAGCTGCCTCGCCTCGGACACGCAAACCTCGGACTCGGAGTGGGGCTGCGGTCGGTCCACTTCGACTACATCCTGAAAAACCAGCCGGAGGTGGACTGGTTCGAGGTCATCAGCGAGAACTACATCGACTCGCAGGGGCGTCCGCGGTACGTGCTGCAGCAGATCGCCGAGCGCTACCCCGTCGTCATGCACGGCGTGTCGCTCTCGATCGGCTCGACCGATCCGCTGGATGTCGAGTACCTGCGGAAGCTCAAGCGGCTGGCCGGGGAGGTCGGCGCGCGGTGGATCTCCGACCACCTCTGCTGGACCGGCATCCTCGGCCGCAACACCCACGACCTGCTGCCGGTGCCCTTCACCGAGGAGACCCTGCGCCACGTGGCGGAGCGGGTCCGCATCGTCCAGGACGTCCTCGAGCGCCCGTTCGTGCTGGAGAACCCCAGCTCGTACATCACCTTCGAGGACTCGACGATGGACGAGTGGGAGTTCATCACGCGCCTCGCCGAGGACGCCGACTGCGGTCTGCTGCTCGACGTCAACAACGTCTACGTGTCGAGCTTCAACCACGACATGGATCCGGACGCCTTCATCCGCTCGCTGCCGCACGAACGGATCGTCCAGTTCCACCTGGCGGGCCACACCGACTACACCACGCACCTGATCGACACCCACGACCACCACGTCATCGATCCGGTCTGGGAGCTCTACCGGACGGCCCACCAGCTCACCGGCGGCGTCTCCACCCTGCTCGAATGGGACGCCGACATCCCGCCCTTCCCGGTGGTCCACGACGAGGTGCTCAAGGCCCGGCAGTTCATGGAGGACAACCTGCCGGAGCCGGAGCCCGCGGCATCGAGCGAGGACGATCCCGGCCTCCTCGCGGCTGCCGGCGGCGCCAACGTGTTCCACCCGCTGCACCACATCCGGCCGGAGGTGGAGTGAAAGGCGAGCCGCCCCGCTCGCTCGACGCCGTCCAGAGGTGGTTTCAGGCGGTGGTCACCCACCCCGCCGGAGTCCACGCCGGCGCCGCGTCGGCCGAAGCGCAGGAGCTGATCCGGATGAGCCGCGGCGAGCTGGAGACGG
>DASPXX010000254.1:0-29450 GCA_035637095.1 Thermoanaerobaculia bacterium
TGCCGAAGAAGCTGCGGCGCCGGCTGCGCCGCCTCGCCCGCGCCACCGGTCCCGGCCGCGACACGGAGGTGCAGATCGAATGGCTGCGCCCGCGCGGCCAGCACCTCGCCGGCACCCACCGCGCCAGCCTCGCCTGGATCCTGGCGCATCTCGACGGGCGGATGCGCAAGGCTTACGCCAAGCTCGGCGGCCGTCTGGAGGACGAGTTCCCCGCCCTGGAGCGCGGCCTGCGCCAGCACCTGTCGGTCTATCGCACGGAGGTCCACCTCGATCCGCAGGCGCCGCGCCCGACGTTCGGAGAAGCCACGGCCGCCGTCCTCCGCGCGCAGACCGTGGATCTGGAGCGCCACCTGGCCCGCATCGAGGACGAGGACGACGAGACCGAGGCGCACCAGGCGCGGATCAGCGCCAAGCGCGTGCGCTACCTGCTGGAGCCGCTGCTCGACGAGCTGCCGCCCGCCGCTCCCCTGGTCAAGCGGCTCAAGGGGCTCCAGGACCTCCTCGGCGAGCTCCACGACGCGCACGTCCTGGAGACCGAGCTGCACGACGCCACGCTCCGCGCCGCCACCGAGCGCGCCGAGAAGCTCTTCGCCCTCTCGCTCGCTGAGACCCCCGATCCGAAAATCCTCCGCGCCGAGCGCCGCCGCACGGTGGAGAGCGGGCTGATCGCCCTCGCCCGCCTGAACCGCGCCCGCCGCGACCGTCTCTTCGAGAAGCTGGAGGACGAATGGCTCGACGGCGCTCGGACGGATTTCTTCGCCGAGCTGGCGCAGGCGGCGGAGGCCTTACTCGAACACCCGCTGCCACCACCGCTGCCGTGAGGCCGCGCCGCCCGCCTCGGCCTGCCGCTCGAGGCGGTCGAGGGAGACGGGGAGCAGGGCGAGCCTCCCCTTCTGGAGCTGGAGGAGCAGGAGGTCCAGCTCATGACCGCGCTGGCCTGCATCTCCCGAGAAGGCTTCCACCAGCCGTGTGCGGCCGTCCAGACGGGAGTAGAACTCGCGCGCCCGCGCCGACATCCGCTTCTGCTCCTCCGCCGTCGGCTCGACGACCCAGATCGGACAGCAGCGCTCCAGCAGGTCCAGCGGAACCGCCATGTGCTTGCGAGCCACCAGGATCTGGTCCTCCGTGGCCTGCTCCAGCAGCAGGTCGTAGACGTTCATCTCGAAGGTCCCGGCCGGGACATCCTCGCCCACGTCCTCGATGTCCAGCACCGACGCGATGCAGAGGCGGTAGACGCTCTCCAGGAGACGGAAATAGGAGCCGCGCACCTTGCGGTAGAGCTCGCCCACGGTCTGGCCGTCGACGGCGTGCGCCACCCGCTGATCGAACGGGGACAGGCCGTCGCCCGGCCACTGCTCGCCGCGCCGGATCACCACGCCGTCGTGGACCAGCACGCGGCGCATCTGCGCCAGCTGGTCAATCCAGCGGCTCCCCTCCAGGATCAGCCCCATGGTGTCGATGGGCGCCGGCAGCAGCTCCTCCTCGGTCAGCATCTCCGCCTGGAAATAGAAGAGGCCGCGCGGCCAGAGGAAGATGTCCCAGATGACCTCCTCGATGTGCTCGCGCAGCGTCCGCTGGATGACCTCGTCCGGCAGCAGCCCCAACTCGCGCAGCGCCTTTCCCAGCCGCACCTTCTGCCGGGTGCAGCTGGTCAGCGCCTCGAAGAGCTGCCGCTCGGTGAGCAGGCCGTGGCTCAGCAGGTGCTGCCCGTAGAACTCGGTGGGATCGTCCGACAGGCAGCCGACCACGTCCCCGCGGTCGAAATAGATCCGCTTCTCGCGCGCGCTGCGGCGGATGACCAGGGAGCCGGTGCACCCCTCGTTCTTGGCCCATTGGAGCAGATCGCTCATGGGAAAGGCCGCCAGCCTTCCGGAGAATTCCATACAGCGGATTGTACGCCCGCTGGTGGGTGGTGGTTCCCCCTCTCCCGCTTTTGCGGGGGAGGGGGCCAGGGGGAGGGGACCATTACGCGAGGAGGTCGAGATCGGCGCATCCCGGCGGCCGGTTGTCGTTCCCGGCCGGATCGTTGACCGTACCGCCTCCGCTGGACGCGGCCTCGATGACCGCTCGTGGGTCCACGACCTCCAAGGTGGTCTTGGGCTCGCTGAGCTCGGACGCTGGCTGTTCGGCGGGATTCTTGGTGAGCATTGGTAATCTCCTTTCGATGATTTCCGGTTGGTGAAACAGCCTCGACAAAACGGATAGATCTCCGGTCGCCGGGTTGGGTTTAGCTCGGTTTAGCTCTCCACGGCAAAAAGATGACCGTCGGTCGCCCGCAGATAGAGCACAGGCGTGCCCCACTCCGGATTGCGCTCGGCGGCGAGCGCTCTGCGCACCTCGCCGACGCAGGCGTCGACCGGCAGGCCGGCGGCGAGCGAGCGGTAGAACTTCTCGGCGAAGCTGCAGGCCGTCTCGTCCATGACCTCCGACTGCATGGCGATCACCGCCGGCACGCCGTGCTGGACGATCACCTGTGCCGTACCGGCGAAGGTGTTTTCCCGGGAGGAGCGGGCACCGTTGCAGGCGTTGAGCACGGCCAGGCGCAGCGACGGGTGGTCCTGGAGGAGGTAGGCGAGGCTCGGCCCTCCCAGGGGAGCTCCGTTGCCATCCTCGTCCTCGAACACCAGCACACCCTCCCCGCGCAGCTCGCTGAAACCGCCATGGCCGACGAAGTGGAGGACGTGAACCGGCTCACCCGTCCGCAACCGTGCCTCCAGAGCCGCGGGGGTGGGGCGCTCCAGCCGTTCGACCTCGATGAGACCGCTCTCGCGGAGCGGCTCCAGGGCCACGCTGAGCCGCCGCCACTCCTCGTCCGCCTCGGCGAGATCCCGGTAACCCCGCGGAGTCGAGATCACGGCGAGCACCCGGAGGGGTGGCTCGACCAGCAGTGTGCCGAGGCCCTCGCTCAGCTCCAGGTAGCGAATCACCGGGGTGCGGCCGGAGAGTGCCAGAAAGCCCCGGCCCTCGGCGTCGTACAGATACTCCCAGGGCAGCCCCGCGAGCTGGGGCACGTCGTTCAACCGCAGGCGGATGCGCAGCCCCGGCCCGCCGCGCGCCTTGGCGAGACAGCCCTGGAAAGCCTTCAGCATCTCGCCCTGGAAAACCGTACGGAACAGCTCACCGCCGGCCTCTTCCGGAGTGGCGGCGTCCGCGGTGTCTGCCGCTCCGGGACCGCCCCGGCGGGCACCGGCTCCGGCAAGGCAGAGCTCCCCTCCGGCAAGGAGAGAAGGGAGGCTGAAATGCTCCGTGGCCTCGAATCCCGCGGCGCCGCTCCAGGCCTTGACGCGATAGAGGCCCTCGGATTTCTGATCGATCCAGACGTCGAAATCGAGATAGCCCTGTGGCGTCTGCTGCGCCCCTGGGGCCTTGGGCTTCGACGGGATCATCAGCAGGCCCGCGGCCGTCCCAGTGCTCCCCAAGGTCAGAAGATAGGAGAGCGCCAACCCGAGCTCGACAGCCCAGAGGCCGTTCCAGCACGAGTGGAAATTGCTCGGATGGAGACCCATCTCCTGAATGCAAAGCGCGTCGTCCAGGGAGCATTCGCAGATCCCCGACCGCGACCAGCCCTTGAGAAAAGTCATGGTGCGGACGCCGTCATAGCGGACCGGGACCGCGAATCCCAGATACAGACCGAGCAGCAGAATCGTGCCGACCGCCCATATGGCGAGAACGATCCGCAGCCGCAGCCGGCGGACCGCATCCTTGGCCGTATCGGCCAAGCCGGCGAAATGCGTCGAGGCGCCCAGGGCAGCCAGACCACCGGCGAGCGTCGACAGCGGCACGAAGTAGAACCGCACGGACTTCAGCTCGCCATCGAGCAATGCGCCGGCGAGCTTGGCCAGCGCAAAGCCCAGCCCCGCACCGAGCACGAAGATCCAGACGCGCCGTTTCACGGGTGACACTCTTTCTCGCTGGCGATGTGCTGGCAATAATTCTCATCGAACCTGCAGCAGAAGAAGCCGCTGCCGTTGACCAGATCCAGTTGTTCGCTCGCGACCTGAGACGCCGGAGCACCGGCCTGGTCGGGATATGCGATCAGCTCGGTCACCGATCCTTTGGGCAACGCGGCGCGATAGGAGTAGAGGCCGCGTAGGACATGGTCCTCCTTGCCGTTGGTCTTGATGGTGATCGGGGCCTGCGCGGTCCCTTTGATCTTGCCTTGCGTCCAGAAACTGAAGCTGGCTTTCTGAGCCGGCGTGCTGCCGACCCAGAGCTTCACCTCCAGATCGTCGTGCGAGGCGAGGACGAAGATGCGGTCGACCACCTTGCCGAGCTGGTCGAGAAGGCGGTCGGATGCATCGGCGGGGACTGCCTGTGTTTTCGTCTTCGGTGGGGCGGGGTTCTTGGCCGGCAATGGGAGCCACTCGAGACTGGCGACAACAGCCACCGCGCGAGGGGTGGAGACGCCGGGGAACGAGGCGGTCTGAACCGGCAACGCCTTAAACTGGTCCTGAATGTTCTGCACCTTCTGAGCCGACCAGGCGCGCAAGCCCGCCAGCTCCGGCTTCCCGACCCCCTCGATCGCCTGATCGAGATCGGTCCCGGTGTGGCTGATCAGGTCGGAGACTTCCTGAACGGGACGGACCTGCACGCCGCCCGGACCCTTCAAGGTGTGCAGCGTGCGCCGGTTGTCGGCGAACCTCGTCTGGACCGCCTGAACCTTCGGAGTGAGCGCCTCGGAGAGCTCCTTGGTGCGGGACTCGTAGCCAATATTGAACGGGCCGATGTGAATGATCCAACCGCCGGCGTCGAGAGCGGTCGCGCAAAGAACGCTGGCCAGCAGGAACGCGGCGACCCGGGTGGGCACCGCGGGGAATCGATCGGTTTTCATGCTGCACCTCCTGGGGCGTTGCAGGCGACCCGCACGGCGGGGTCGCCGATGATCGTGTAGTTGCGGGCATCGTGGCTGGCGGTCCAGAGGTCGGCGATCAACGTCTCGTCGAGCTTCTTGCCGAACCCCAGCGACTCCACCTCCGCCGCGAGGTCGGAGGTGAGCTCGGCATACCGCTGGTTGAAGACCTCCATCGCCCAGCCCACCGGTTTCCCATCGAGCAATCGCCGGACGGTGCTTTCAAAGGCGGTGATCTGCGGCCCGGCATCGGGCCACACCAGGGAGAAGCCCCAGGCCCGCTCCACGTGACCGACGACCGCCAGCGCTCCGCCTTTCGGATGGCTGAGCAGCCGCTGCGGCAGGCGGCCGAGGAACGCCCCGGACGAGAGAGCCCGGCGCGGACCCTGGCTCTTGCGGATGAAGTCGTCCCAGCGTGGCGTGCCTGCGCCGAAGCAGGCGTAGCAGAAGGCGACGAGGCCGTGCACGTCGGCTTGGCCTCCGACGTCCTCGGCCGCGAAGTAGTGCTCGCGGTCGAGGGCGCCGGAGCCCGGGCCGGGCCAGTCCTGGCAGACCAGAGCCCCCTGCAGGTCTCTCTGCTCGGGATCCCCGGCGTCGAAGCCCAGGCCGTGGCAGGCGGCGAAAAGGAACGCCGGCGCCTCATCGAGCAGGTTGCCCAGCCGACCGCGGGTCGCTTCCGTCCCGACCACGGTCTCGACGTTCCAGCCTGGCTTGTCGCGCCGCACCCCGGCCGCGACCGGCTGTGTCAGGTGCGCGTTGGTCGACCCGGTCACCGGGTCTCCCGGATTGGAGGGGGCGAAGAAGCAGGCCCGCGGGCGTCGCCCGGTGCCGCCGGTCTCGGCCGCGACCACGCTCTCGGCATAGCGCCGGTAGTCTTCGAGCTCATCGAAGCACAGGCGGCCGACGGCGTACTGGACGTCGAGCTGGTACTGGAACGAGAAGGGGATCGCCTCCGGGTCGCCGACCAGGAGGAGATAATAAGGAACCTTCTCCGGATCGGCCGGTCCGGGGCCGGCGCCTTGGCGGGCGAGGAAGGCGACCTTGCTCTCGCCCTCGCGATAGCCGTCGTCACCCGAGAATTCGCGGAAGAACCGTTCCCGCTGCTTCCCGGCCTGCGCCCTCCGGAGGTCGAGGAGTGGAGCGAGAGCCTCGCGCAAAGGCGCGGAGTCCACCGAGCTCGGAAAGATCACACCCCATCCGGCCTCGTCGACCTTGCAGGGATCGAGGCCCTCCTTGAGCCCCCGCCGCGCCTTGCCCTCGCCGCGCGCCACCCAGGCCTGGAGCTCGCGTACACGCGACGGGTCGACCGCGGCGCCGCAGGCGAGGTCAGCCAGGTGCCGCGGGGGCACGGGAGGCAGCAGATAGTTGCCCCGCCGGCCGTCGAGGCCGTTGAACCAGAGGAGCGTCTCCTCTTGGCGGGCAGGGCGTGGCATTGGGTTGGGCATCGGCAAATTCCTTTTCCACATTCAACCGATTTAGATCCTCGATCGCGAGCGCCGGTGTAGTGCGAGCGGTACTGAACGGGCGAGGGCTGGTCACTTGTGTAGCGCCTCACACAGATGAGAGGCAACGCCTGTACCAACCCAGGCCGGTGGCGCGGCGAAATGGAGTAAGTCGCAAGAAGTCAAAGGCTTGGCCTGGAAGAGGGAGACGCTTTCCGCGATGCTGCTCGACGCCAGACCTGGGGTGGGTTTGCCAAAAAGCTGGCATCCATACCCTACAACGCCGCGCATCCTCCTGCAGTACTGAGCCTACGTGTCATGAGCGCTGCGGCATATCTGAATAACAATGTTCGGATCGCGCGAGCCGCTGGCGGGCGAGCGGCACTTAACTTGTGGCTGGCAGTGCGACACGAAAGGAGGACTGACGTGAACTGAGTTTCAGATTACGGAGAGACCTCCTGGGTCTCGAAGGCCAGCGGGTGCAAAGTCCCGCCCGGGGAATTGTCGGTTCGCCCGGTAGCCACTGGAGCAGCCGAGCTCGAGTAATCGTCCGGCTTGAAGCCTCCGGGGAAGTCCTCGGTGCAACCGAGGTGCAAATACGTAGGCCAAAAGGCAGGTGAACCCTGAGCAGGCCTCGCTAGTTTCTCGCTGGAGCCGACTCTCCTGCCGCTGGCCGATGAATCGTTACAAAGAAGGAAGAAAGTTGTCAGGTCGTCGAAAACGTTCCATGAGCATGACGGCATATCTCAATAGCACCCTTGGAAGGATCGCACGAGCGGCACTAAACCGGCGCGGCGGCTCGGAGATCTATCTGGGCCAGGGCAGACCTGATCACGGGGCTGCCGGCGGATCACCCGCCTGCTGGATGACTCAGCCTCGGACCCTCAAAGGAGAAGGACCATGCGAAAAACTCCAACTGGCGGCTCTCTCGGTTGGCTGGCGATCACGGTACTCATGCTGGCCGCCGTCCCAGCGTACGGCCAGGCACCGGTTTTCACCAAGACTCTGAAGAAGGTCAACGGCGTCACCGTCACCAGCCCGCCGGCGTCGCTCAACAACGGCGACGTCCTGGATTGGGTGATGACCTATCAATTCATCCACAACTCGGCTCAGCCCGCGCAGGCCAATATCCAGGACCTGCTCTCGCCGACCCTGCGGTATGTGACCGGCTCGCTCCAGGTTCCGCCGTCGTGGTCCAAGCAGTGGTTCAATGGCTCCTGGATCGCGTCGGAACCTGCCGCCGCCCAAGGCGTGGGTGCCACCATCAGTTTTCCGCACGTCGGGCCTTCCGGCACCGGCCAAACCGTACTCGTGCCGGCGCCACCGGTAGCGTCGGTCAATACGACAGGCTCCGGGGGCGATGGCTACCGCGCAATCCCTTACAACGACAACACGAACGACAACGTCTACGTCATCAATCACCATATATCCGGCACCTATCTGAATTGCTTCGTCGCCGCGACAGGCCTCCGCTGCGCAGGCTATCCCGTTCATCCGCCAAACACCAACGGAGCGCTCTTCAACAGTAACAACAATGACAACTCCACACCCTACAAACCCATCGAGTACCTGGATCGCAACACCGGCAAGCTGTACTTCCCGGTCATCGACACGGCCGCCAACCTCGGCATTCTCTGTGCCGACCTGAAGAACAAGAAATCGTGCGGCTTCTACGCCCTTGAGACTTCCGGTACAGGCTTGCAGGACATCTCTGGGATCGGCGGCATCGGCGGGAAAGTCTACGTCCAACTCCACGACGGCAAGATCGGCTGCTTCGACACCACAACCGCGACCGCTTGCGCCGGACAGCCCTATCCTGCTCTTTCATACAACTCGCCTCAGACAGAGAGCAGCAGTGAAATCGTCGGGACCAAGATCTACAGCGTCTGGCAGAGCAGCCCGTCCCCCTACTACCTCGGCTGCTTCGACACGGCGATCCCCGGTCCTTGCACGGGCTGGAGCCCCAATCCCAAGACCGTCACCGGCACGACCGGGATACTCTACCCGCTGCTCAACGGCGGCGGAACGGTAACGGGGATGTGCGTGCACACGACGGCCGGAGGATCGAGCTTCGACTGCTACGATCTGTCCACAGGCGCCGTCCTCTCCGGCGTCCCGGTGACCTACACAAATTGGGTGAACACCTTCGGGGGCGGACCCCTGAATGGACTCGGCCTGGGGCAGACCGGTTATTACAAGACGAGGGTTTTCAACAGTAACAGCTCCGCAACCATGGGCTGCTACGATTTCGCGACTCAAGCCCCATGCGGCGGGTCGTTTCCACTCTCGGGGATCACTGCAAGTCATTACGCCACCATCGCTGATCCCGACCGCCCCGGATGCATGTGGTATTACGGCGACGATGGGAAGCTCGGTTCCTTCCTGGCCGCCAATGGCTCCGCGTGCGACTCGACGACCGTGGTGGACACGATCGTGACGCCCGCGAGCTCCTACTGCGCCGGTGGCGCCGTCTCTGGATGGGGCAAACTGTCCATATCAGGCCTCACGCTCGGTGGCGGCATTACGGCCACATTGACACTCTACGACGGGAGCAACCCCGCGAACCTGGCGGTCAATGCGAGCGCGGTCCCCTATGCCCAGAATCTTCCGGTGACCAGCTTGCCGCTGACTCTCGGGAACATCGGCTATGGCACCGCGCCCGGACAATACAAAAGCCTCAGAATCGTCCTTCAGATCAACGGCGTCAGCAATCACGCCCCCTGGACCCAGGTGCCGCCTCCGAATGCAGAGATCAACCTGGCTCGGCGACGCGCCGCAATTCTGCTTCCAGACCAGGGTCGCCACGTGCTCCGGCCCTGTCGTCACCAACCAGGCCACGGCTGTGACGACATCCTCTGCGGGTCCAGCCTTCAACAACGTGGCGCCGATTCCAGCCTTCAGCGCGGCACACGCGCTGGGCGCCGACTGCAGGCCGCTCAACCCATGCTGCCCACCGTGGAACCGGGACCGGTTGGCGGAGATGTTGTTCTACAAGGGATCGGGATCGATCTCGGCTCCCTACACCCTGAAATTCCAGCCGACCGCGGCGTTCAAGAGCCAGATGCAGGCCTACATCGACTACCTCCACTCCACCAATCCCGCGATGCAAGCGATCACGATCGACTGGAGGCTGCACGTCCAGGGGACGGGAACGACGCCGACCACTCCCCTTGGCCCCCAGGTGGATGTCACCGCCTACACGACGTGGTCCAGTCCCGGGAGTGGCAATCCGGCGATTTCCGGTGATGTAAACTTCTTCAGTCTTCCGAATCCATACCCGATGGTGGTGGGCACCTGGTATCGCGTGCACACGGGGATCTATCTGGAGAATGGCCAGGTGTTTTTCCCCGACACCTGTGCCGTCAACGAGATCTGGGTCAGGGTGCAGGTCTTGAAGGCCGGCCACGAGCCGGTTCTGGAGATCTGGGGCTGGGACAATCTGATCAAGCGCATCCCGCTGAAGAGCACGCGGTAGCGAGAAAAAATCGGCGCCTGTGGAGGTCCGGAGGAGCCCCGCTGGGCTCCTTCAGCCCCTAGCGCCAGACCACGAAGAGCCTGCGCCGTGCACAAGGAGAGATCAATGGGTAGGAACATCCTCATCGGTGCCTGTATCCTTCTCATCGCCACATCGTTCCCGGCCGCCTCGGGAGCTCTACCCACCCGCGAGATCTGGAGTCTCGCCGGCGGTAAGACCATCGCGCGGATTACGCTCAACCCGCCCAGCTATGTTGTTTTCGGCACAGGCATCCACGATCCCGTCAATCTCGACGATGGGGGTACGGGATGGACGACGCTCGCTATGACTCCGAACCGGACACTCTACCTCCTGCGCCGCTTCCAGACGACGGACTATGTCTTCTCGATTCCGGCGGACAATATTCTGGTCAATGGCAACCAAATCATCACGAACCTCCAGCTCGTTGGCTCGACGGGCCTGGGTGGAAACCTCGATGGCCTGACCGCTGGACCGGACGGTAACCTTTACTTTTCCGCCTACTCCGCGACCGGCGTGAGCTCCGGCCAAGCCAGTAACGGACTGTACCGGTTCCGCCTGAGCACGAAGACGACAGAGTACGTCGGTACGTTCGCCAACAACGTAGGTCCACACCAGCCCAACTCGTTCTATACCGATCTTGCGTTCGATCCGATATCCGGGGATCTCGTGGGAACAGGTTTTGATCCGTCAGGCAAGTTTGGCCTCTATAGAATTCCCGCGTCGGTGCTCCAAGGAGTCCAGCAGACTTTTGCCTGGCATAGCTTTTTTGGCGTAAAGCCAGATAGGGATATCAATTCAGACGGGATTGCCTTTGATCCCGTAACCGGGGATCTCTACCTTTCTAGCGACGGCGGCGGAGTTTTCCTTTACGACCGTAACACTGGTACCAACCTGGGCGCAGTGGCTGGTAGTGCAGGAACAACTCTCGGCTGGGACCTCGCCTATCAGGTCCGAGGTTGCGCGGAGACGAAGCCCATCCGTGCTCTCTGCGTTCCGGGCAAGCCGAAGGAATTCAACGTCACGTTCGAGGTAACGAATCATTCCGGTCACACCGTCAACTCGGTTGCTCTGGCAGATCCGGCGCCGCCAAACATCACCGTCTCCCCGAACGTGCTGACCGGGCCGCCCTTGCCCCTGGGCGACAACGCCAGTGCGCTGTTCACAGTCCTGGTTCAGGGCGCAACCACGGGGCAGACCGTCTGTCTCCGTGGCGCGCTCGGCGGCGGAAAAGAGCATGACTGTGAAGGCTGCTGCGGCATCCAGACCTGCGTGCGCATGCCAGAGTGCGGTTGCCTGCAAGTCTACGCAGACTCCCCGCCGCAGTGCCAACTAGGAAATCCGGGGTCTTTCCAGTATTCCTTCCAGATCCAGAACCTGGGGAACAGCGCCATCGATCACCTTTTCCTGAGCCCGGCCTCCGGAGGGACCTTAGCGCCGGCCTACCTGGCCGTACCCACGATCGCCGCCAATGGCGGTATCGATTCGACCCCGCGCACCATCACGGTGAGTGGCCTTTCGCCTGGGCAGCCGTTCTGCTTCGACGTCAGCGCTCACGACGCCGCGTTCACCGCCTGCTGCCAGAAGAGGATCTGTATCGGTGTCCCCTCATGCGGAGATTCCCAGAATCGGAGACCCGCGACCTCTCCGCCGGTCCCCGTGCCGCCGCCCACCGACGTGCCCTAGAAGTAATCACACCTCTATCGCCGCGCGGTGCTCCCCGCGCGGCGACTCTCGCAGCGGTTCTAAACCGCCGCAACGTCGCCGAGATCTATTTAAGACAGAACCGGAGGAGCTCCGCTGGAGCCCTCCACCACGAAAGGGAGAACGACCATGCGTAAGATTTCAGTTGCCGCTCTTTACCTCTTGTGCACCTTGGCCCTCGCCATGCAGGCGGACGCCCAATCCGCCAAGGGGATGACCTGGAAGATGAGCGGAACGAATTCCCCGACCGGAACGATCAAGGTCGGCTGTGCCAATTCCTGCGACGCCTACCAGGGCGACACGCCATGCACCACCGCTTTGCCGCTCCTCTGCATCAAGAAGAGTGGAGCGGGGTTCCCGCTGCCGCTTCCTCCGAGCGTGGACAATTCGAGCCAGTACTACAAGTGGACCGGTGGTATCATCGGGACGACCGCTGACACGGTGCCGCCGTCGACGCTGACCGCCGCGAACTCTATCTGTGCCCAGACGTTCGGCCCAGATTGGCGCGTCGCGGAATTCCACGATGGTTGGGGATGGAACTTCCAGGCGTACGGCGGCCTGGGTGATCCGGCCAAGCGCTTCTGGGTCTACATCAATGACAAGCCAGGAGCAAACTGCTGGCACTAGGACCCTGTGTGACCGCGCTCGGGAGACGAGTCATCCGGCTCGGGATGAGCAGTCGCTCTGCTCGCGAGACGAGCCACCTGGCTGGGGAGGAGCGGACCTGCGCTCGGGAGCCAGGTGATCCGGCCCGAGAGGAGAGTGACCTGTCTCGGGATGAGCGGGTCCGCGCTCGGGAGCCAGGTGGCTCGGCTCGCGAGGAGCATTTGCTATCCCGGGAGGAGAGGACCCGCGTTCGGGAGCCAGGTGACTCGGCTCGCGAGGAGCATGACCTGTCCCGGGAGGAGAGGCATCTGGCTCGCGAGCCGAATGGCCCGTCCGGGGACCGAGATCAGCGGAATGACCTCCCCCCACTATCGAGACGCCCCACGGGGCGTCTCTACAGTGGGGGGCGCCTGCGTGGACAGCGGGATGTTAGCGCCTCGGCGAGCCTTCAACGCTTGGCATGATAACATCTTGCGGGATGTCATGCCTCATCGAAGAGCTGCATCGTCATCGCGAGGAGCTGTTCCGCGAGTTTGACAATGACCCGGAAGCTCTCGTGAGATACCTCCAGGAAAAAGAGCGGAGCTCCGATCGGCCGATCCAGCTCCCGCCGGCACGGAAGCCGTCGCTGCAGCAGCGTCGCAATGCTCGCCGCCGCTAATCGGCCTTCAGGAATTTCGGGGCAAAGATAAGTTTCCCCCTCTCCCGGGTGCGCGTGGGAGAGGGGGCCAGGGGGTGAGGGGCCGCCCTAGTTGAAGAAGTCGTCCTCGCCGCTCGACGCGGCGGCCTTCACCTGCTCGTCCATCCACTTCTGGAACTCTTCCGGCGACTGGATGGTCACGAAGCCGCGCATGCGGTAGTGGCCGAGGCCGCAGAGCTGGGCGCAGGCGATCTCGTAGACGAAGTCGGGCTTGCCGAGGCGCTGCCGCATCTGGGCGGTGGTGACGGTGGGAATCCACCAGACCGGGATGGTGATTCCCGGCACGGCGTCCTGCTTGATGCGGAACTCGGGGACGTTGAAGCTGTGGATCACGTCCTTGCTGTTCAGGTAGACGATCACCGGCTTGCCCACCGGCAGGTTGAGCTGGTTGACCGTGGTGACGTCGTCCTTCGCCGCGGGATCGCTCCGGTCGAGCCCCAGCGGATTGCTCTGCAGGTCGATCTTGGCGATCGAGGTGCGGCCGAAGACGCCGTCCGGGCCGGGATAGTGGATGTTCCAGGCGAACTGCTCGCCGACCAGGCGGACCCGGATCGCGTCCTTCTCCGGCGGGAACTTGTCGACGCGGGCCGCCCACAACGGGATCGAAAGCCCGATCAAGAGGATCGCCTCGGCCACGGCCACGGCTCCCTCGAGCCAGCTCGAGGCGTGGCTGGTCACGCCGGTGTAGTTCGCGACCGGGTTCTTCGAGCGGCGGAAGCGCCAGAGGGCGATGACGAAAAAGGCGATCCAGCCGACGAACAGAATCGCCATCAGCCAGTGCACCCAGTTGAGGGCGCTGTCGATCTGGGCGCCGTGCGCCGAGGCGTTCAAGGGAAGCCACCGTTCCATCATGTCGAAGAGCTCCGCTGGAATTGGGCCCACTCCGAGGCGATCTGCTCGATCTCGGTCTGTCGAGCGCGGTTACGCAGGTAGAAGAAGAACCTCGCGAAGGCACCGAGCACTGCCCCGGTGACCGCGAGAAGCAGGAAGACCCCGAGGCGGGCTCCGCTGACGAGCGGCGAGCCGCTGTCCGCGGCGCCGTAGCAGGCGGAGCAGGCGAAAGCGGGAGCGGCGCCAGCAATCCCGAGGAGGAGAGCTGCGGCGCCCGCCACGCGGGCTGGCATGGATCGCATCGAGCACCTCATCGCTGCCTCCTCGCGAAGCGCAGGAACCAGGCTTCGTAGAAAATCAGTGCCAGGCCGACGGCGAAGGCGCCGAAGCCGGCGAGGAAGCGCGGCGCTCCCGAGAGCCCGGAACGGCTCAGGACCCAGGCGCCGACGAGGAACGACAGAGCGACCGCGCAGGCGATGAAGACGAGGTGAAACTTCTTGAGGTCCATAAATGCAACCAGCTGCGATCAGTTGTGAATCAAATCGAAGTGCGACCCCAGCGGCAGCAGCAACACCGCGATGAAGCAGGAGACGGTGAGCCCGAGCACCCAGTAGATCAGCTTCCGTTCGGAGATCAGGTGCATGAAATAGCTCGCGACGAGCCCACCCTTGATCGTGGCCACGGCCAGGGCGATCGTGACGGCCACGGGGATCGGCAGGTGGAGCCGCGAAATCGCCACCGTGATGAAGGTGAGAGCCATCAAGGTGACGAAGACGACGATGTACGTTCTGACTTGACGGTCGATGTCGGCGTGATTGGCGTGGTCACCCATGGCGCAGGCTCCTGAAGACCTCTAGAGCAGGTAGAGAACCGGGAAGAGGAAGATCCAGACCAGATCGACGAAGTGCCAGAAGAGGCCCGAGTTCTCCACCCGGTTGGTGAAGTGCTCGGGATCGGTCTTCCAGAGCTTGGCGCCCGGTCCCCAGAGGTAGGCGTTGATCGCCATGCCTCCGATGACGTGCAGCCCGTGGAGACCGGTGAGCGTGAAATAGATCGCCAGGAAGGTGTTCTTGCTCGGCAAGAGGCCGTGGTGGAACTTGGCCGAGTACTCGAAGAACTTGATGGTCAGGAACACGAACCCGGCCAGGATCGTCAAGCCCAGGAACAGGCGGAACTTGAGGAAGTCGTTGCGCTTGAGCGACGCCCAGGCCATCACCATCGTGACGCTGGACGAGATCAGCACCACGGTGTTGACCGTGGCGAGCGGTACGTTGAGGATCGAGTCGCCGCGCGGCCACGTCCCGGGCGCGGCGCCGATGCGCATCATCAGATAGCTGGCGAACAAGGCCCCGAAGAGCATGACCTCGGAGGCGAGGAACAGCCAGATGCCGATCTTGCCGTTGTTGAGCCCGGTGTCGGGCCGCTCTGCGACGGTAAAGGGAATCTCCATGGCCTTACTCTCCTCAGCCTGCCTGCTGCGTCGCCGACAGGAACTGCGGCGTGAAGTCCGTGGGGTGTCCCGGCACGCTGTACTCGTAGGGTCCGCGGTACGCCTCGGGTGCGGTGACGAAGTTGCCGTGCGGCGGTGGCGAGGGCGCCGCCCACTCCAGGGTCGTCGCCTCCCAGGGGTTGTCTCCCACCTTCTCGCCGCGCCTGATGCTCATGAAGAAGTTGATGATGAAGGGGATCTGTGCGAGCGCCAGGCCCCACGCCGAGATCGACATGAACACGTTCCAGTGGATGACGCCCTTGGCGAAGTCGTAGGAGGCGCCGCCGTCGTAGAGGCGGCGGGAGACTCCCGCGAAGCCCTGGATGAACATCGGCATGAAGACGCCGTTGATGAACACCAGCGACGGCCAGAAGTGGAGCTTGCCCAGGAATTCGTTCATCTTCCGCCCGGTGGCCTTGGGGAACCAGTAGTAGATCCCGGCGAAGAGCGCGAAGAGAGTGCCCGGCGCCACCACGTAGTGGAAGTGTCCGATCACGTAGTAGGTGTCGTGGAGCGGGATGTCCGCGGCGGAGAGCCCGAGCGGCAGGCCGGTCAGGCCGCCGATGCCGAACATCGGCAGGAAGGCGAGCGCGAAGAGCATCGGCGTGGTGAAGCGGATCGAGCCGCCCCAGAGCGAGAGGAGCAGCGAGGAGAGCAGCACCACCGAGGGGATCGAGATGATCATCGTGGTGGTCTGGAAGAAGGCCGCCATCGTCGTGCCCATGCCGGTGAAGAACATGTGGTGAGCCCAGACGACGAACGACATGAAGCCCAGGAACCACAGCGAGTAGACCATCAGCTTGTAGCCGAAGAGCGGCTTCCGGGTGTTGTTCGCGATCACCTCCGAGACGATCCCGAAGGCCGGCAGGATCAGCACGTAGACTTCCGGGTGGGCGAGGAACCAGAACAGGTGTTGCCAGAGGAGCGGGTTGCCGCCTCCGGTGTAGGGCGCCGCCTGGCCGCTCACCACGAGGCCGCTCGGCATGAAGAAGCTGGAGCCGGCGAGCCGGTCCATGAGCTGCATGACGCCCGCGGCCTCGAGCGGCGGGAAGGCGAGGAGCAGCAGGAACGAGGTGACGAGCTGGGCCCAGACGAAGAACGGCAGGCGGAACCAGGAGAGCCCGGGGGCCCGGAGCTGCACGGTGGTGACGATGAAGTTGATCGAGCCGAGGAGCGAGGAGGTGATGAGGAAGATCATGCCGAAGAGCCACATCGTCTGGCCCTGGCCGGCGATGACCGACAGCGGCGCGTACGAGGTCCAGCCGGACTGAGCGGCGCCACCCGGCACGAAGAAGCTGGCCAGCATCGTCACGCCGCCCAGGAAGTAGGACCAGTAGCTCGCCAGGTTGATCTTCGGGAACGCCATGTCCGGGGCGCCGATCTGGAGCGGCAGCACGAAGTTCCCGAAGCCGCCCACCGCGAGCGGCACCACGCCCATGAACACCATGATGGTGCCGTGCATGGCGCCGAGCTGGTTGTAGAACTCGGGGAGCATCGAGCCTCCCGGCATGCGGTCCTCGCCGAACAGCTTGCCGAGCCACGGCAACGCGCGGCCGGGATAGGCGAGCTGCCAGCGCATCAGCATGACCAGGCAGAAGCCGAAGAAGAGGAACAAGAGACCGGTCACCGCATACTGGATGCCGATGACCTTGTGGTCGGTCGAGAACACGTACTGGCGCCAGAAGCCCAGATGCTCATGCCCGGCGTGCTCGTGCTCGGCTTCGTGAGCGGGCGCGGTTTCGAGTGTGGCCATGGCTCTCCCTGAATCGCTGAGCGTTGTTACACGGTGGCTCGCGCGGTCACTTGGCCGGCGGCGCGAACGAGAAGTTGGCGGTGCCCGGCTTGTTGGCGGCGACGGTCACCTTCGCGGTCTGGACCCCGAGCTTCTCGTGCCAGGCCTCGATCTCATAGGTGCCCGGCGGCAGACCGGAGATCTTGTACTTGCCGTCCTTGGCCGAGACGGAGAAGAAGGGGTTGGTGAAGACGCCGACGTACGCGTTCATCCACGGATGGACGTCGCACTTGACCAGGAACATGCCCTCTTCCTTGGGGAACTTGGTGTCCGCCGTGGTGCGGTTGGCCGGCATCGCCATGTTGAACGGCGTGTTGACCTTGGGCAGGGCGTGCACGTTGTGGAGCAGGCCGTCGGAGTTCCTGAGCTGCAGGGTCTGGCCGACCCGGAGCCCGAGCACGTGCGGGTGGTACTGGCACCCCCGCTGGTCGATCACCGCCGGCTGGGCCGGGACCGGGAAGCTCCCCGCGACGGGGCCCTTGACCCGCACCATGACGTTGGCCATGGCGTTGGCGGGTCCGAGGACCAGCACCTCGCTCGGCGCCGGGGTGGAGTGCTTGGAGGCACAGACCGGGTCGGCGTTCATAGCAATGGGCTTCAGGTTGGGGACTTTCCCGGTATAGGTGATGGTGCCGGTGACGTCGCCGGCGAAAACGGGGCCGGCGGCAAAGACGAGCGAGGCCGCAAGGCCGGCCAGGGCCGAAAGATGCTTGGACATAAGGGAGCTCCTCGTGGACATTCTTGTCAGAGATTCTCGAAGGTGAGCGACTCCGGCAGGCGCGGGTCGCGCAGCGGGACCAGCGCCTGGCGCCGCAGCGCGCCGCCGAAGGCCGCCAGAAACACGCCACAGCAGCCGATCAGGGCGGTCGCGTCGAGCAAGCTGGGAGCCATTCCGGCAGGGTGCAGAGCGGGCATCACCAGCCAGTATAGATCAAGCAGGTGCATGGCCAGCAACCACAGCGACACCGCCGCGAGGGGCGCGGCGTTCCTCTTGACGCTCCGCGGCAGGAGGAAGAAGAACGGCACCACGAAATGGCCGAGGGCGAGAGCGGCGCTGGCGATCCGCCAGGAGCCGGCGGAGCGCAGGGCAAAGAAAACGGTCTCCTCCGGCAGATTGGCATACCAGATGAGCAGGTACTGGGAAAACGCCATGTAGGTCCAGAAGATGACGAACGTCAACAGCAGCTTGCCGACGTCGTGCTGGTGCTCGGCGCTCAACACCTCGGTCAGCAGACCGGCGCGCCGCGCCGCGATCATCGCCAGCGACAGGAAGGCGAAGAAGGCCATCGCCGAGCCGGCGAAGAAGTAGACGCCGAAGATCGTCGAGTACCACTCCGGCTCGAGCGACATCAGCCAGTCGAAAGCGAAAAAGGTCACGGTGAGAGCGAACAGGATCAGCCCCGGAGAGCTCGCCCGCCGCATCCGCCGGGTGAGCTCGTGGTCGCCGGTTTCGTCCTGGAGCCGCGACAGCCGGCTGAACCAGACCGCCATGGCGGACCAGATGGCGAAGTAGACCACGTTGCGGATCACGAAGAACGTCACGTTGAGGTACGGCCGCTTGTGGAGGAGCAGGGCGTTCTGTGCCGCGTCGGCGTGGCTCCAGTCGAAGAGGTCGCCCATGCCGAAGAGGAGGAGAGGCAGGAAGGGGAGCGCCAGGAAGGGCAGAGTCCCCATGACGTGCTCGGCGATCCGCCGCAACACCACGCTCCAGCCCGCCTGCGTGGAATGATGGATGAGCACGAAGAAGAGCCCGCCCAGGGCGATGCTCAGGACGAAGAGCGATCCGACCAGCCAGGAGTGCCAGAGCTGGCGCCGGTTTGCCTCGCTCATGAAGCCGAACGCCAGGCTGCCGCCGAGGCCCACCACCGCCAGCACGAGTCCGAGCATCGGCAAGCGACGCCATGAATGCTCGGGCGGGAGCCACAGCGACCCGGAGCGCAGGGCGGCCGGCCGGGAGGGTGAGGAGTGCGACCCGGGGTCGTTCATTCAGGAAGCTCCGTGCCGCTCGCCACCAGCTCGACCTCTCGGGCGCCCAGCCGGCGCAGCAGGTCGACGGTGCGGTCGCGGTCGAACCGGGGATCCCAGGACTCGATCGAGATGAAGAAGCCGTCGTCGCTCGCCCGCTCGAACCTCGTCGAGGAAAAGAGCGGGTGATGCAGCGTGGGCAGCTGGTTCATGGCGAACATCCCGAGCACGGCGCCGAAGGCGCCGCCCAGCACGCTGAGCTCGAAGGTGATGGGGATGAAGGCCGGCCAGCTGAAGAAGGGCTTGCCGCTGATCACCAGCGGATAGGCGATGGTGCTCACCCAGCCCTGGAGGCTCATGCCGGCTATGGCGCCGCCGAGCGCCGCCACCAGAACCACCCACGGCAGGCGCGAGGCCTTGAGGCCCATGGCGCGCTCGAGCCCATGGACGGGGAACGGGGCGTGCGCGTCCCAACGGGTGTAGCCGGCGTCGCGCACACCCTCGCAGGCGTGGTAGAGCTCGGCCGGGTTCGCGAACTCGGCGAGAGCGCCGAAGAGAGCGCCGGGCGGCAGGCTGGGGCGCAGGATTCCCAAACGTGCCATCAGGCGGCTCCTCCACTGGCGAGGTCGAGAGACCCGCCGGCGCGGACCGGCGCGTCGTGCTCGATCGCCGGCGCCTCGTGAGGGTGTGCGACCGCCTGCGGCAGCACGGTCTTCACCTCGGCCGTCGCGACGATGGGCAAGAAGCGCACGAAGAGGCAGAACATGGTGAAGAACAGGCCGAAGCTGCCGATCAGGGTCGAGACGTCGAAGAAGGTGGGCTTGAAGTAGAACCAGCTCGACGGCAGGAAGTCGCGGTGGAGCGAGGTGACGATGATCACGAAGCGCTCGAACCACATGCCGACGTTGACGAAGATCGACAGCACGAAGAGCGCGAGCACGGAGGAACGCACCTTCTTGAACCAGAAGAGCTGGGGCAGGAACACGTTGCAGGAGATCATGGTCCAGTAGGCCCAGGCATAGGTTCCGAAAGCACGGTTCTTGAAGGTGAACAGCTCGTAGGCGCTGCCCGAGAACCAGGCGATGAAGAACTCCAGGCTGTAGGCGTACCCCACCATCATGCCGGTGACCAGCATGATCTTGGCCATGTAGTCCAGGTGCTTCATGGTGATGATCTGCTCGAAGCCGAAGGCCTTGCGCATGATCACCATCAGCGTCATCACCATCGCGAAGCCCGAGAAGATGGCCCCGGCGACGAAGTAGGGCGGGAAGATCGTGGTATGCCAGCCGGGGAGCTGGGCGGTCGCGAAGTCCATCGACACGATCGAGTGCACGGAGAGCACCAGGGGCGTCGCCAGGCCGGCGAGGATCAGGTAGGCCTTCTCATAGTGCTGCCAGTGGCGCATCGAGCCACGCCAGCCGAGGGCGAACACCCCGAAGAGCTTCTGCCGCAGGCCCGTCGCGCGGTCGCGGATGGTGGCGAGGTCCGGCACCAGGCCGACGTACCAGAAGAGGAGGGACACGGTGCCGTAGATCGAGACCGCGAAGACGTCCCACATCAGGGGGCTTCTGAACTGCGGCCACATGCCCATCTGGTTCGGGATCGGGAACATCCAGTACGCCACCCACGGCCGGCCGATGTGGATGCCGGGGAAGATCAGCGCGCACATCACGGCGAAGAGGGTCATCGCCTCCGCCGAGCGGTTGATCGAGGTGCGCCACTTCTGGCGGAAGAGGAAGAGGATCGCCGAGATCAGGGTGCCGGCGTGGCCGATGCCCACCCAGAAGACGAAGTTGGTGATGTCGAAGGCCCAGCCGACCGGGTTGTTGAGACCCCAGACGCCGATCCCCTCCCAGAACAGCCAGGCGATGCTCACCCCGAGCAGGCCCAGCATGGCGAGGGAGATGAGGAAGCAGATCCACCAGCCGAGAGTGGGCGGGCGCTCCATGGGCCGCGCCACCGCCTCGGTGATGGCATGGAAGGTCGGCGCGCCGAGGATCAACGTGGGGCGGCGGTCGACCGGATCGGGGTGCTCGGAATTGGCCAGACCGGTCGAACGAACGGTCTGGCCAGGGTAACCTGCGCTCGGGCTGCTCTCGGTTTGCGTTCCGCTCATCCCTTGCTCATCCCCCGTCGTGGGAGTCTGCCAATGCCCTGAGCTCCAGTCCTCCGGCTCCGGGGCGAGATTGTCGACCGGCTCAAGCGGCGGCAATGATGGCACAAGCCGCGTTCCGGTGGCTAGACCCCCGAAAGGGCGTCCCGGGGGTGAGGGCTCCCAGTGACGCCGACCTTATTAGATGCCTCTCAGATCGGGAGAAGTCGCCGCAGATCCCGGGACGGCGCCGTAGATCCAGAGACGGCGCCGTAAAGAACCGGCCGTCAGCGGCGTCTGCCAGCCTGGAGAGCAGGAGGCTCAACGGGAATGGCGCGCCACGAACTCTTTGAGCACGTTGTCCATACGCGACTGCCATCCCTCCCCCGTCGCTTTGAAGAAGGCAACGACCTCGGGGCTGTAGCGCACTGACAAGAGCAGCTTCTTATTCTCTGACTTTGGTCTCCCACGGAGATTTCGCATCGGGACCATGGCAGCGAGCTGAGCATCCGTCAGCGGCTGCGCATCCGGATCTGCCTTTGCCGCGGCGATGATCGCCGCGTCTTCTTCGGGTGTGGGCGGCACGATCGCCGGCTGCTTAGATACTTTCTTGGAAGCTCTCGACATAGTGCTTCACCTCACGGCGTTCAGCTCGGCGGAGGCTGATGATCCTTCGTGTATTGCCACGGTCAACAAAGGCTACGTAGTACAGCATGTCTGTCTCAGGCGCGAGAGCGATCATCCGCAATTCATCGTAATCAAACCGCTCGTCCAGCCACACAAGCGCGGCGTCCCAATCAAGCTTTCTCGCCAACGCCAAAGACACACCGTGTTTGGCTACGTTGGGCCTCGTCTTTAGCGGGGTCAAACTCAACCCGCATGATTTACTGTAGCTACGGTAAGTGCGATCGTCAAGCCGAGCTCCCTTTTCCTCACCCTCCGATGATACAACTTCTTTCCACGGATGCCGGGAAGCATCGGCTTCCAGGAAAGATTGTGGCTGGCGATGCGGCGCGGGTGGGTGTAGTGGAATCGACCGCAGGCCAGGAGGGCCAAGGAGCAGCAGGGCTGGCTCTCCCCACGGTCCGACCCCACGTCCTCACCCTCCGGGGTGGGGCGCTCCACCCCGCCGGGACGGTCTCCGGCCGGAACCCGGGTGCCATAATCGATTCGCCGGTCCTCGAAGGAGGTTCCCGATGAACAGCAACAGACGATTGTGGCTCCTGGCGCTCGGTTGCGCGCTCTTCGCGGCCGTGGGGTGTGGCGGTGGCGGGAAGGGTGCCGCACCGGAGAACCCCGAGCCCTCCTCCCCTGCCGCGTCGGCTCCGTCGGCGTCGGCCCCCGCGGTCGCCAACGCCGGCTCGATCCGCGGCACGATCACCTTCACCGGCCAGGATCTCGATGCGGCGATCACCATGAATGCCGATCCTGCGTGCGCCCGGCTCCACCCGAAAGCGGCCGTCGACGACGCAGTGGCCACCCAGGACGGCAAGCTGGCCAACGTCTTCGTCTATGTGAAGAGCGGCCTGGAGGGAAAGAGCTTCCCGGTGCCGGCCGAGGCCAAGATCGTCGACCAGCAGGGTTGCATCTACCAGCCGCGGGTGGTCGGCCTGCAGGTGGGGCAGACGCTCGAGGTCAGAAACGGTGACGTCACGCCCCACAATGTCCATGCCATGGCGGCGGCGAACACCGAGTTCAACGAGCCGCAGCCGAGGCTGGGCATGGTGCTCGAAAAGAAGTTCGAGCAGCCGGAGGTGATGGTCTCGCTCAAGTGCGACCTCCACCCCTGGATGAAGGCCTACGTCGGAGTCGTGCCAAACCCCTATTACGCGGTGACGGGCGACAACGGCGTCTTCGCGATCGGCAACCTGCCGCCGGGCACCTACACGATCGAGGCCTGGCACGAGAAGCTCGGCACCCAGGAGAAGCAGGTGACGGTGGCGCCCAACGGGACGGCCACCGTGACGTTCGACTTCAAGGGCTGACTGCCGGCCGCTCGAAAGGCAGGTCCAGGTGGTAGCGGGCCCGCTTGAGAAAGGAGACCAGACGGGTCGCGAGGTCGAGCCCGGCGGTCTCGGTGTCGACCGCCTGCTTCCAGAAGGCGAGGGCGGCGGCGGCCTCCCGGTGGATCTGCCGGGACGAGAAGAACGGCACCATCTCGGCGGCGAGCTGCTTCATCTCCTGAGTCCGCCCCTGGAGGGCGTAAAGGGTCGAGAGCTCGAGGGAGACGATGACCGCCTCATAGGGGGCGTTCTCAGCCAGGAATCCCGCTCGCGCCTTGCCGAGCAGCGTCTCGGCCTCCTCGTCCTGCCGGAGACCGAGAGCGATCTTCCCGGCCAGCCATTCGCTGCGGTGCCCAACCGACTCCGGAAAGCGGTCGTAGAGCGGCCGAACGCGGGAAAGGAGGCGGCGCGCTTCGAGATGCCGGCCGGCATCGACGAGGCCGTCGATCAGGTTGTGCCAGGCGCAGAGGAGGAGGTCCGGTTCCTGGGAAGAGTCGATCAGCTCGATCGCCTTGTAAAGAAGTGGGATGCCCTTCTCAGGATATCCGGCGTAGGTGAGCACGATCTCCATGCCCAGCAGGGCTCGGCCGGCCCGGTGGCGGTCGCCCGCCGCCTCGAAAAGGCCGAAGGCACGCCGCAACAGGCGGAGCGCGTCGGCAAAGCGGCGCTGGGAGCGGCGCAGGGAAGCCTCAAGGTCGAGCAGGAGGGCGTACTCGATCGGCTCCCGGGTTCCGCGCCGCAGATGGCGGAAGGCGGTCGCGAAAGCACGTGTGCCTTCGGCCAGATCGGCGCGGAGCCGGTGGACGTTCCCGATGTACCCCCAGGCACGGGCGCGCAGGTCTTCGATGGCAGCAGCGCCATAGAAGGTGGCATCCAGCCGTTCCGCGACCAGGAGAGCGAGCCGTGCCAGGTGCTCGGCCCGGTCAGGGTTCGCGAAGCGCTGCCCCCAGCTCTGGGCAAGGAGACGTTCGAGCGCTCCCCAAGTAAAGTAGCGAACGTTGTTGCGGAGGATCAGCTCTTGCCGTTCCGGAGGGTGGCCCAGGAGCTCGGCCACCAAGCCGACGGCCTCGGAACGCTCTCGCTGGAAGATCGCCTCCCAGCCTTTCAGGCGCTGCTCAGCGCGCAATAGAGCCGCATCGTACTCTCCAACCGAGGAACGCTCGTCGGTTTCGCTGAGCAGATTCCGTAAAGAGGAGCCCTCACGGGGACCAGTTTCCATCGCCATCCCTCCAGTAAGTATACCCGGCGTACCATCCCAGTGCTGCCGGTCGGATCATCCGATGCGGCTGGACAGAGAAGCCGCATCTACAAAATAAAAGTTCCTCAGACCCCCCAAAACGTGACAAGGGAGGGACAAATGGGCGCCGAATGCAGCCCGGCGCCCTGATCAGGAGTGCCTCCCCGGTCTACTGGAAGACGCAATGTCCTCCATTGGGGTCGATGTGACAGCCATCCAGCCAGAGGGCGGTGAGGCCACCCTCCCCTCCCACGAGCGAGTCGATCCAGCCGAGGAACCTGTTCCAGACCCCGTCCAGAAGCCCAGTTCCGCTCGGGGCGGCAGCCATCTCCGGGTCGAGCGGCAAGGCGAAGGCCGCTCCGGCTGTGCATAGGGCGAGGACGAGGACGAGGACGAGGAACGAACCGACTTTCCGGTACATGAGAGTTCTCTCCCTCCAGGGCGGAGAACAGACGGCCTCCATGGCCGTCGATCTTCCGCCCTATCACAAGAGTGACAAATCTTCTCCCGACCGTGAATAGGTCAAATCAGACGGAGGAGCCTGGAGAAATTCTGTCATGAGGCCACACGATCTTTGGGCGGCTTGCCTCTCACCCTGACATCAAAAGATCCATCCTTTTGCAATTTCGATAAATTAATCCTGGCGAGTGGGTCAACAGGAGGAAGTCTGACAGCACAGGACCCTCCCATTCGGATCGATGTGACAGCCCTCCATTCTCTGGGTGAAAAGGCCATCCCCTCCTCCCACGATCCCGCCGATCCAGTCGAGGAGCCGGTCCCAGACTCCTCCCACCAGGCTCACGTCCGCAGGCGACTCCGCCAGCTTCGAGTCGAACGGCACGGCGTGCGCCGCTCCGGTGGCGCATAAGACGAGGACGAGGACGATGGCGAGCGCAATCTTCCGAGACATTAGGTTCTCCTTCGAGACGGAGGAAAACAGGCGGCCTTCATGGCCACATAGACCCGTCTCTATAAGTTAAGGTGATGAACCTGGCCCGGGAGAGGTCAAACCAGTCGACGGCCGCGGAGGAACTCTTCCATCAAGGCCCAGAGACGGTCTTTGCGGTCGGTCAGGCGGTGGTCGCCGTCGGCGAAGAGGTGGAGCTCGACGTCCTCGCCGGCACAGCGGGTGGCGAAGTCGACGACGCTCCGCCACGGCACCGAGGCGTCCTTCTTGCCCTGGAGGAGGAGGGTGGGGGTGCGGTAGCGCGGGAGGAGGTCGTCGAGCGGATACGCGCGCAGGTCCTCGATCAGACCCCAACCGAGATCGGAGGTGACGAATTCGTTCTGGAAGGGGATGGTGCCGGTTTCCTCCCAGAGGCGGGCGCGCTCCGGACCGGCCCAGGCGAGGAGCCCTTTTTCGAGCTCCAGGGCCGGAGCGATGTGCAGCCCGGCGACGACGTCCTCGGGGTGGAGGGCCGAATACCAGAGCGCCGTGCCGCCGCCCATGGAGGAGCCGAGGAGGCAGAGCCGCTCGTGGCCGCGCCCGCGCAGCCAGTCGTGGACGCGCGCCACGTCGTCGAGGTTGCGGGTGAGGGTGAGGTCGCGCAGGGAGCCGCCGGACGCGCCGTGCCCCTGGAAGTCGAAGGAGCAGAAGGGGAAGCCGGCCTCGACGGCCCGGCGGCGGAAGTGCTCGGCCTTCTCGCCGGACTGGTCGGAGCCGAAGCCATGAAGATAAAGGAAGGAGAAGGGCGCCGGCCCGGGCTCCGGCGGAGCGTCGTAGCGCACGGCGAGGTGCGAGACCTCGCGGCCGCCGGAGAGGACGGGAAGGTGTTCCATGTCGCGCCGCAAGTATATCGAGGAGGATACCCAGGAGGTGCCGCATCGCGGCGCGTGCATTCTCTCGTCCGTCGGGTTAGACTTCCCGGCTGGAGCCGGCCTGCCAGGTGCTCCGCAGCAATCTCATGACCGAGTTTCCCAACCGCGGCCCGCAGACGGCGTCCCTCGAAGTCCCCCGCACATCGGTGCGCCTCGCCGACCTCGCGGAGATGACCAAGCCGGGCATCACTCTCATGGTGGTGCTCACGGCGGGGCTGGGTTTCCTGCTCGCCGGCGGCGAGACCTTCTCCTTCGCCCTGCTCGTCTACACCCTGCTCGGCACCGGTCTGGTCTCGGGCGGCGCTTCGGTGCTCAACCACGTGCTCGAGCGGGAGACCGACGCCCTGATGCAGCGGACCGCGAACCGGCCGCTCCCCACCGGCCGGATCGATCCCGATGCGGCTCTGCTCTTCGGTGTGGCCGTCGGCGTCGCCGGCCTGCTGGAGCTCTACTTCGCGGTCAATCCGCTGACGGCCCTCCTCGGTGCGGCGGCGCTCACCGGCTACGTCTTCGTCTACACGCCGCTCAAGCGGGTGAGCTCGCTCGCCACGATCATCGGCGCCGTGCCCGGCGCGATCCCGCCGATGATGGGGTGGAGCGCCGTGCGCAACGAGCTCGACCTCGCGGCCTGGGGGCTGTTCGGCCTCCTGTTCTTCTGGCAGATGCCCCACTTCCTGGCCATCGCCTGGCTCTGCCGCGAGGACTACGCCCGGGGCGGCTTCCCGCTGCTCACCGTGACCGATCCGGACGGGACCCGCACGGCGCGCCAGGCGGTGCTCTGGGGCGCGGCGCTCGTCCCGGTGAGCCTGCTCCCCTCGGTCTTCGGCTTGATGGGGGGCATCTATTTCACCGGAGCGCTCATCCTCGGTCTGGTCTATCTGGGCTTCGGGATCGCCTTCGCCCGCTCCCGCTCCACGCCCGGCGCCCGGTGGCTGATGCTCGCCTCCATCCTCTATTTTCCGGCCGTGCTTCTGGTGATGCTCCTCGACCGGGTGGTCTCGTAGGCGTGACCGCGGACCCTGCGAGCACGCTCCCGGCCATTGAGGCGAGGGGGATCGAGTACACCTATCCCGTCCGCCGCTCCCGCCGCGGCCGGCGTGAGGAGCCGGCCGTGGGTCCCGGCAAGGCCCTGGCCGGTCTCGACTTCCAGGTCGCGCCGGGCGAGATCTACGGCTTTCTCGGACCGAACGGCGGCGGCAAGACGACCCTGTTCCGCATCCTGGCCACCCTGGCGCCCGCGGAGCGCGGCACGATCCAGGTCTTCGGGGTCGACCTGCGGCGGCAGGCGCGGGAGGTCCGCCGGCACCTCGGCGTGGTGTTCCAGAACCCGAGCCTCGACCTGCAGCTCACGGTGGCGGAGAACCTCACCCACCAGGGCCAGCTCTATGGCCTGACCGGCCGCGACCTCGCGGCGCGGATCGAGCGCCAGATGGCGCGCTTCCGGCTCGCCGACCGGCGCGATCAACGGGCGCGGGAGCTGTCGGGCGGGTTGCGCCGGCGTGCCGAGATCGCCAAGGCGCTCCTCCACGAGCCGCGGCTCCTGCTTCTCGACGAGCCGAGCACCGGGCTCGACCCGGCGGCGCGGCGCGACCTCTGGGACACGCTCGAAGAGCTCCAGCAGGGTGGCGTGACCGTCCTCCTGACCACCCATTTCATGGAAGAGGGGGACCGCTGCGACCGGCTGGCCCTGATCGACCAGGGCAGGCTGGTGGCCGAGGGAGCGCCGGCGGTCCTCAAGGAGGAGATCGGCGGCGACGTGGTCACCCTGACCGGACCCGATCCGGCTGCGCTGGCACGGGACCTGGCCGCGCGGTTCCCCGAGCTGAAGCCGGAGGTGCGCGACGGCGCGGTCCGTCTCGAAAGGGAGCGCGCGCACGAGTGGGTCGCCCGGCTGGTCGAGGCCCTCCCCGGAAGGATCGACGCCCTGACCGTGGCCCGGCCGACGCTGGAGGACGTCTTCCTCCATCGCACCGGGCATCAGCTCTACAGCGGGCTGTACGGGGGGGAGGCCACCCCATGATCGCGGTGTGGAGCCTCTGGCGGCGCGAGCTGGTGCGCTTCTTCCGGCAGCCGAGCCGGGTGGCGGGCGCGGCCGGATCGCCGCTCCTCTTCTGGCTGTTCATCGGCAGCGGCCTGTCCGGCTCGTTCCACCCTCCCGGCTCTGCGGCGATCGGCTATCTGGAGTACTTCTTCCCCGGCACGGTGACCCTGGTGGTGCTCTTCGCGGCCATCTTCTCGACGATCTCGGTCATCGAGGACCGCCGGGAGGGGTTCCTGCAGGGAGTGCTCGCGGCGCCCGTGCCGCGCGCGGCCATCGCAGCCGGCAAGGTGTTCGGCGGCGCGACGCTCGCCTGGATTCAAGGGGCCGCGTTCCTGCTGCTGGCGCCTTTCGCCGGCATTCATCTAGATATACCGTCCGTCCTCGCCGCCGCGGGCGTCCTGGCGCTCCTCTCTCTGGCGCTGACCGCGATCGGCTTCGCGTGCGCCTGGTCGGTCGACTCGGTGCAGGGGTTCCACGCGGTGATGAACCTGCTCCTCGTCCCCCTCTGGCTGCTCTCGGGAGCGGTCTTCCCGCTCACGGGCGCTCCGGTCTGGCTCTCGGCGCTGATGCGGATCGATCCGCTGACCTATGGAGTGGCGTCCCTGCGCTGGACCTTCTACGGCTCGGCGGCGCAGCTGGGCGAGGGGATCCCCGGGCCGGTGGCCGCGCTGGCGATCCTGATCGCTCTCGGGCTCCTCGCCTTCGCCGCGGACCTCTGGGTGATGCGCCGGGGTCGTGTGGAGTGACCGAATGAGCCTCCGGCGCGGCCTGCTCTGGGGAGTCCTCGTCGCCGCCCTGCTCGCCGTAGCCGGCGCGGCGGTCTGGCAGATGCTGCACCGCCCGGAGCCGCCGCCGGTCCTGGGGAGCGTCCCGGACTTCACGCTGACGAACCGCGACGGCAAGACCGTCCGCCGGGCCGATCTGGCGGGCGCGCCCTGGATCGCCGACTTCATCTTCACCCGCTGCGGCGCCTCCTGCCCCCTGATGTCGCTGCGCATGGCGCGTCTGGAGAAAGAGCTGCCGCGGGACCTGGGAGCGCGCTTCGTCTCGTTCTCGGTCGATCCCGAGTACGACACGCCCAAGGTCCTCCAGGAGTACGCCGAGTCGTTCGGAGCCCCCGGCCGCTGGCTGTTCCTGACCGGCGACAAGCAGGCGATCCACCGCCTCTCCCGGGACGGCTTCAAGCTGCCGGTGGACGACAAGTCTCCGGTCAGCGAGGACGAGCCGATCCTCCACAGCACCCGCTTCGTGCTGGTCGACGGCGAGAGCCGCATCCGCGGCTACTACGACGGCTTCGACGAGGAGTCGGTCAAGCGGCTGATGCGGGATGTGGAGGCGCTGGCGCGGTAGCTACCCCGCCACGCGCCGCACCATTTCCGCGATCACCC
>DASPXX010000255.1:0-56080 GCA_035637095.1 Thermoanaerobaculia bacterium
GATGCACACCGGGGCGGCAACCGTCCTGCACGACGGCGGCAGCCGGGCCACGAGCGCGGCCGGCAAGAGCCTGCGCAGCGGCCTGCTGGTCGCGGAAGCGGCGCTCGCCGTCGTCCTCCTCATCGGTGCCGCCCTGCTGGCTCGCAGCTTCGTCCGGCTCCTCGAGATCGACAGCGGCTTCGTGCCGGACAACGTCCTGATCGCCCAGGTGATCCTGCCGAACGATCCCGACGAGGAGCGGGCGGCGGCGCACAGCGACGCCTTCGTCAAGGCGCTCCAGACGCGCCTCGAGGCCTTGCCCGGCGTGGTCTCAGCCGGGATCTCCAACATGGCGCCGCTCGGCGACTCGACCGCGGTCATGGGGTTCGCCCTGCCTACTGGCAGCGGCGAGCCGGCCTCCGTGCTTGCGAACCTCTGGGTCGTGACTCCGGGTTACGAGCGGGCGCTCGGATTGCGCATCAGGAGCGGCCGGTTCCTCGCCGCCGCCGACCTCACCTCGGGCACGCTCGCCCTGGTGGTCAACGAAGAGCTCGCCCGTCGCTACCTCGCAGACGGCAAGCCTGTGATCGGCCGGCGCTACCCCGGCCTCCTTTATGGCAGCGAGCGCGTCACGGAGATCGTCGGCGTAGTCGGCAATGTCCTGAAGGATGGACCCGACCGTCCGCCGCAGCCCGAGATCTATGTGGTGCCGAGCGACCGCAACCGGGGGATGCTCACCGAGCCGTACGTCCTGGTGCGCACCACGGGCGACCCACTCGCGCTCGCACCGGCCTTTCGGCGGCTCGTGCGCGAGATGGAGCCGCAGGCTGCCGTGGACGGGGTCGGCCGTCTCACGAGCCGGGCGTCCCGGGCGGTGGCGCAGCCGCGATTCGCCGCGATTGTGCTCGGAGTCTTCGCCTTGCTCGCGCTGGCCCTCGCCGCGACCGGTCTCTATGGGGTGCTCACCTACGGCGTCTCCCAGCGCCGCCGCGAGATGGGCATCCGGGCTGCGCTGGGCGCGACCCGGGCCGGTCTCTCCCGCCTCATCCTGCGCGAGGGCCTGGTGCTGACCGCCGCCGGTCTGGTCCTCGGGCTCGCTGTCGCGGCGGCCGTGATGCGGCTGATGGCGAGCCTCCTCTTCGGCGTGACCCCCTTCGACCTGCTGGCCTACACGACGGCGCCGCTGGCCCTGCTCGGGGTCGCCGCCGTCGCCTGCCTGCTCCCGGCGCGCCGCGCCGCCGCCGCGGATCCGGCGGAAGCGCTCCGCAGCGAGTAGGAATGGATCAGCCGGAAACCGTCAGAGGTTCTCTCCACCTTCGCGGTGCGCATCGATCAACCGGCGCTCGCGCTCGATCTCGCGCGTGAGCTCCTGCTCGGTCGGCAGGACCTTCACATACTTGGCGGCGAAGATCTGGCGGTTCTCGCTGAGCACCGAGTATTTCGCGATCGCCTCGTTTTTCCTGGAGCACAGGAGCAGACCGATGGTCGGATTGTCGCCGTCAGGTCGTGCATGGGCATCGAACATCCGTACGTAGGATTCCATCTGCCCGATGTCCTGGTGGGCCAGCTTGCCGACCTTGAGATCGACCAACACGAAACACTTGAGCAGGTAGTTGTAGAAGACGAGGTCCACGTAGAAGTCCTCGTCGTCGAAGCGCATGCGCTTCTGTCGGGCGACAAACGAGAAGCCTTTGCCCAGTTCCAGGAGGAACGCCTGCAGGTTGTCGATGATTCCCTGCTCGACGGAGGATTCGCGCAGCGCAGGATAGTCTTTCAGGTCGAGGAACTCGAGCACGTACGGGTCGCGGATGAACTGCTCCGGCTCGATCGTTGCCAGCTTCGCGGCTGCCTCGTCGCGGACGGGCGCCTTCTTGCGGCTGGCGAGCAGGCGCTCGTAGTAGAGCACTGAGATCTGGCGATCCAGTTGGCGGGTGGACCAGTGCTCTGCCGCGGCCTCGTTCATGTACCACTCGCGGGCCGCCGGGTCCTCGACACTCAGGAGCAGACGGTAATGCGTCCAGGAAAGCTCCTGGCGTATCGTGGCGGGGAATTCGTCACGCAGCGCGTGACGAATCGGGAAGGCCAGATAAAACGACCGCATGTACTTGAGGTTGGTTGTCGTGAAGCCCTTGCCGAAATCGGTGGTCAGCCGCTGCGACAGGTCTTCCACCACTGCCTCGCCATACGCGGCGCGCTTCCTGCCCCCCTGTTCGTGCTCGACGATCAGCCGGCCGACGTGCCAGTAGGCCTGCACCATGGCCGCGTTGACGGCGCGGTAGACACCGGCGCGCGCCGATTCGAGGACAGCCCTGATCTCCTGATACAGTGGCTCGGCCGAGCGGGCGAGCCCGAGGTCAGGGGCCTTCCGTTTCGTCATCACACGCCTCCGCGCAGACACCTGCCCTTGGACATCCTCGGAAAGGGATACTTCGATCTTCATCGTCACGAATAAAATCTATCCCCTCGAGCCCGGGGAGTCAACACCGCCCACGGAGTGGCTCTGCTAGGCTACGCAGGGTTCGGCAAGCCGCCTCCGGCGTGGCGCCGCTGCCCGGAAATCATTCGAAGGAGAGATGGCAATGAGCCTGTTCGACGAGCTGGAGTGGAGAGGTCTGGTCTATGGAGCGACCGAAGGAGCCTGCGAGGTCCTGGCGACGGAGAAGGTCACCGGGTACGTCGGCTTCGACCCCACCGCGGCCAGCCTGCACGTCGGCTCGCTCCTGCCGATCATGAACCTCGCCCGCCTGCAGCGGTTCGGGCATACCCCGATCGCCCTGGTGGGCGGGGGAACCGGGCTGATCGGCGATCCGAGCGGCAAGACCCAGGAGCGCCAGCTGATGACTCCGGAAAAGGTGGAGGAGAACCTCCGCGGCATCCGCTCCCAGCTCGAACGCTTCCTCGACTTCACGGCGCGCGGCAACCCGGCGCGACTGGTGAACAACGGCGACTGGCTGACCACGATTCCGCTGACCGACTTCCTGCGCGACATCGGCAAGCACTTCACGGTCAATGCCATGCTCGCCAAGGAGTCGGTCAAGCGCCGGCTGGAGCAGGAGGACGGGATCTCCTTCACCGAGTTCAGCTACATGCTCCTCCAGGCGTACGACTTCCTGGTCCTCTTCGACCGCTTCGGCTGCACTTTGCAGATGGGAGGCAGCGACCAGTGGGGGAACATCGTGGCCGGCGCGGACCTGATCCGCCGGTTGCGCGGGGACCGCTCCGAGGCCCCCTCCGACGGGCAGGCCGAAAAGGCGAAGCCGCTCGCGCACGGTGTGGTCTCCCCTCTGGTCACTTCCTCCTCGGGGGTGAAGTTCGGCAAGACCGAGGCGGGAGCGGTCTGGCTCGATCCGGGCCTGACGCCGCCGTTCCGCTTCTATCAGTTCTGGTTCAACACGGACGACCGGGACGTGATCAAGTACCTCAGATTCTTCACCTGGCTGACGCGCGAGGAGATCGGAGAGCTCGAATTCGAGGCCCAGGAAGCTCCGGAACGGCGGGAGGCGCAGCGGCGGCTGGCGCGGGAGGTGACCCTGGCGGTCCACGGCGAGACCGGCCTCGCCCGGGCGGAGACGGCTACGCGCATCCTCTTCGGCGAGGCGATCGCCGGCCTGGAGCCTTCCGAGATCGAGGAGGTCTTCGCCGACGTGCCGTCGAGCCAGGTGGCGGGCTCGTCGCTGGCGGGGGAGGGGACGCCGCTCATCGACCTGCTCGCCGCGAGCGGCCTCGTCCCTTCCAAGTCCGAGGCTCGGCGGGCGATCCGCGGCGGCGGCATCTATCTGAACAATGTCCGGGCGGGGGAGGAGACGCGGAAAGTGACGGCTGGAGATGCGCTCGGTGGCCGGCTCCTCGTGCTGCGCAAGGGACGCAAGGACTACCACCTCGTCCGGGTGATTTGAATTCGAGATCAGGAGGCTTGAGTCATGACATCGAGCGGTTTCGACCGTTATCGCGATTTTTTTCTCCAGGAGCCCGAGAAGATCGTCTCCTGGCAGGACGAGGAGACCGGCGCTGAAGGGTGGCTGGTGATCAATTCACTGACCGGTAACGCGGCCGGCGGCGGCACCCGGATGCGGGTGACCGGCGCCTGCGAGGAGGCGGTCTTCCTGGCCAAGACCATGGAGGTGAAGTTCCGGGTCTGCGGTCCGCAGATCGGGGGAGCCAAGTCGGTGCTCCGCTTCGATCCGTCCGATCCGCGCAAGCCCGAGGTGCTGCGGCGCTGGTTCCGCCACATCGGCGATCTGCTGCACACCTGTTATGGGACGGCCGGCGATCAGAACGTCAATGAGGACGAGGTCCGCCGGCTGAGCGGTGAGGCGATCGCGCTGGCGCATCCGCAGGAGGGGATCCTGCGGGGGCATTTCGCGCCGGACGAGGAGGCGTTCCGCCGCCTCCTGGGGCAGCTCGACGCGGGAGTGGTCCTGCCCACGGAAATCCTCGGGCAGTCGCTCGCCCTGGCGGAGATGATCACCGGCTATGGCGTGGCGGAGTCGGTCCTGGCCTGGTTCGAGCACCGCGGCGAGCCGATCGCCGGCCAGCGCATCCTGGTCGAAGGCTTCGGCGACGTCGGGGGAGCCGCCGCCTATTACCTGCACCTGGCCGGTGCGCGGGTGGTGGGCGCCATCTGCCAGGTCTCCAGCCAGCCGCGGGTCCTCCGCTGGTGGACCGATCCCGAAGGGCTGGACGTCCCGGACCTCCTGGCGCGCCGCGAGGGTCCGCAGCGCGCTCTCCTCCCGGCGGGAGGCGAGGAGGGGGAGGACGCCCCCGCCTTCTGGCAGACCCGGGCGGACGTCTTCATCCCGGCGGCCACCTCCTACACGATCGACCCCGCGCGGCTCGATGAGCTCGCGGCAGCCGGCGTCCGCGTCATCTCCTGCGGAGCGAACACGCCGTTCGCCGACCGCGAGCAGGGCGATTGCGACGTGCAGAAAGCCGCGGACGAGCGGTTCGCGATCATCCCCGACTTCATCGCCAACTGCGGCATGGCGCGCCTGTTCGCCTATCTGATGCAGGACGGGGTACCCATCGAGGAGGAGGCGATGAAGGCGGACACCAGCCGCACCGTGCGCGACGCCATGCACCGGCTGCTCGACGGCTATGACGGGGAGACAGGGCTGCTGGAGCGGGCGTTCAGCCTTTATCTGTAGACCCCCCTCCCCGTCCCTCCCCCGCGGAGCGGGAGAGGGCGCCCCCGCCCGACCGGAGTTACTCCTCGTTCCTACGGCGAGCTATGGGAGGAGGTTCCCCTCTCCCGCTTCAAGGGGGAGGGGGAATCGCTTCATTGCCCCGCAACTTCGATGCTGTCCGAACCGCGCTCCAAGGCAATTCGGATGATACCCATCAAGGCCTCTGGTACGAGCCCTGGAAAGAATTCGAAACACGGACTCCCCTCCGACTTCAGCAGCTTCCAGTTCTCTCCGATCGAATCGATCTCGTGAATATTGCGAAGCTGAATACCTTGTTCCACAAGGTAGCGAATATCCTCATCCGTGGCAAACAATGCTCCGCGATAGCGACCTGCCTCGGTGCGTCCTGCATAGAGGCTGTGAGGCTGTTCCATATAGGAAAGAACCTCGATCTCGCGCAATGTGATGCCAAGCCTTTCACGAACCTCTGGATATTGAATGATAAACTCCACGTATCTATTCCGCAAGATTCTTCGTGATGGCGCTCGGTCGCCGTCGATGGCTCCCAGATGAATGAATTTCGGCTGATCATCCATCACCGGATCCCATGTAAATCCATGTTCAGCCATTTCGGCCTCGATCTCCCGAGCTACTGTCCTAGGGATCACTACATCAGTAAACAGGTCTGCTATCCGCAGCCGCTTCGTGGATGGGGAGATTCGGTCTAGCATCTCTTGTGTGACACTCTCGGTGGCAATTGTTTCAATGAGCTTTACATGCTCACGCAAGCTCATTCCGCGGGTCTCATCCATTTTTACATGGTTGAGTACGAGTATGCGCCGCATGTCCCGTCTTAAAATCAATGTTTCCGCCACACCATCGATGGTCAATTGCGCGAGCTGGCTGCCGATTAATGAGCCTGCGCCCATGATGAACAGCTTTGCCTTCCTGAGGCGAGCCAGATACTCAGGGTTTACCTTGGGTCGCCTCTCCATAGCCTCTATACCTGCGACGACACCAGCGGTTCGCCTTCGGCCATCGTGCGGCAGCTTGTCTATATAGCGCTGGCCAAACAGGCGGCGCCCATCCGATTGGAGATGGGTACTGGGCACACGGAAAGCTTGTGCGAGATTCGACGGCACTGGAGTTTCGTACTCGAGGTAGAGCATGCATTCATCATAAGTGACCGGCAGAACCATCAGCCGGGTTCTGATTCCGAGAGCCTTCTCGAGGACGTACAAGGCGCTCAAGCGAGCTTCGCCGGTGGCAGTTTCCATCTCACCTAAGCAGCCGCATAGCTCATAGGCAGCAATGAGGGCCAGGTTGCGGATGCTTGCGCCTTTCACAGGGAGTCGCTGACTCCCGGGGTCGCTGCGGAATGATCTGTCGATGATGCGTGCGAGATTGAGCTGGTCGCACGTGAAGGACAAGAAGTCGATGGCAGTGCCGATGGGCGAATCCTCATAGGTTGGTTGACTCATCTCCGTCACGATTCTCTCCAACACACCGGCAGCCAGATCGACGGGTTCATGGTCGAACCGATAGGCCAGGACGGCCTGTTTGCCCTTGTTATCGAGACTGTCCTGGAGAATGGCGGCCATGTCGCCCACTCCGAAGACGAAACCTCGAGCGTGGCGGAACCAGAGCTGAAGCTCACCAGTGCTGCCCCCGTCGTCAGTGCTCGGCACACCTGCCGCAACGGGAAGCCCCAACAGCCGCAGCGCCTTAAGTGTGACGCCATTGAAACCGCCGCCGCCGCCGCAAGCAAACACCGTGTACTCGGATTGTTCGTAATAATTTCTCACCAGCAGCCGGGCGGGAGGCTTCGCCGCATTTCCAATCACGACTTCCGCAAATGTCCTGGCGAGACGCCGGGCCTCAGCTCGCAACTGCCGGCATGCCTCGCTCTGATCTCCCTGGAAGAGGCCATTGACGACCAGCGCGAAGTTTTGGCTGAGCATCGCTGTCACGTATTCTGACGTCGTCTGCGACGCAGCTCGTATCGTGGCGCCGTTTGTGGCATCTGTCATCTCCCGCAGCACGGCCGCCTCGAATCCTTCGAAGTGATCAACGCCAGGTGTCAGCCGGACAAAACCGCAGGCCCCGCGCGCGCGCGACACTCCGTGAATTGCCTCCGCGACTCGACCATGAACCCGGAAGGCGATATACGTGGGCTTCTTCCAACCTCGGATCTCGGCGTATGCCTGTCCTTCGGCAACAATTGCAGTGGCTCGCGCCAGCACCGCCGCGGTGTCGGAGGAAAGACGTGCCGGGTCAAGCCCGTGACCCGCGGGACCGTTGGGAACGACAATGAATCGCTGTTCCTTGGCATAGGCGGCGAGGTCGGCCAGAGCGCCGGCAGCTTCCATCTGCAAGGCTGTCTGCGCATCGTCGAGCGTCAGGTCATTGCCGGGAGCGCCGGATTTCGGAATGAAGGACACGCGCAATGAGGGGTTCTGGCGAAGCATCTCCTGGCAAAGGGCCAAGCTCACGTAGGCCTGGGCGGCGCTTCCGGGTAAGAAGGCCAGCTCTACGGGCTGCCCGCTCGCAAGGTATCGATCGCAGAACTCGTCGAGGAAGGCATCTGCTCCGAGCTCCGGGCACAAGCTCTCTGCCGTCCTCTCCTCGATGAATTGAAGAATCCAGGAACCCGGGCCAGCATTCTCTGCCAGTCGCACCTGGAACTGGGGGTTGTTGAAATCCACGGCAGAGGCGCCCAAGCCAAGCAATGCGAGATCCTTTAATCGTTCTTTGTCTGAGGTGAACGACCTTGCCGACCATGTCGTGAGGAGAGTCCGCCCGGCCTTGAGGCATTCGTGGGCAACGCTGCGAGTAGGGTTGTCCAACACTTCGGCAGACAGGAACCCGGCTGCATACTTTCTGAGCCAGATCAGTACGGCCTTCCGCGCGACGGCGATTTCGGTCAGGTTCCCCAATCCATCCCGGAATCGACTGCCGTTCTCCAGAGGAAAGTTCAAAACTCCCGCAACAAATCGTCGTGCTGCCGGCGCAGCATCGAGCAGCTTCTCTCTCGCTTCGGTGCTGCAACCGAACGCAACCGTTTGGAGAAGATTGTCGACATATCGCGTCGCCGGGTCAAGAAGCTTTGCCCCCCAGTATGCGTCACCTGCCACCTGTAATCTGAAGTTTCCTATCAAATACGCACCGCTAATCTCATCGGTTCCGAGCTCAAAGATGGCGTCAACCTCGTTGGTTGTGGCGATGCTGGTAGGGGAATCCACGAGCAGCTCAAAGAGCCTGCGATCACTCCTCTGCACCGGATTTCCGCAATCCAGGAATTCTTCGTTCTCCTCCCAGAACTCACGCCGGCGTTCATCGCGCAGATCGAGGATCCTCTTGCCGATCTGGTTCCGAGTTCCCTCATCCGAGAGCGCCGACTCCACTCCGCTGGCGAGGCGCCGTCGGTCCCTGTCGCGAAGAGCATGCTGCAGCCGCTCCCAACTCCAGAGCTCGATATGGGAAACCTCACCTTCCGGTCCCCTCATCGCCAGCTCGTGCGCCGAGGCGCGAGCCCATTCCGCGGCCCTCTGCAGAATACTCTGCTCCTCCGTCTCGTTGATTTCGACGAGGTATGCAGTCTTCCGCTCGAGATTGATGATCGCCTTCTCAGGGAGCACGACTCGTTCCAGGATTGCGTCCTCTTCCGAGAGGGGCTGCAGACGGCTCGGTTCGACCACGAGCCCGAGCTCCTCCCGTAGCTCCTCGCGCGCGGTCTCGGCAGGTGCCTGGCCAGATCTTACATGTCCTCCAGGAATGTCGAAAAATCCTGGGAACAGATCCTTATGGAGGCTCCGTTTTTCGAGGAGAATCTCCCCTTGCGAGCTCAGCACGAAAATGGCCACGGACCTGTGCCAGATCCCGCGCCGGTGCGCTTCCTGGCGAGAGACGGGCTCGGGCAAAATCTTCCCGCTGCTGTCCAGAGCCGCGAGTAGCTCGTCTTGCATGACCAAGCCGCTATCTCCTCAACTCGTTCTTCGCACCTTCACGTAACCTGTTATCTTCCGGCTCGGTTCCCGCTCATCCTGTTCCCCCGAGCAGTACCATGCTTGCCCAACCTTTAAGTCGGTGAAGTCGCCTACATTTCTTGCTAGATCCCAAAGCTCGCCGCTGGGTACTTCTTTGACGGGCGTTTGAAGGCGATGAATCAGCAGCACGGTGGCAGCTTCCCAGAGGTCGCCAGCTCCTTTGAAGTCATTTGGCCTTTGCGAAGCGGCAACGATTGAGACCTGCTGATGCCGGCCCATCCTGTCGACCAGCCCCCCCAGCCTGCTGGCAAGCAACTTGGCATCCGAATTAGCATGTCTTCCAGCGACCTGGTGGAGCTCGTCAAAAACCAAAAGCAAGTGCTCGCCCTCCTTGCGACTATCCCAGTGTTTCTCTAAAACAGATAAAACGGTCTCCCAGGCATCGAGTCGACCAAAATGTTGATTGACCCTTCCACAATCGATAATTATGAGTCTACCTACATCGATTTCCTTGCTAAGCGGCAGCTCTCCCTTCTTCGTGATAATTGGCTCGAGCTTGTCTAAGCTGCGCAAAATTTCTTTCTTTTTCTTGACAACGTCCTGAGGTGCGGTTGCTATTGCATTGCGCAATTCCCCGAGAGTGGTTTTGATGCCTCCATCTCGCCGAATTCGACGGAATTCCTGCGCAGCTGCTGTACCTTCGCCAAGGCCAATCCAGCGCAACACGAGGTCGTCAGAGAGCTGGTCAAGATCGAACCGAATTGGGTTTATCTGATCGGTGGACAGCGTCGGATATTCCTTTTTTATGTCCGGTAGCTCATCCACAAAAGAAAAAACTTTGGTGACGAAGCCTAACTGCTGGGCTGGGATTGCAAATGGACACGCGCCAGATAACTGATGGTGAAAAACAATAACAGCAGACTGAGGAGCCGAAGCCGCCTCCAAGCCCTCACCTTTCAGGGCTCCCAACACCAGGGCGTCCAATGAGCTACTCTTCCCGGTTCCAGGGCTTCCACAAACACATACGATATTCCGCCGTTTCGGACCGCCAAGGGAACAGTAAACCTGATCCTCCTCCCGGTTCGTACCCAGAAATACGAATTGTTGGTGTCTGTGCTCTTGGCTTGATTGACCAAGAATGATCTTTTCTTTTAAAGTTGTCTTGTATGGCGGTTGCTCTGCTTCATCCATAAAATCTACATGATCCAAGATTCTACCATACAATAGCTCGGTCTTGAGCCTCGGAAAGTTGTCTGGAAGATGGGGAAAATGCAACAGCGGCATCAACCGGCCGCTGTAGAGGCGAGCCAATTTCTGCGATGAACAGATATCGTCCACGATCTTTGCCTTACTGTCAAGTACATCGATTACGGCAGCCGCCCACTCGAGGTGGTTGGTATCGAGCAGATTGGCCATTATCTTAAGGTATTCCCGATATGCGCCCATAGCAGCAGGAGTACCCTCGCTCTCTTCGCATATAGCCAAAAGCAACTCAACGGCTGCCTCGGGCAGTCCAGCACATTGGCCTAGCACCACATCCTTGCTGCGCAGTTCAGGATGTAGACAAAGACGTAACAGGAAACGAATTACATCGTCGCGAATCTTGCTAAGTCGAATGTCTGATACTATTATTCCAAAGAGGTCGTTCACAACCCGTGTAGCCGTTCTCACAATTTTTAAATTAGGACCTATTTGTTGGTTCTTGGCTAAACTATTGCGAACGGTGCCGATGCCGGCGAGGAGTTCCCAGATATTTTTTTCCAAATGCTCTCCAGGCAGAGGTTCGATTGCGCTGAAAAATAGGCGAGCGGGTGGCTTATCGATACGCTCTGTAAGTCTTGGCCACGCTTCTTCTCGCAAAAGGTATTTTGCTCCGGCTTCAGAAATGGCGCTGCATTCCACCCACTCCGGTGTCTTTCCGGGATCGGGTTCTCCAGAACCATGGCTCCCTTGCCTGACCCAGATCGCCATGATCCTGGTCTTTAGCTCACTCGCCAGCCGTAAGACTGGGGCTATGTCGGATGAGTGTTTATCACCAACCATTGCCAAGCGAATCGGAGTATTCCATGAGGCTGAGAACTCCGTTCCCGCAAAGTGACCTCGGGGATTGTCTGGCGCCTGGCTGATCGCAAGGAGGACACGCGTATAGAACTCGGGTTGCACGAGGCCAGAGGCATCGATGCTGATCTTACCGGCCAGACGGCGAAAAAACCCCGCCATTCTCGCCAATCCAGAGGCCATTATTTCGGAAGAGTCGGCCGTGAGTTGCAGCTGGGAGTGGTCGTACGCGCTTGTGGTGAGCATGTTCAGCGCGTCCTTGCTAGCGGCCGCCCGGCCGCGATACCATTCGCTTAATCCGATCAGCGCCTGTAGGGCACGATGTGGTCGCGCTGCCTGGCTAGTCGTCAGGAGCTGATTGGGTGAAATCCAGGGCAGGTTTTCTGGATCGTAGGGATTGGGCTGGTCTAACCCAAGTGCACGGATTTTGCGCCACTGCGTGGGAAGGTGGCCCTCGGTGGCTATATAATACTCTATGTTCCTTCGGCGCAGACTGTAGAGGAGCTCCGGGACGCCGGGATAAAGATAGCGTTGTCGAAAGTCCACATTCCAAAACTCTTCCACTGCGCGATCTATGTATGGAGCCCAATCGATAGACCATGTATCTCTGAACTCCTCTGCGTCGTCGAAAAGCCGCTCCATCTGATCATCATTCTTTAACAGATTTTGCAGAACGTTCTGGTATTGGGATATCGACCCGCGGGGGAAATCGGCGGATCTCGACCAAGCAAGGAGCAAGGCATAGGAGGTTCGAGTGTTCCATTCCTGGCGCATGTCCTCGAAAGTGTGCCCTCGCGGACCAGGCTTGCCCCGAATGTGTGCGTGGCAGGCATAGATTGCTCTGTAGGCGGCGAATACGGTCTTTGAATCGAGGTCGGGCAGGAGCTTTGCCAGCTGGGCGAGAGCTCGCTCCGAACACTCGCGCCACGCCGTTCCGGAATCCATGAGGGTACCGTCAAGGTCGAAGAGGACGATCCTCCGTTCACCAACGAATCTCTGCCCCGGCTGGTGAGACCGAGGATGGGCCTTCTTGGGAGCACCCTTTGTGGAGGCAACGCGCTTTTTTGAATCTCGCTTTCCTTTCGGGCTCTGGGTTGCAGTTTTCAACTTGGCGCCCTCCTATTCTGTTGTTGTGGCCGTCCAGACTACTGAGCTCCTTTGCCGTTCCCCTCCAGCAAGTCGTTGAGCGGGGCGTTCGGCATTCCCCAGATGCGCCGTCGAATGACGAAATAGTCAATAAGCTATCGGAGTATCTTGAAGCACTGATATGATGATAGGTCAGTCGAGAATCTATGTCAATGATAGGATAGAGTGAAGCGGCCACGAGGGAGAGGGCTTCCTCTCTCCCGCTCCGCGCGGGGCGAGGGGAAGAGGCTTACCTCGCCAGCCGCATCCCATACCACTTCTCCAGCACCCCCAGCGCCGGCTTGCCGAGGGGGCTGAAGGAGGGATCGTCGGCGGCGCCGAGGCCGTGGCTCGGCCATTTCCACCAGAAGAGGCCGGCGAGCCAGGGCTCGCGCGAGAAGGCCTCGAAGACCACTTCATAGCAACGGGCCTGCATCGCAGGATCGAGCGGCCCGTGGTCCTCCTTCCAGGGCTCGGCTGCCGCGGCGGCGCTCGCGGCGTAGCCGACCTCGGTGAAGAGGACCGGCTTGCCATAGCGGCGCGCCATGGCGGCGAGCTTCGCCTGGAGCTCGCGCACCCGCGGCGAGTCGGCCCGCGGCTGCTCTCCCGGTCCGGCGAGCGGGTAGTACATGTTGAGCCCCAGGAGATCCAGGTCGCCCCAGAACGGCGCCGTCTCGAAGTCCCCGGCCCAGTTCGCCGCATAGGTGAGCGGCCCGGAATAGATCCGGCGCACGTCGCGGATCAGGCGGCGCCAGGCTTCCTGATGCCGCATCACGCCGCCCAGCTCCGTGCCGATGACCAGCACGTCGGCCCGCCCCAGCGCCGCTACGCGGGCGTGGTGGAGCATGAAGCGCCGGTAGCCGGCCCACCAGCGCGCGAAGTCCGCCGGCTTTTCGAAGGCGATGTCCCCGGTGAAGTGGTGCGGCGCCCAGAGCTGCGGCTTGAGCACGGTCTTGAGCCCCAGGCGCTCTGCCGCCGCCAGGGTGCGGAGGATGCGGTCGTCGCTCTCGTCCGTCCCCAGGTAGCGGACGGACGGCTCCTCCGGCGCGCGGGTGAAGCCGTAGGGGACGATCGAGACCGCGTTCGCCCCCAGAGCGCGCATGCGGGCGAGCTGCGCCGCCGCGGCATCGGAGCCGTAGCCCGCGCGGCGCACCTCATGAGAGAAGGAGATGCCGCGCAGGAACCCGGAGAGCTTCGGGATCGGCGCCTCGCGCGGCGGGGCCGGCCGGCTCTCCAGCCACTGCCGCCACTCCTTCTCCAGCCCTTCCCAGGAGCTTCCGAGCGCGGCGGCGAGCGCCTTCTCGTCTCCCGGGCTCTGCCAGAGGCGCTCGAGGATGCCGGCGCCGCGGCGGGCGCGCAGGTGCTCCACCCAGGCGCCGCCGAGGGCGTCGGTGACCAGAGGCGAGAGCTGCCCCTCGCCGCCCTCTCCGAGGCGCAGGACCTCGCGCAGGGAGTAGGGCTCTTCCTCGCGGGTGATGCGGGCGGCGTAGACCGCGAGCGGCCGGCCGTGGAAGTCGCCGGCACCGTAGCGGGCGATGGCTGCCGCCAGGGCTGCGGAGGCGGACGGTCCCCAGGCGAGGTGGAGGAGGAGCCGCGCGTCGCCGCTCGCGTCGGTGATGGCGCCATCCGGAGCCACCAGGTGCCCGACCTCGCGGCGGTCCGGGAGGACGGTGAACGGCGCATCGCTGCCGGTCCTCTCCTCCAAACGCTGGGTCGAATCGTCGATGTACAGGCGCAGCGGCTCGCCGGGGATCTTCACACCGAGGCGAGCCGCGATCGCCTCCAGCCGGCGGTCCGCGGCGGCACCCCAGGACTCCGCCGGCCGCCGGGCCGCCAGCTCCGCCGGGATCTGGACGATCCAGTGCCGCGAGCGCCAGGTGACGGCTCCTGAGCCGGGCTGCGTGTCGCAGCGGACGTTTCCGCCGAGGGCCAGGAGGAGGGCGGCGAGGGCGAGGTGGCGCGGCGCCATGGGGGAAATCCTACCCTGCCACCCCCTTCGGCAACCGCAGCGTGAACGTCGCTCCACGCCCGGAATTGTTCGCGGCGGTGAGGCTGCCGCCGTGGGCTTCCAGGATCCGCTTGCAGATGCTCAGGCCCAGGCCGTAGCCGCCGGTCTTCTTGGAGCGCGAACGGTCGACCCGGAAGAAGGGCTCGAAGAGGTTGGCGAGATCCTCTTCGGGAATCCCCGGTCCGTCGTCCGTGACGCGGACGACGACCGTCTCGCCGTCCTCGATGGCGGAGATCTCCACCGGGCCGCTGTCGGGGAGCGAATACTTGATCGCGTTCTCCAGGAGGTTGCGGAGGACGGTGCGGAGGCCGTCGCCGTCGACGTCCAGCAGGATCTCCGGCGCGGCCGTGACGACGCGGACGCCGGGCGGACGGTCCTCGAAGCGCTCGGCCGCCTCGTGGAGGATCGGCACCAGGTCCTGGCGCGCGGGGCGGATCGCGCGGCCGTTGCGCAGCCGTTCCAGCTCGAGCAGCTCGGTGATCATCGCCTCCATCTCGGCCACGTCCGCGGCGATCCGGCTCTGCTTCTCGCCCTCGGGGAGGAGAGCGAGCGCCACCTTCATGCGGGTCAGCGGCGAGCGCAGCTCGTGGCTGACGTCGAGCAGCAGCTGGTCGCGGGAGCGCACCATGTCCCGGATGCGGCGGACCATTTGATTGAAGGCGTCCGTCAGGACGCCGAATTCGTCGCGCGTCCGGCTCGGCACGACCACGTCGAGCTGGCCTTCGCCCAGCCGCGTGACCCCCTCGTGCAGCGACCGTAGGGGACGCAGAGCGAGGCGCAGGACGGCGTACGTCATGAAGACGATCCCGAGCATGGGGAGGTGCAGCAACCACAGAACTCTCGTATGGGCGCGGCGCATCCGCCGGCCGAGCTCCCACGAGATGAGATAGGTGCCCCCATGGCCTCCAGGAGCGATGTAGAAGTCGTACCTCCGCCGCGGATCGCGCTGGACCTCCTGGATCGAGGGCAAGCCGGGAGCCGTCTCCCAGGTGCCCTCCGGTCCTTCGTAGCGCATCTCGAGATCGAGCCGCGCCGCGAGCCGTTGCGCGGTCGGGAGGTCCGGTGACGTCGCCGCCAAGGTGCGCGCGTAGTCCGCGACGAGACGCCTCGACGTGGCCAGGAGCGGGCTCACGATGAGCCAGAAGACGGCGGCCACGACCACGAAGAGGCTCGCGGCCGTGGCGAGCATGATCGCCAGGAGCTTGACGAAGATGGAGCTGTACATCCTCCGCCTAGTCATCGCCGTCTCCGCCGCCGATGAAGCGGTAGCCCAACCCACGGATGGTCCGGATGAAGGCGGGCTGCCGCGGGTCGTCGCCGAGCTTCTGGCGCAGGCGGCTGACCAGCACGTCGATCGAGCGGTCGTACGCTTCCCAGTCGACGCCGCGCGTCTCGTCGAGAATGCGTTCGCGGCTCAACACGCGGCCGCGGTTGCGCACGAGAAGCGCGAGCAGCTCGAACTCCGCCGTGGTGAGGGCGAGCGGGCGCCCGTCCAGGCGGGCGGAGCAGGTGGCCCAGCTCACCTCCAGCGCGCCGATGCGCACGCGGTCGTCCTCCACCGCCGGCGCTCCCCGGCGGAGCACCGCCTGGATACGGGCCACCAGCTCGCGCGGCTCGAACGGCTTCGGCAGGTAGTCGTCCGCACCCAGCTCCAACCCGAGGATGCGGTCCATGACGTCGCCGCGGGCCGTCAGCATGACGATCGGGATGCGGCTGGTCTCGCGGATCTTGCGGCAGACCGCGAGACCGTCCATGCCGGGGAGCATCACGTCGAGGACGACGATGTCGGGAGGATCGGTCTTCAGCGCGCGGAGCCCTTCCTCGGGGTGGGCCGCCGTCCGAACCGCGAAGCCGAATTGCCCCAGGTACTCCGTGAGCAGCTCGTTCAGCGCCTCGTCGTCGTCGATGACGAGCACCCTCGGATTGGATGAATGGGCCGTCATGGCCGTCTCATCATCTCCCAATCATTCCGCGGACAGGGCCTGGATCGGCGGCAGCAGTGAGGCCTTGCGGGCCGGGAAGGCCCCGAAGCCGAGCCCGGTGGCGGCGGCCATGGCGAGCGATGCGAGGAGCGCCGGGAGCGGCAGGCCGATTTTCCATTCCGTGCCGAGGGCGACCGCCCCTGCCCCGAGCGCGCCGGCGGCGACTCCGGCGAACCAGCCGCCGAGCGCCAGGACCGTGGCCTCGGCCAGGAACTGGACGAGGATGTCCCGCGGCCTCGCCCCGACCGCCATGCGCAGGCCGATCTCGCCGGTCCGCTCGCGCACCGAGAGCAGCATGAGCGCCAGGATCCCCGCGCCGCCGACGAGGAGCGCGAGGGCCGCGAGGCCCGTGGTGAGGAGCGTGAGGGACTCGGCCGTCTCCTTCTGCGCCGCGAGGAAGCGGGTCTTGTTCTGGACGGCGAAGTCGTCGGGCTTGCCGTTCCTCCCGAGCCGGTGGCGCTCGCGCAGGAGCGCGCCGATCCCGGCCTCGGCCTCGTCCATCCTGCGCGGATCGCTGACCCTGACGAAGACGGTGCTGAGCCAGGTGACATTGAAGATCCGGCGCAGAGCGGTCCGGAGCGGGACGATGATCTGGTTGTCCTCGTCGGAGCCGTCGGCCTGGACGCCCTTGGCTTCGAGCGTCCCGATCACCTCGTAGGGGACGCCGCGGATGCGGATCGAGCGGCCGACCGGGTCCTCCCCCGGGAACAGCCTCTCTTCGACCCGGGCCCCGAGCACGGCGACGCGCCGGGCGCCGCGGTCGTCCTCGGCGTCGAAGAAGCGGCCTCCGCGCACCCGGAACCGGCGCACGCCGGGGAAGGCGGGAGTGGTTCCGAGCACCGTGGTCACCAGGGCGCCGCTGCCCGCCTTCACCTTGAGCGTTCCGTCCGCCCCCGGGACCGCCTCGCCGGCGAGAGCCAGCTCGGCGATCGCCTCGGCATCCTCGATCTTCAGGCTGGTGACGAGGCCTTGCACCGTTTTGCGGGCGACCAGCCGCTTCACCGTGGCTGGCCGGACGACCAGGAGGTCGGTGCCCATGGCGTCGAGATCGCGCAGGATCTCACTCTCGGCTCCCTTGCCGAGAGCGCCGGTCAGGAGGACGCCCGCGACGCCCATCGCCACGCTGGAGAGGGCCAGGGTGACCCGCAGGCGATGGGCGAGGAGCGCCTTGACCGACGAGCCGAGGTTGCGTCCGAGCTTCATCGCAAGGCATCGGCCGGCTGCAGCCGGGCCGCCCGCCGCGCGGGCACGACGCCCGCCAGGAGGCCGGTCACGGCCGCGGCCAGGATTCCGAGGACGACCGCCTGCCACGAGACGATCCCCTCCAGCCCCATCCGGCGCGCCACGATCCGGGCGACGGCCGTGCCCAGCACGAGCCCGCCGAGACCTCCGCCGAGCGTCGTCACCGCGGTCTCCAGGAGGAACTGCAGCTGGATGTCCAGCGGCCGTGCGCCCACGGCGCGGCGCAGACCGATCTCGCCCACTCGCTCGCTCACCGAGGCCAGCATCAGGCTCGCCGCCACGACGCCGCCGGCGGCGAGCGAGATGCCCGCCACGAGCGGCAGGAAGAGGAACAGGACCCGCTGCACCCGGCCCACCATCTGCTGGACCTGGAGGGAGGTGATGACGGTGAAGTCGTCCGGCTGGCCCGGCGCGATGGCGTGGCGCTCGCGGAGGAGCCGCTTCACCTCGCGCGCCGTCTCCTCTACGCGGGACGGGTCCTTCACCAGCAGCTTGGCGGCCCGGATCGTGTCGACGTTCATCAGGCGGCGCATGGCCGTCGAGATCGGCACCACGACCTCGTCGTCGCGGTCCATGCCGTGGACGTCGGTGCCGAAGCGCTCGAGGATGCCGATCACCCGGAAGCGGACGGAGCCGATGAGGATCTCCGCGCCCAGCGGGTCTTCGTCACCGAACAGCTCGCGGGCCACGGTCTCGCCGATCAGCGCCACCCGCGCCGAGCCCGCCACGGCGGCCGCGTCGAAGTACTCGCCGGTGGAGACCCCGCGGTCCCAGACCCGCTCGGCGCGCTCGGAGTCCCCGAGCACGCGCGCGGTCGCGCTGGCGTCTCCGGAGCGCACCACCGTCCGCATCGCCTGCTGGGGGTCCCAGGCCTCGACGGCGGGAAGGTCCCGCGCCAGGTCCTCGACATCGGCGAGGGTCAACCGGGAGGCTCCCGCGTGGGGTCCGCCCATCAGCCGGCCGCCCCCGGAGAAGACCACGATCGACGAGGCGCCGAAGATCTGGCGGACGGTCGCCAGGATCTTGCGCTCGGCTCCCTTGCCGATCGAGAGGACCAGCGTCAGCGCGGCGACGCCGATGAGGCTCCCCAACATCATGAAGCCGCTCCTCAGCTTGAAGCGGGCCATCGCCCGCAGACTGTTCCGGACCAGACGCGTTGTGCTCATCGTGCCTCCTCCACGATCCGGCCGTTCTCGATGCGGGCGATCCGGCCGCAGCGGGCGGCCACGCCCGCATCATGGGTGACGACGACGATCGTCCGTCCGGCCTTGTTCAGGTCGGCGAAGAGCGCCATCACCTCGCCGGCCGAGCGCGCGTCGAGGTTCCCGGTCGGCTCGTCGGCCAGCAGGAGGTCCGGATCGTTGACCAGGGCGCGCGCGATGGCGACCCGCTGCTGCTGCCCGCCGGACAGCTCGGACGGCCGGTGATCGATCCGGTCGGCGAGACCGACGGATTCCAGGGCACGGCGGGCGAGCCCCTTGATCGAGGCCCGGTCGGAGTAGAGGAGCGGCAGCTCGACGTTCTCCAGAGCGCTCGTCCGCGGCAGCAGGTGGAAGGTCTGGAAGACGAAGCCGATCTTCGCATTGCGCAGGCGCGCCTGCCGGTTCACGTCGAGGCCGGACACGTCCTCGCCGTTCAAGAGATAGCGCCCCTCGCTCGGCCGGTCGAGGAGGCCCAGGACGTTCATCAACGTCGACTTGCCCGACCCGGACGAGCCCACGATCGCCACGAGCTCGCCGCGGTCGATACGCAGCGAGACGCCGTCCAAGGCGCGGACCGGCTCGCCGGTGGGCCGCGCGTACGTCCTGCCGATCCCCTGCAGCTCGATCATCGGGACCTCCCTGGTCTTTCAGTCCGTCTTCGGGTCGCCGACGAGCACCTCGTCCCCCTCGCGAAGCCCGTCGACGATCTCCCAATAGCTGTCGTCCTGGCTGCCGGTCTTCACCCAGTGCCGCACGGTCGTCTCGCCGCGGGGGGAGAGCACGAACTGGCGGCCTCCCTCCCGGCGCACCGCCCGGCGGGGCACGGCCAGCACGTTCTCGCGCGACGCGAGCGCGATCCGCACCGTCGTCGTCATCTCCGGGCGCAGCGTGCGGTCGCGCGGCGGCTCGAACCGCACCACCGTGACGTAGTTGACGACGTTGTCCCGGATCTCGGCCTGCGGGTAGACGGCCGTCACCCGGCCCGCGAATTCGTGGTCGGGATAGGTGTCCACGGTGAAGCGGGCCTGCTGTCCCGTCCGGATGCGCCCGATGTCGGTCTCGTCCACATAGGCCCAGACCTCCAGCCGGTCGAGGTCGAGGAGCGTGACGAAGGTCGGCGTGGCGAAGCTCGCGGCCACGGTCTCGCCTTCCTGGGTCGAGATGGACGAGACGACGCCCGCGATCGGCGCGTAGATCCGGGTGTAGCCGAGCTGCGCGGAGGCATAGTCGAGATTCGCCGCGGCCTGGCTCCGCTCCTGCTCGGCCACCGTGCAGGCCCGCGCGGCCAGGTCCAGGTCGTTGGACGAGATGACCTGGGCGGCGGCGAGCTCGCGCTTGCGCCGGAGGTCGGCCTGGGCGTAGTCGACGGCCGCCTGCGACGACTGGAGCGCCGCGGCGGCGCGGGCGCGGAGCGCCAGGAGGTCGCGGCCGTCCAGCTCCGCCAGGAGCTGCCCCTTCTTCACGGTATCCCCGATCCGGACCAGCAGCCGGCCGACGACTCCCGAGATGCGGGAGCCCACGCGGACCTCCGCGCCGATCATCGGCTTGATGACGCCGGTCGCGGTGACGGCGGACCCGATGTCGCGCCGCGCCACCCGCACCACCTCCGCGTCGCGCAGGCGGTCGTCGCCGCGCGTCGCCGCCGTCCGCCCCAGCAGGACGGCCGCGGCGGCGACAGCTCCGACGATTGCGAGACCCAGGACGATCTTCCTCATGCGGGTCATCCTGGACCGGAGAGTTTTCCTGCCTGTTTCCGGCATGTAACCGATTGCAACAGACTCTGGGCCGGGCGGGCGTGCCGCGCTATCATGGAGGCGAGCCGGCAGTTGAAGTCCCTGGGATGACGCTCTTGATCAGGAGGTGCCGGAATGATTCGCAGTCGAAAGATCCTGCCCTTCGCCGATCCCGCCAACGGGGAGGACGCGCTCGTCGGTCGCGTTCACCGGGACGGGTCCATCACCTTCCGTGGCACGCGGTATACGACCATCAAGGAGGTGCCCTCCCAGTGTCTGGGCCTCAGGCCGGACGTGGAGATGCACCTGCAGTGGCGCAAGCTGTACCGCGCCGTCGCTCCGGAGGCCCGGCGGGGCCGTTGAGCGCAAAGGAGAGGCTCGTGCCGACCAGGTGCAGATGGGCTGGTGTGTTCCTCCTCGTCGCCCTGGCAGAGCTGGCCGTGGGCTCCCTCGCCCTGGCCGCGCCCGCGACCATCCCGATCGCCGCGGCGCGCCAGCAGGCGCAAGGGTCGTCGGTCACAGTCGAAGGGCTGGTCACCGTCCCCTCCGGCGACTTCCGCTCGTCGAGCTCGGACGAGGGCTTCGCGATCCAGGACCAGACCGGAGGCATCTGGATCAGCCTCTCCAAGAACCTCCATCTCCGCCTCGGCGAGCGCGTGCGGGTGACCGGCACGCTGGGGGAGAGCCAGGAGAAGCTCCAGATCGCGGTGGCTCCCGCCAACGTCGAGCGGCTGCCGGGTTCCCAGCTGCGGGTGGCCACCGGCCAGGTCGGGGCCGCGACGCTCGGATACCTCATCACGGTCGAGGGGACCGTCACCCAGCCGGTCGCGGACGACCCGCCCTACGGCTACAGGGTCTTCCTCGACGACGGCTCGGGCGCGATCCAGGTCTATCTGAACGCGTCGACGGACATCGATCCGCGCTCCCCCTCCTTCAAAACCGGCCGCAAGATCCGCGTCACCGGCTTCGGCAACCAGTACGGCAGCACCTACGAGGTCGATCCGCGCTTCCGGCGGGACATCCAGGCGGTACGGTGAGGCGAGGAGGCTGTCAGCGCTTCCTCCAGTAGAAGGGTCGCCGCTTGTGATGGGCCACTGCGACGATCTCACGCGGACGTCGTTCAAGAGCCGGGTGGTTTCCCCCTCTCCCGGCGGGGGGAGGGCGGAAGATGGGAGAGGGGGCCAGGGGGTGAGGACTCCACGCGAGGAAGCCTGGCTTTCGAAACACCCTCTCAGAGGTCGGCGAAGCAGGGCGCCGTCTTCAAGAAGGCGAGCCAGGGGCAGGGGCCGGGCCGGCCTTCCGGCCCCTGTCGAAGAACGCGAGGCCGGAGCTGCTCCTTCCGCCCTGAGGAGCACCCCGGTACGTCGTCATGTCAAAGAGCTCGACGGGAACCCGGTCCAACGGGCCGGTTGCCCCCGCCGTCGAAGCCCAGTACAGATCGGGCTTGCCATTGGCAACAGTATGTGGGTATAGTTTCCTCGAAGTCAAGCCCGGGATCCAGGGAGACGAAGCCATGCACGGCCGGACCACAGACACTGACGCTCTCGTCGCCCGATCGCTCCACCTGGCTTCGAACGCGGACGCTCCCTGCTCTTCGGGTGACCGATTCGGCGTCTCGATGCGCCGGGGGATCACGGTGGTTTCCCGGGAATTTGCCTCGCTCTTCCAGGGATTTGAGCTGATGCCCCGGGAGATCAGGCCGGCGTTCCGGGACACTGGCGCAAGCTCCCGGGACATCGGCGTGGAGCCCTGGGACAATGGCTCGATGTCCCGGGGGTTTGGCTCGATCTCCCGGGACGATGGCGCGATGTCCCGGGGCTCCGCGGCATTGCCCCTGGATGAATAGATGACTTTCCTATGCGACGAAGCAATGCCCCGGGAGGTTGCGCGGAAGGCCCGGGAAACCGGCGCGAAGCCCCAGGGCTCGGCGCCGGATCAACGGGAGAGCGAAGGAAAGCTCCGGGACGTTGGTGCTTCGTCCCGGAGAGTTGCCGCGGTGCTCCGGGACGTTGAGCTGTCGTCCCGGGACTCTGCGAGGTCTTCCCAGGAGCTGCTGGCGGTCGCCGCGGGCGGTTCACGGTTCCGCGAAGCTCAGGTCGACCTGCGCCTCGGGAACGCCGGGGGGGAGCGTCACGACGGCGGCGACTTTTCTGGGGGGCTCGTCCGGGCGGTTCAGGGTGGCTTCCACCTGCCAGTCTCCGGGAGCCAGACCGGTGAAGCGGATCGTGTCTCCCAGGGGTGGCGCGAAGTGGCCGACCTCGGGCCTCGTGACGGAGGCCATGGCGGGCCATTCGCCCGGCTGCAGGCCGAGGAACCGGATCAGGATCGCGCCGCCGGCCTCGAGATGGATCATCAGCCCGTCGACCGGCTCGCCTTCGGCGATGTCGAGGGGGAAGGGAAACGGAGCGACGTAGGAGGTGGACTGGACGGTCCCGATCCAGCTCCCCGGCTCGGCCGAGAGGGTGAAGCGGCCATCCTTTCCACTCTCGGCCGACCGGACGGTCGAGCTTTCGGCGGTCCGCAAGTGGACCCAGGCGTCTCCGACCGGCTCGCCTTGCGGTCCCACGAGCTGGCCGCGCACCAGGACCAGGGGAGAGAACCGGAGATCCACGGAGGTCTCGGGATCTTCGGAGCTCAGCTCGACCTGGGCCTGGCTCCGCCGCAACCCGGTCCCGGAGCTCAGGAGGGCGTCCGCCTCGACGGTGTACCGGCCGGCCGGCAGCAGCTCCAGCCGCCAGCTCCCATCCTGGGCCACAGCGGTTTTTTGCTGGATTCCCGGGCCGCCGGAGACCTGGACGGAGGTTTTGCGGAGCTCCTCGGGAGAGAGCCCCAGGACGTGCCCGAGGAGAGCCAGCCCTTCCTCGAGGCGGATCTCCACCCCATCGACCGGCTTGTCCAGGACGGGGAGGAGCTCGTCACCGCGGGCATATCCCTCCTTGTCGGCGGTGAGCGCGTGGATGCCGGGACCGCGCTTCAGGACGAAGCTCCCGTCTGCGGAGGTCGTCGTCTCCCCGGTCACGCCCCCTTCTGTGTTCTCGCCGACGGTGGCTCCGGCGACCGGCTCGCCCTGCGGATCGACGACGCGTCCGCGCACGTCGAACCGCCGCGGCTCGGCCAGTGTGAGGTCGGACCGGTTCTCGCCGGCCGAGAGCGCCAGATCCACGGACAAGGCGACCCAGTCGGGATGCTCGACGTGCACGGTCCGGCGGCCGGGCAGCAGGCCGTCCAGCCGGAAGGCGCCGTCGGTTCCGGAGGAGGTCGCCGGGACCTTCCCCGCCGGCTCGTCCGCCAGGGTGATCTCCGCTCCGGCCACCGGCTGGCCGTCCGGATCGACGACCTTGCCGACGAGGAACGCGGCAGGCTCCAGGACCAGCCGCAGAGGGTCGACCGGATGGTCCAGGGTGGTCTGCCGGCGGAGGGGAGGGATGCGCTGCCAGCCCGGCGCCTCGGCGGTGACCGTGTACCAGTCCGCCCGCAGCGGCGCCAGAGTGAAGCGTCCTGCGGCGTCCGTGACCGCCTCGTCCCGCTGGCCGACCTCGCCGCAGCGCGCGCCGAGGACGTTGTGTCCGGAGGGGCGGGCCTGGCTCTCGGCGGTGACGTGGACGCCCGGGACCGGGGCGCCGGACGGGTCCAGCGCGCGTCCCGCGATGCGGGTTGCGGTCTCGAGCTGGATGCGCAGCGGTCCCGGAGAGACGCCGGCATCCCGCCAGGGAACGTACCCGTCGCGGCAGACGTCGAGGAGGGCCGGGGCGGGCGGCAATTTCCCGAGCGCGAAGCGGCCTTCCTGATCGGTCACCGCGGCCGGGCGCTCCGGGAGCGACGCGAGCACGACGTGGCTCTTCTCATCCCAGCTCGTCGTTCCCGCCCAGACCTTCGCACCGGCGACCGGCTTGCCCTGGTTGTCCACCACCTGGCCCGTCAGGGCGGGGCGGGCGGGCTCCTGGCCGACCACGGAGACTCCGGGAGCGGCGGCGAGCAGCAGAGTGGTTAGGATGATGGGGGCGGCTTCAGCGCGGCTCATCGTTCGTATCCTTTTCGATCTTCGCGCAGTCCAGATCGATTCCGAATTCCGCAACGCCCGGCGGGATCTCGAAAGTCGCGCGCACCGGGCGCCCGTCGAGATCGGTGCTCAACGTCCAGGTGCCCGGCCAGAGGTCAGGGAAATGGAAATGGTTTTCCTGGTCCACGTCGCTCCACGCCGATCCGCCCTCGCTTTCAGCCATGACCTGAGGGACGGCCACTTCCGGTGGGACGCCGAGGACGCGGCCGGAGACGGTCACGAGCGGGACGAGCCGGAGATCCGGCAGCTCGGCCGGAGCGTCGCCGGTCAGCTCGATGGTCGCGTTCGCAGGTCCGAAGCCTTTGCGCTGCGCGCGAACCGTCCAACGCCCCTCGCGGAGCCAGCTCACAAAATTCCCTGCTGCGTCGGCCTCGGCGCTGATCTCCCGATCGCCTTGCTGAAAGGTCACGGATGCCTGTGCGGACGGCCGCCCCGAGGGATCGAGCACGCGCCCGCGGACGGCAGGCAGAGGAGGAAAGTCGATGGTGTCGGCGGTGACCGTCTCACCTTCTCCGAGGACGACAGAGCGTTCGACGGTGCGCCCGTTGGAGTCGCTCGCCACCAGCGTCCACGTGCCCGGAGGAACCTCATCGATCTCATAGAGGTCCTTCTCCGAGGAAAATCTGAGACCCTCCGGGCGATCCTGGAGATCGATTTGCCCTTGTTCTTCCGGAGGAAGGCCGGTCAACCGGACCTTGATCGTGCCGGGCCGGACCAGCCGAAGCTCCAAGTCGACCGGCGGCTCGCCCCGGGCCGTAAATTTCTTTCGCACCATGCTTCTGGGCTCGAACGACTCGCCCACGATCTCGTGCTCGCCCGGAGGCACGGTGAGCTGGAAGGCACCGTCCGACGCAACCTCGGCATAACGCGCTCCAACCTTCAGGAAAACCTGTTCCACCGGCATGCCGTCGGGGCCGAGGACGTGGCCCTGGACGAGTGTGACGGGAGGCATCCGGAGATCGAGCCGCACAGGGCGATCCTCGATCTCGACGTCCTTCTCGATCCAACCCTGATCCGGATGTTCCACTTTGAGATGGCTCTTTCCCGAGAGAACGCCGGAAAAACGGAACTCGCCTGAAGTATCCGTTTCGGTCTTTGGCTCGGGGAGCGCTCGCGAGAGGGTCACGGAGGCGCCCGCGACGGGCGCACCGTCCGCATCGACGACCCGGCCCTCGACCGGGACGCTCTTCCGCGACAGGATGAATTCGACTCCCTCGATGCCCCGTCCGGGCGCTCCCCGCCGGCGGACGACCTGCCTCTCGCCCTCTTCCGATTCGTCGACGCTGATCTCGAACCAGCCCGGCTTCAGGGACTCGAGGACGAACCGGCCGTCGGCATCGGTGACTCTGGAGCGCGGCTCGTAGGAATTTTCGCACGGCGGGGTCGCGCCGTGGCGGATGCATCCTCCGCTCCTCCCTTCGAGGGTGGACCGGACCGTCACTCCGGCGACAGGCTCGCCGCTCTTGTCGAGCACCCGGCCGGAGATGCGGGTCGCTCTGTCCAGTCGCAGCTCGATTTGCGCTTGCGGGCGCCAGGGGATTGCAGGTTTCTGAGCATAGGTCCAGCCGGCAGGGCAGGCGCCCACGACAACGGACTTCTGTGGGCCGCGGAGGGTGAACGTGCCGTCCGGTCCGGAGATTGCTACGGGCGGAGGATCGGCGTGCTGGAGCTGCTCCTCCGTCGTCTGCAGCCTCCAGATCTTGACCCCGGGGATCGGCTTGCCCTCGGAATCGACGACGCGGCCAGTCACGACCAGGAGGGGCGGCTGCTGGATTTCGTCTCCTGCGGCGAGGCTCGCGGTGGCGGTCGAGACCAGCAGGGCAACGATGCAAACCAGGTGGCGGCGGGTTTTCTCAGGCATCATGTTCCTCGTTAAACGTGATCGGTTCATTGCGGGGGGGAAGAATAAATCCCTGCCGTGTCCGGATCGGTGACCGGGAGGCCTGTGAAGTCGAGGTCGAGCGTGATCTCGGGGGTTTCTTGAGAGATCTCGAGCGTCCGGCGGATCACCTGGACGCCATCTTCCAGGAAGAGGACGGCTTCGAGCTTCCACGTCCCCGAGCCGATGCCTTGCGCGGACCAGGAACCGTCCGGATCCGCGTGGGCGATTTCGTAGAGCGGCCCGTTGAGCGTGATGAGCGGAAGGTCGTCGTCCGGGGGGAGCCCGAGGACGCGGCCGCTCAGCACGGCGCCGCGCTCCAGCTGGATCTCGACGCCGGTGACCGGATCGTCGCCGATCTGGAGCGACTCCAGGCGGCGCAGACCGTGATGCTCCGCGACGAGGGAGAGCTCCCCGGCCGGGACTCGCAGCGAGAACGTCCCGTCGACGTGGGTAAAGGTGTCCCCGAGGTGCTCCTCCGGGGGATGGGAGGCGGAGACCGAGGCGTGCGCCGCCGGCAGGCCGTCGGGGTCGAGGACCCGACCGCTCACCTCCTGGACCGGCGCGAAGGACAGCTCGACGCTCGCTTCGGTCTGCCCGGGCTCCAGGATCACAGGCGCCTTTGCGAACCGGTATCCGGAGCGGGCCTGGACCTCCCAGGTCCCGGCCGGGATCGGGCTGAGCCGGAACCGGCCTTCGGCGTCCACGCGCGCCTCGCCGCGGACCGTCTCGCCATCGGTGACGTAGGTCTCGACGCCCGGCAGGTCGCCGCCGGCCAGGCCGAGAACGCGTCCGCTGATCTGGGCGCCGGCCTCCAGCCGGACCTCGACGTCCTGCACACGATCGCTGGCGAGGAGGACCGTCGTCCGGCCGCGCGCGAAGCCGCACTTCTCGGCCACGATCTCCTGGGGCTCGTCGGACCGGCACCCGCAGCGGATCGCGAAGGCGCCGTCCCGCTCCGAGGAGACGCTCTGCTCGGCCACCGAGACCAGGGCTCCCTCGACCGGCGAGCCGTCCGGCCCCAGGATCCGCCCGTGGACCTCGATCGCATCTTCGTCTTCCTTGGGCTCGGGTACGGCGTCGGCCGTCTCTCCTTCGTCCGCTTCGAGGCGGCCCAGACGGATCTCCTGCTCCTCCCCGGCCATGCCGGCGTCGAGCCGGATGCCTTCGACGACACCCTCCAGGGAACCTGGAGCGGAAGCCCTCAGCTCGTACCAGTCCGGACCGAGGCGCTGGAACGCAAAGCGGCCTTGGGCATCGGCCGTCACGGACTGCTCGGTGGGGCAGGGAGCCCAGTCCCGCTCCCAAACCGGCCCATTCTGGTACGCCTCGGCGTCGACGGTGGCGCCCGGCTGGGGCGCGCCATCGGGATCGAGCACCCGGCCCTGCACGGCGGCGGCGCGCTCCAGCGTCACCCCGACCGGCTCATTGGAGAAGAGGACGGTGTCTGCCACCTGGAGAAAGCCGTCGGCGCAGACCCAGAGCGACAGCTCCTCGCCCGGCGGCCGGTGGGGGACCAGGAACGTGCCGTCGGCCGCGGTGACGGCGGCGGCCGGAGCGTCCACGCTGAATTCCTGGCCGGTCAACGCCCAGACGCGGGCACCGGCGACCGGACGTCCGGCGGCATCGGTCACCGTACCGCGCAGCGTGGCTCCCCGCCGCAGGACGAACGTGCCGAGGCGGCCCGGCGTGCCTCCCTCGATGCGATGGTCCGCCGCCAACGTCGCATACTCGTCGTGCCGGATGGTCAGCTCGAGCTCCTCCGCGGGGAGGTCGCGGAACCGGAAACGCCCCGCGGGGCCGCTGCGGGCGCGCCGTGTCGACAGGACGGCCGGTCCGAGCGAGCCGGACAGCTCAACCTCCGCGCCGGCCACGGGCCGGCCCTCCTCGTCGACCACCCGGCCGACGGCGAGGCTGCCGGGCGCGAGCGTGACCCGGATCTCCCGCGGTCCGTCCGTGGTGGCGGAGGCGCTGCGGATCTCGGACGTGAAACCCGCCTTCTCGATCGACATCCAGAACGTCTCCTCCGCCGGCAGCCCGGTGAGCCGGACGGTCCCGCGCGGCGAGGTCGTCTCCCGCAGGGTGTGCTCCGCATCCTCCTCGGGCGACCCCCAGGCGGCCCGCACCGTGGCGCCGGCCACCGGCCGTCCCGCCCGGTCCACGACGCGAAGGAGGAGGGAGGGCGCCGTGTCCGCGCCCACGACGGGCTGGACACCGAAGCCGAGCCCGAAGAACAGGGCCGCCGCCATCAGAGATCGCCGGATCATCGTGGAGACTCCTCTCTGGGCACATCCCCTGGAGCGCATTTCCCGGTAGACTCCGCGGGCCATCTCGCGGGAGGGGAGGTCATGGCCGAGGTTTCCAGCACCGAGCCGGGTCGCGGGTACCGCATCTACGTCCTGGTGCTCCTGTTCCTGGTCTATACCTTCAACTTCGTCGACCGCCAGATCGCGGGCATCCTGGCCGGGCCGATCAAAGCCGAGCTGGGGCTCAGCGACACACAGCTGGGGCTCCTGGGCGGGATCGCCTTCGCCTTGCTGTTCGCCGGCCTCGGCCTGCCGATCGCCTGGCTGGCCGACCGCTTCAACCGGGTCTGGATCGTCACCCTGGCGCTGGCCCTGTGGAGCGCCTTCACGGCGCTGTGCGGCTTCGCCCGGGGCTTCGGGCAGCTCTTCCTCTGCCGCATCGGCGTGGGCGTCGGCGAGGCGGGCGGCGTCGCCCCCTCCTACTCGCTGATCTCCGACTACTTCCCGCCGGCGGTGCGGGCGCGCGCCTATGCCGTCTTCTCCTTCGGCATCCCGGTCGGCTCGGCCGCGGGCATCCTGTTCGGCGGGCTGATCGCCGCCCGCATCGACTGGCGGGTGGCCTTTCTCGCCTGCGGCGCCGCCGGGCTGATGCTGGCGCCGCTCCTGGCCTTCACCGTGCGCGAGCCCGTGCGCGGAGGCTTCGATGCGCCCGGGTCCAGGACCGCCGCACCGCCGCTCTCCGAGGTGCTGAAGACCCTGGCCGGCAAGCGGAGCTTCTGGCTGATCACCTTCGGAGCCACGTCGAGCTCCACCCTCGGCTACGGCCTGGCCTTCTGGCTGCCCCAGTTCTTCGGCCGCAGCTTCCATCTGAGCCTGGCGGACCTGTCGCTCTACTACAGCGCCATCGCCCTCTTCGGTGGCCTCCTGGGCATCGGGACGGGCGGCTACCTGGCCGACCGGCTGGGCCGGACCAGCAAGGCGGCGTACGCGCTCGTGCCGGCCGCGGCCTTCGTCCTGGCGCTCCCGTTCTACGCTCTGGGTTTCCTGTCCACGTCGCCGGCCCTGGCCTTCGTCGTCTTCCTGATCCCGTCGGCGCTCGGGTTGGTCTGGCTGGGCCCGGTGATCACTGCGATCACGCACCTCGTGGCGCCGGCCCTGCGCGCCACCGCCTCGGCCGTGTTCCTGTTCATCAACAACCTGCTCGGGATCGGTTTCGGGGTCTTCTTTTTCGGGAAGATGTCGGACGTCCTCCGGCCGCGCTTCGGCGAGGAATCGCTGCGCTATGCGATCCTGATCGGCCTGGGTTTCTACGTCCTGGCCGCAACCCTGCTCTACCTGGCCTCGCGCCGTCTGGAGCGGGACTGGCACCGCTGAGCGGGAGGCGCTGAGAAACGTCACGGCCATCGCATCCTCATGGGCGGCCCTCCGTTCTGGTCCTGCTGTCCAAACCTGCTGAGCAAGATCGGTTCCAGGGGGAGGCGTGATGACAAGCCTTGATCCTGCAACGAGTTGCGAAACGGCCGGGGGGAGGAGTGTCCAACCTCTTGAAACAGTCCGTCCAAGAAAATGGACGCTCGCCGGGCTCAGAGCGGGGGAGCGGTCTTCGGACCCTTCCGGGCGGCGGCGAAGGCAAGGAACGCCAGTGCCCCCAGGATCCCGACGAGCATATCCCCGAGGGTGTCCTCGAGCCCCTTCTGCGCGTGCGAGCCCAGATAGCGGTCGGAGAGGAACTCCGCAAACTCCCAGAACACCGTGGAAGAGCAGGTGAGGGTGAACACCGTCACTCGATAAAGGATGGCCGCCGGCTGGCCGAGCAGATCCATCTCCACCGCGGCGCGGAACGCCTGGCCGAAGAAATAGGTGATGGCGATGCCACCAAGGAAGTGCATCGGGATGTCCAGAGGCGGCCAGACGCGATAGAGGCCGGCAAAGGAGGAGATCGTGTGAAGGCCGAACACGAGGATCGGTGCCCAGGCGGCCCGGCGGAGGGTGTGTTGGAGCCAGGGGAGGAGCATGGGGGGAGGGTACTTCAGGGCAGGGCTCGCTCCAAGAGCCGCCGTCGACACGGTCGGTCTGCCGGATGAACAATTACCACTCTGGAGTGTCCAATAGTGGGGGTTCTGTTGTACTCTTATTTCCTGAACCCTGCCAATTTTGGCCGCGCCTGGGTTTTGACGGCGATTGCACGATGACGGACTCCATCGAGTCGACACGAGATGACTTTGCCCTGCTTTGGCAGGCACTGACGGATCTGGCAGACAGCGTCTCCCGGAAAGGATTTGATCGAGGCGCTCTCCTCGGTACGACGGCGCACGAGGTGAGGGGGATCACCTGCCACCTCCTGGACGACCATCGGGTGCTCGTCATTGCAGGAGACAAGCTTGGTTCGTGGTACGCCGGAACGTTCGATCCGCGCACCGGAGAGCCGGCAGACCTTTCCTGGCGCGAGCTGCCCTCCCTCTATTCGAGAGAGCCTCGCTTCGTGGTCGACCTCCTGCGGATCGTGGAGTGGATGGGGGAGCCTGCCGTAGTGGTCGGGACCCGGGGAGACGGTGCCCGGATCGCTCCGCTCTCCTGCGTTTCACGGCCCGGCTGGACCGGCGAAGGTCTCACGGTTCTGCCGGGCGGCGAAGGGAAGGCCATCCGCCGGCTCCTGCTCGACCCGGTTTCGCGGACGCTCTGGGCCGCTGGCGGCACCCATCTGTTGGCGTGGGCTCTCGACGAGGACCGGCCTCGCTTGATCCAACAGGAAGACCTCGGCTTCCGCGTGACCGCTCTGGCGATCGATCAGGACGAGGACGATCCCGCTCGCGATCAGCTCTACGTTGCCACCAACCGCTGTGGTCTCCACCGCTTCGGCCGGACCGCCGAAGGTGGATTCAAAGTCACGGCGGCTGCCCTCGATCTCGAAACAATTTTCTGGCGGGGGAGGACCTCGGTCATCGAGTGGTTGGAGCCCCTCTCGGCGATCCGCCGGCTCGATGGGTCCACGGGGAAGTGGGGCCGCCGGTACCGCGATCGCGGGGTCTTCGGTGCGACTCTTCGGCATCTGGTGCTCGTCTGCGATGACCTCGGAGGAGGCTCCTCAGCGGTCGCGCAGACCCGAATCGCGACCCTCCAGTCCAAGATCCTGGATCTCGAGAGCTTCTGCCTGCCGTCCTGGCAGTGTCTGGCCGTGGCCACCCTGGAAGGTAAGGTCCGCCTCTTCCGTCCCTCGGGCCTGAGGCGGCCGGACCATGATGAGCACGCGCCCTATCCGGAGGGTGTGGCTGAGATCGATTCCCCGGCGGCACTGTTCTCAGGTTTCGAAGATCTGGATTTTCCGGAGCGCGTCTACGGCTTCGCCCTGCCGGCACCCCATGCTTTCATGGGAGACCAGCGCCTTCCGGTCGTCCTGGGCTTGGGAAACCATTCGGTGCGGCTCCACCAGCTCACCTCTCGTTGGGAGCTCCGCCGCCAGGCCCGGGAAGCGGCCCGGAGACTGACCGGGAGTCTGCCGGTGAACGACCTCCTCGATCGTCTCCAGGAAATCGCTTTGTCTCCGGATCGCCTGCGCCGGGAAAAGATCGGACTCATACACGTCGTCCCGGAGCTGGGAGCCCTCTGTGGCACGGCAGCGCAATGGCGGCGCTTCGGTCTCCTGATCTGGGACGTGCTGGCCAATCTCGAAGACCGGTCCGTCCCCATCCTCATGATCCAGGCGCTTCGCCAGCTTCAGGATCTGCCTCCGCAACGGCGGGAGCATCTCGAGGAGACGATCACTGCCATCCGCAAATACGTCCTCGATCGCGACAGCTTTTCGGAGAAGGAGACCGACTTCCTGAAGCTGGTGCACGCGACCGACCCGAGCCTCGCGGACGACAGGATGATCTATCGCTCGATCCTCTGCTCGCGGCGGCACGATCCGGTCTTCACGCGCAACTTCGGCCCCGACGATCAGTTCGGAGAAGTGCAGGCGTTCGCGGCCGTCCCGCAGCGTGGGGAGGACGGCTCCTTTCTCCCCTTCGACTCCGTGGCGCCCGAACGGATGCGGTTCCTTGCCGGAACCTACCGGCGGACACTGTGGCTCCTCGATGGCACCGGCCGGGCGCGGCGGTTGGCCGGGATGGCGGAGGATTGGGGATACGTACAGGCGATCCACTTCCGCCGCGGCGAAGCGATCCTCTCGTTCTCTGAAGGCGGCATGCAGCGCGTCCAGCTCGCGGATCTGTCAGCTCCCTGGGAGGAGGGTGGGGCGGAGAAACCCGTCCGGTTTCGACGGATTCCGGGGCTCGGTTCCGCGGAATGCCCCCTCGCCTTTGCCGCGGTGCCGGGAGAGGGAAATGGACAATTTTTGTGGGGAGACGCCGAGGGGCGGATCTTCGTCGCCGATTCGGCAGGGAGCTCGCTGTGGGCAGATCTGGGGAGCGACGCGCGGGAGCGCGGTGGTCCTATGCCAGCGATTCAGGACCTGAGCTCGTTCGTGGCGTCCGCTCTGGATGGCCCGGACGTGGCTCTGATCGTTGCCTGCACCACTTTGGGGACCGTCCACGTCAGGCGCTGGACGAGCGCGTCCGATCCCGCATCGAAGGATCTCGCAACGGCCTCGATCGGCAACGCTCCTGCAACCAGCCTCCTGGTGGCAGGCACAGCGTCCCTGAGACAGATCGTCGTCGGGGGGATGGACGGCCTGGTCGCCGGCTATTGGGTGCTCCTCGATGTCGATACAGCTGGCGACCTCTCAGCGAGGCTCGCCCTCTACTGGGCGTACCGTGCCGGGCAGGCCGTGCGCGCCGTCGAAGCGCTGCATACCGCCGAGGAGAGCGGTGCTCCCGAGGTCCCGCTTCTCGTGGTGGGCTCTTATGACGAGCACCTGCACGTCCTCGATCTCCTCGGGCGACATCTCGAGATCGTCTACCTGCCCGGGACCCAGGTGGAAAGGTTTGTCACCAGCGGGAGGATCGATGGTGACAGCGATCTCACCGAGGCGCGGGTGTATGCCTGCGCTTTCGAAAATCAGTTCCGCGGTCTGCGCGTGGTCAGCCGGCGGCGGATCCTGAAGGAGATGGAGCGGGAGCTCGGGAGCCTTGCGGCCGAAGAGCGGGAGCATCGCCTGACGCGCTGGCGCACCTTTTCGCTGCGCGAAGGACACCTGAGGCATCGCTTCGCCCGCCAGAGCGAGCGCTATCCCGGACCTGGCGCCCAGGATGCGATCCGGGAGATCCGGCGGCTCCTGGAGGTCGGAGACAGCTCGGACCGCCCGACCGGCCTCGTCACGGCTCTGCTGCGCCGTCTGTTCCAGAACAACCTTCCCGGCCTGCCGGCGACGGGAGGAGGGGATCGTCCTCACGGCTTGCGGGAGATCCTGGAGAGTCAGGACCTATACCTGGAGATCCTGGAGCTGCTCCGTCAGCTCGAAGACCAATGGGATACGCCGGGCTCGCTCGAAAACCGGAGGGTGCAGCTTTTCTGGATCCGTTCCTTCCTCCGCAACGTCGACAGCCTGGACCTGCTCCGCCGTTGGATCGATCTCGGGAAGCGACTGGCGCCCGAGGAGCCTTTGGCGTCGCCGGGCGATCTCCTTCTCCATTTTCTCGACCACTTGCCGGAGCTCTTGCAGCTCAAGACCCTCCAGTACGTCGAACGCCTCCTCTTTGGCTGGCGCGGCGTCTCCCACAGGGGCCTCCTGCTGCGAGGTGACAAGATCGTCCAGGGGGACCTCGAGTGGCTGCTCGAACCTCTCATTCATTGGCTGCGCACATACAGGAGCCTAGTCGACCAGACCCAGCCAAACCCGGTCACGTTGCAGGTCGGCCGTCTCTTCGGCTTCCTGATCCAGGTGGAGCTACTCGATCCGCTCGACCTGTCCCGCCGTCTCCAGGAAGCGGAGGTTCCCGGCGCCATGGACGAGATCCTGATCGATCAATGCGCCGCCCTGGGGCGCCTGCCGCACGATGCCAGAGAGGTGCCGAACGGCGAGATTGGAGTCCGCATGCAGCGAGCCGCGGAGGCGCTGCGGCGGGCGCGGGACCTGGAGGAGCAGCTCGAAAAAAAGAGAGAGATCTCGACGATTGTCGCGACGATGGAGAAGATCCTGTCCCACACCGGCCGTTCCCAGAACGACGGCCCCTCCCCGACCTTTCTGGCCGATGTCGATTGCTATTACCGGGCGATGATTCCTCCTCTTCAAGTGAGAGATCTTGAGGGCATGCAGAAGCTGAGAACGAGCTGGAAGCCTCCAAAGCGAGCTTGTCCATCGTTTCCATCCCTCGAGCTTCTGGTGGAGCTTTCCCGGATGCTCGACGCCGTCGGCCACTACTGGGACCAGAAATACGCGGATATCTACCTCGATCCGATGCAGCGCCTCACCTATGAGGGCTTCCACGCCGTCCGGAAATCCTGGCGGCTGCTGAAGGCCGCGTTTGAGCAGAGGAGCGCGAAATTTTCGGTCCAGGAACGCGGCCTTTTCTCCCGCCTCGTCGAGCAGTGGAAGCTGATCCTGGCCGAGGAGCAGAACAAGCACGTCCTGCAGGATTTTCTGGGGATCGTGGAGGGCCACCTCCAGGAGGTGCCCAAGGCTTCGAGCAATGCGGTCGAGGCGATGACGCGCGTCACCGAAGAGGAGAAGCTCACATTCACCGCGTTCTCGAGTCTCTTCACCCGCCTCCTTCTCTTCTCGGAGCCGTCCCGCGCCCTGTTTATCTATCGTGGTCTCGCGACGAGGACGGTGGGGACCCGCATATTCGTCCAGGAGGACGATCCCGACGATTACCGGCTTTTCGAAAATGACTTCCCGGGCCAGAAACCGTTTTCTCTCCCTTCCAGTTGGATGCGATGGGAGACCTTCGAGCAGCTCGAGAGGGATAAAGTTGAGAGATGGCTTCGTGAGAGCGAGCCGGGACTGACCTGGGAGGTGGTGCCGATTCCGATCGTCGCCGAGGCGGTGACACACTTCGGCTTCTACGCCTTCGGCTGGACCGAGAAGACCAGGGAAGGCTGGGAGCGATTCAAGCTCCATCGGTTGACCTGGGTCGTCGTTCTGCAGGCGCTGGCCTTCCGGCAGGCGTCGGTCAACCAGGACGCCATGAAGAGCCGGATCTTCTCGATCGTCGCGCACAACCTGCGGGCGCCGGTCTTCAAAATGCGCTCGGATCTGGGCGTCCTCATCCAGGGGTGGCTCGAAGAGCAGTCGGAGCCGCGGCAGGAAAAATATCGTGAGCTCCGCCGGCAAGCCCGTCACATGACCGGGATCATCGATGGCATCCTCAGCCTGAGCGATCGGGAAACCTCGGTCGAGATGAGCGAGGTGGCGCTTGCGAACGTCGTGTACGACGTCGTTCGGACGGTTCGCAAGGATGCCCAGGCGAAAGGGATCCGCCTCGGCTTTCCCAAGCCAGATTCTGATGCCGTCCAAGCCTCTCTGTTCTGGACTGACGAAGTGAAGGTCTACGACATCCTGCTGAACCTGATCGGCAATGCGATCAAATACAGCTCGCCGGGGAGCTCCGTGCACGTCGATCTCCAAGTCAAGCCACGCGGTGCCGACATCCGGGTTCGCGATGAAGGGCCGGGGATTTCCCGCAGCGAGCTGCCGTTCATCTTCGAGCCGTTCTTCCGTGGCAGACATCCGGCGGTCGAGAGCGTCGAAGGGATGGGCCTGGGGCTCTACGTCTCCCAACTCTACGCCGAGAAGCTGCGCGGGAGGATCCAGGCCTCCAACAACGCCGAAGGGCGAGGGGTTACCTTTACCATCTTTCTCCCCCACCAGACCCGCCCCGAGCCGGGGGCAGGAGAGAAGCCTTGATGCGTATTCTTTTGATTGACGATGACGTGACCGTGACGGACAACCTCAAGATCTTCCTCGAGCATGCGTTCCATACGGTCGATTCCCTGACCTGGATTGACGGGAAGGAGATGCTGGAAGATTTCCTCGCCAACTTCGTCCCGCAGGGAGTGATCCTGGACTACGGGATGAGCCCCTCGGGAACCGAGATCTACCGGTGGATCAAGCAGTGGAAGATGATCCCGATCGCCTTCTACACGAGCTACGCCCAGAGCCAGGAACATCTGCGGGCCATGACGAATGCCGGGGCGCGGATCGATCAGATCATCGAAAAGAGCGAGGTCGGTCTGGACATTTCGGCTCTCCTCAGAGCATTGGAGGCTTGAGACATGCCGAGCCGGGATCCCGTCGACAAGCTGGGGTTTGTCAATGAAGAGGGGAAGAAATACCTGTGGCAGCTCGCGCAGGAGCTGGCCTTCGGGAGCGTCGTCCTGTTCGCCGGTGCAGGGCTGTCCTTCAACGCGGTCGTCCGCGACGGCGGTCGCAACCGGATGCCGAGTTGGGGAGACCTTTCGAGCCGCCTGCGCGAGCGCCTGGAGCACGATATCCGAATCGATACGGATCCCTTGAAGGTGGCCGATTACTTCGAAACGAAGTTCGGCCGCGCCGCGCTCGTCGAGGCGGTGCGCGATGCCATCCGGGATGCCGATCACGTTCCGGGGCGCGTCCATCAGGGCATCGCCCGGCTCAACTTCGAAGAGATCATCACGACCAACTTCGACACGCTCATCGAGCGCTCGTTCCGTGGCCAGTTCATCGAGCCGCAGGTGATCGTCCGCGGCCAGGACCTGGTGCAGCGGCGCCGGCCGCCGCGGATCCTCAAGATGAACGGGTGCATTCGGTTGAACCCGAGCGAGATCATCATCACCGGGAACGATTTCCTCTCCTACGCCGAAACCCACCCGTGGGCGCAGGTCTTCGTGACCAAGAGCTTCGTCGAATCCACCGTCCTCTTCGTGGGGTTCGGCCTCAACGATCCGGCGTTCCGCGCCATCAACGAACGTGTCTTGAACATGCTGGGACGGGAGAACCCGCGGCTCGCGTTCTCGCTCCAGCATGGGGTCAGCCGCACGGAAATGGAGTTCTGGAAGGAGCGGCAGGTCCAGATCATCGACCTGCGCTCCGGAGGGCAGGTCGCCGGGGACCACGAGGAGAGGCTCTATCGGGTTCTCGAAGCTTTCGGCGAGGTCCAGAAGGAGCATGTGCAGAGCCTGCGGAGCAAGCAGCGGTCCGCCCTCTTCGTGAGGCGCGACGACGACGCGGGGGGCACAGGGCTCGCGAAAACCCATCAGACCCTGGTCCGGGAGATGGTGGCGGTTCTCGGAGCACAACTGGATGAGGCCGCACGGCGGCGGATCGCCCGCAATCAAGAGAAAGCTTTCGAAAATCTCACCCTTTTGCTCGGTGACTGCGTCCGCCGCTTTGCCGCGCGGGAGAGACGCGATCCGCGGTGTGAGGAGGCGCTCGGAGAGCTGGTCGCCAGGCTCAAGGAGATCTGCCGTGTGGACATGGAGTCGCCCGGTCTCGAGCTCTCTTTCTCGCAGTGGCTGCCTCTGAGATCTCTCGCCGAGCTGCTCCTCACTGCCGGAGGGCTCAAGAGGGCCGGAGGTCCCAATCAGGATCTCGGGGCCAACTTCCGCGTGTTGGCCGCGCTCCTCAACCTGAAGCTGTTGATCCTGGCGCCCCGTTTCGCACCGCAATGGGGTGACGTGGAGAAAGAGCGTGCGGCGGCGCGGTTGCTGCAGGCCATCGCTTGGTTGGATCTCCAGGACCTCGGTACGCAGGACATGCAGATTCGCTCACGCCTCATCCTCCTGCTCGTCTTCTTCGGCCCCCTTCACTGGGCCGCGGAGCTCGTCGGCCTCTGGGCTAGTGGCCGCAGCGAGCTGGAGCTGACGGGCAAGGGCGGCAAGAGCCGGCAGGAGACTCCGGTCGAGTACCGCCTGCTGCCATTGAGCTTCGAAGGGGTGCTGAGCAAACGCCACGAGTTCTTCAAAAGGGCCGCCGAGTCCCTGTGGTCCAGGCACGTTTTCACGGACGATCCGAGCGGGGGTTGGCGGATCGAGAACGCGTTCCGCTACCGCTATCTGCGTCAGGCCGCCCCCGACGAGGAGTGGGTGGGCGTGCGCCTCCACACCGACCGGCTGGCGCACGTGCTCGGACAGCTCTCTCTCCAACCCGCGCCGGGAGACGACCCGGCCGGCAGCAACGGGATCGGCGAGCTCCTTGCCGTGCTGCTCGAGCTCAACCAGGGCTGGCTCTTCGGGTGCCCTCCTCCCGAAGCGCTGTTTCGGGCCTGGGATTCCGCGGAGGCCCAGCATGCCAGGCAGAAGACCGGCGAGGTGCCCTGGGAGGCGCTGATCCTGTTCTCTCTACCCATCCTGGGCTCGACCCTCTTCGAGCGCTGGCAGCGGCTTCTCCACGAAGTCTGGCAGCTCGGACACCTCGACACGTGCTTCCTGGCCGGACACGTCGTCCAGCGGCTCGGCAAGTTCGGCTTTGGCGGCACGATGCTGGAGAACCATTCGGTGGAGGATTCACCGGCCGGCCGCTATGAAGCGGGCCTGGCCCGCTTGGTCGACTGGCTCGCCGAACGTGCCGCCTTCGAGGAAGAGGGCAGCCTCCTCCAGAAGACGCTCGCCGCGGACCTGCTCCCTTGCCTGCACGCCTGGTTGCGCAATATGCGGTATCCGGAGGTGCGGAGATGTCTCGTGCGATCCCTGGTGTTTCTGCGCCATCTCGATCCTTCGGAAACCGGAAAGTTGATCAGGAGCTGGGTCGTATCCCGTCTGGAGGGACACGATCAGCGCTCTTCTCTCGAGCTTGCCGTCCTCGATCCGCCGCCCGGCAAGCTGGCGGTCGATCGGAACCAGATCCAGATGCTCCTGGCCTATGCCCAATTGCCGGCGGCCGCGGGGACGAGCTTCCGCAACGATCTTCTCAAATGGTTGGTGAGCTGGACCGAGAATGGAGAGAGCCTCGACAGCCTGACGCTCGCGTCCCTGGCAGGCCAGATCGTCGAATTCATGATTGAGCCGGGCCGCTCCACCGGAGGCAGCGTCGAATGGTTGATCCTGGCGGCGCAGGTCCGCTCCTGCGCTCGCCTTCGCTCGAGCGTCGAGGAGCGCCTGTCTCGCCGGCTCTCCGGTCTGAGCAGCCCATGGTTGCTCGGGCTGGTCAAGAGGAAGCTCGCCGAGATGCCGGAGCCGAACCGCCGGCAGCTTTCCGCGAAGGGGGTTCTCCTCGCCTCGCTCATCCCGTTCGCCGAAGACTTCGACGAGGAGATGGTCGGGCTGCTCGAAGGCTCGCTGCGGTCACCGAACATCAGCTCCGGGGGGCGCAACGACGCGGTCCATCTCCTGGCCTTCCTCCTCGCGAAAGCCCCCGCAACGATCCGTGCTCAGCATGCCGAGGATTGGCAGGCGGCGATGTGCTCGCTTTTCCACGCAGGCGCCGTCGGCCGCGGGCTTCTGCAGGAACAGATCGAAGCTCTGGACGGCGAGACGCTGCGGATCCTGCAAGCTAACCTGATCGGCCTTCTGGAGAGGGAGAAGGAGGTGCGGCCTCGGGAGGTCGTTGAGCAGCTGACTGAGAAGATCCGCCTCGGAATGGCGATCCCTCTGGCTGACCTCGAAGAGGAGCTGGTGCGTGGCATCCAGAGCCCGCACGAGGCGCTGGCGCTCCACTGCCTGGAGGCGGTGATCGGTCTCGGCCGGGAGCTCCCGGTCTTTCTCGGCCGGAATCAGGGACGCATCCGGCGCATCGGTGATCTGGTTGAAGCGATGGGAAGATATCGGAAGCCGAGCCGCTTCGCCGAGCTCTTGGCGGGGCTGCGGGATCTCGAGCAAACGTCTGCCCCTCCGGCCTGACGTCGACCACAACCACGAAAAAAGGCCGGCGTCGCCGCCGGCCTTCAGGATCTCAGTTGGGTTGAGGACGAGGATGTGAGGCCGGGATCACTCCCGTCCGTGGCCCCGCGAGCCGCCGCGGCTGGACGAGCGACCTTCCGCCGAGCGGCCTTCCGAGGACGAGCCGCGGCCGCCCGAACGGCCTTCCGAGCCGCCGTACGAGCGCGGCGCGCTGCGGGGCTCCGCCCGCGGCTCGGGACGCGACGGGGATTCGTATCCGCCGCGGCTCGAGGAGGGAGGAGAGGACCGCTCGTAGACCCGAGGGGACGACGGCCGCTCGGTTCCCTCACGGTTGGAGGAGGGCGGCGCCGACCTCTCGTAGACGCGCGGCTCGTACGACCGGGGCTCCGGCCGCTCGTATCTGTCGCGGCTGGACGGCTCGGAGGACCGGGGCTCCGGCCTCGGCCTCTCGTATGACCGCGGCTCCGGACGCTCAGAGGACCGCGGCTCCGGCCGTCCATACGACCTCGGCTCGGGCCGCTCGTACGACCGCGGCTCCGGCCGGGACGTCCGCGGCTCGGGCCGCTCGTACGTCTGCCGGTCGGAGGGCCGCCGTGCGTTCGGCTGCGAGTCCCGGGCCTCCGGTCGGGTGTAGCCTTGCGAGCTGCGACCACGGCTGCCCGAGGGATCGGACGGCCGCTCGGAGCCCGGATCGATGCGCCGGTACCCTTGCGGCGTGGCGCCGCTCCTGCCGCTTTCGCCCCGATCACTGTCGGAACGGTCGCGCGGCAGGGCACGGACGCCCCGGTCGGGCCGGACGCCTTCACCGCTGTCGCGCTCCCGCGGCTCCGCCCGGTTCCCCCGGTCCGGACGCGCCATGCCGCCGGATTCACCCGCCGTCGGACGGCCGTCCCGTGGCGAGCGCGAGGTGCTCTCGGAGCCCGACCGGCTGCCCGGCCGAGCGCCCTCGTCACGGTCTCCGATGACGACGCGCGGCCGTCCCGGATCGCGGTCCGCCGGTGTGCCGGGGAGAGCGCGGGCGCCACGCGCGCTCGCCTCACGGTCGCCACGGCCTCTGCGGCCCAGCGTGTCCGGCCGCATCGGCGTGCCGTCGAGGTGGCTGGCGTCGCCGTCCGCCACCGTCCGCCGCAGCGTCGCCGGCAGCTCCCTGCGGGCGATGAAGTCGTTGACGTTCGGCAGCTCGCCGTTGGCCCGGCTGGCGATCCGCCGCGCCGAGGGATCCCGGCTCAGCACCTCGACCGCATGCCGCGGGTCCCGCAGGACGTCGGGATTCAGCGGCCGCGTGTCCGTGGTCACCAGACCGCGGTCGAGCGGACCGTGGCGGCGCAGCTGGTCGAACGGCACGGCATGGCGCTGTACGTTCCAGCGGTCGTGCCAGCCGTCGAAGCGGCCATCGCGAAAGCCGTCGCGGTAGCCGTGCCAATAGCTGGAGGAGATGAAGGTCCAGTTCCCGAAGAGGCCCCAGTCGCCGCCGGCCCAGCCGTAGACGCCGACGTGGAAGCCGAAGCCTCCGCCCCAGCGCGAGCCGTAGTAGCGGGTGTAGTAGCCGACCGGACACCAGCCGGTGTAGCTCGGGCCCCAGTACCAGTAGACCCATGCCGGCGAATAGACGCGGCCGGGCAGCCAGACCCAGCCGTAAGCCGGGATGTAGTCCCAGCTCCCGTAGTGGTGCGGGACATAGCCCCACGGATCGTAGGAGACCCAGTTGTAACCGCTCGGCGTATAGGCCCAGCGGCCGTTCTGGTAGGGACGCCAGCTCGCGGCCACGCGCGGCCTCCAGTAGTGCGACCCCTGGTAGTCGATCCACGAGCCGTTGCGCGAGAGAGGCGCCGCGGCGTAGCGGATGTCCTCGTCCAGGTATTCACTGGAGCGGTCGTCGACCCGCCCGTCTTCGTCGAGGCGGTCGGCCCAGTGCTCCAGGCTGTCGTAGGAGCCGGCCGACTCCACCTCGATCCGGGAATCCCCGTCGACGAACGCCTGCTCGTCGGCTTGCACGGACTCGGTGTCGCGGTCGCTCCTCACCTCGGCACGGCCATTGCGGACGATCAGCTCGGTGCTGGCCTCCTGATCGGCGGAGACCCGGAAGACCCCGTAGTCCTGGACGTAGATGGTGGCATTGGGAGTATCGATCCGCGGCAGCTCGTCGCCGAGCGACTCGCGGAGAACGGTGAGCAGGACGTTGCCTTCGATGAGGCGCAGCACGGTGCCGCGGTCCTGTGAATCCGGCGACGCTGCCAGGCGCTCCAGGACCACCTCGCTGCCGCCGTCGATGCGCAGCAGGTTGCGGTCGGCCAGGACGATCTCGACCCGCGACCGCGCAGGGACCAGGAGCCGGTCGCCCGGCAGCACCGGCTGGTTGAGCTCGGCCGGTGTGCGGGTTCCTGATCCCGCCTGCATGAGTGTGGCCGACCCCTCCACGGCGCGGAGATAGCCATAGCCGTTGTCGTATTCGGCGGACGCGGGCAGAGCTGCCAGGGCACAGAATCCCAGGGCAAGCCCGACGCGACGCGTCAGCGCTTTCCGGATGAACATTTGCACGGACCTCCTTCCAGAGCCCTCTCTACCCCCTATTGTGCAGCAACTTTCCTGCCAGGGGAAGGACCCTCACCCCCCGGCCCCTCTCCCACGAGTGGGAGAGGGGTGTAGGTTAGGGGATTGCGACCACGCTCTCTTGGGAGAGGCTAACCTTCTCCCCTCTCCTGCTTGCGGGAGAGGGGCCGGGGGTGAGGGTTTCTGTATAATGAGCGCGCTTTGCTGGAGGAGGAGCGTCCACCGCAGGCGTCAGGGGCGTCCCCCCGGTCGCACGTTCCTCCGTCCGACGCGAATCCTGGAGGCATCCTGTGGGAATCCGGAGCTGGTTCGGCAGCGGCGCCAAGCAACAGGCCGAGAAGGGCAAGGAGCAGGACTACACGATCGACGACCTCATCGTGCTCGAGAGGTATGACGAGGCCGCCGACCGCCTCAAGACGCGGATCAAGCTGAGCCCCCAGGACCTGCACTCGCACCTGAAGCTCGCCGAGGTCTATGCCCAGCTCCGCCAGTTCGACAGGGCGGTGGACGAGTTCGGCTACGTCGCCGACGAGTACGCCCAGGACGGCTTTCACGACAAGGGGATCGCCCTCCTGTCCAAGGCGCAGAAGCTGGCCCCGATGGACCAGTCGATCCGCTTCAAGATCGAGCGCATCCAGCGCGACAAGAGCATGGAGCACGTGCGCTCCTTCGCCTTGGAAGGGCTGCGCCAGGCCGGCGGCGCCCAGGCCGGGTCCTCGGCCGTCGAGCTCAAGCGGCTCTGGCACAACCTGACCGCGTCCGCGGTGGTGCAGCACCTCTCCGGCGACCAGCTGAAGCGCCTGTTCTCGGCCATGCAGCTCGTCCGCCTCGAGCCGAAGACCGTGGTGGCCGAGGAGGGGGCCCGCGACGCCTTCCTCCTCTTGATCGTCACCGGCACCGTCGACGGCTTCGTCCGCGACGGCGACAAGGAGATGGTCCTCCGTTCCTTCACCTCCGGGGACATCGTCGGCGAGGCGCCGCTCCTCGAGCGGGGCGCCTGGCCGGTGTCCTACCGCGCCGCCGATCAGGTCACCGCGCTCCGGCTCGCCCGCGAAGGCCTCGAGCAGGCCCTGGTCGGCAACCCCGATCCGCGCGGTTTCCTGGACGTCCTGCGCGAGCAGCACAACGACCGTGATGTCGCGGCGACGCTGCGCCGCATCCGTGGGGCCTGATGGCGATTCGACCGATCCGTATCTATCCCGATCCGGTTCTGCGTGTGGAATGCCGGGCCGTGACCGCCTTCGACGAGCCCTTGCGCAAGCTCGTGGCCGACATGGTCGAGACCATGCACGCCGCGCCCGGCATCGGTCTCGCCGCTCCCCAGGTTGGCGTCGAGCTGCGGGTGGCCGTGGTCGACCTGTCGGTGGGGGAGGCCCCGGAGCAGCTCCATGTCCTGATCAATCCGGAGATCGTCCAGCGCCAGGGGCAGGAGACCGACGTCGAGGGGTGCCTCTCGCTCCCCGGCATCACCGACAAGGTCGAGCGCCCGACGCATGTGCGGATCAGGGCCGTCGACGCCGAGGGGCAGCCGTTCGAGATGGAGGTCGACGACTGGCTCGCCCGGGCGATCTGCCACGAGCTGGACCACCTGGACGGCGTCCTCTTCGTCGACCATCTGCGCGGCCTGCGGCGAGAGCGCGTCAAGCGCCAGCTCAGGAAGCTCGTCACCGAGCAGGAGGTGATGGCGTGAGACCTCACCCCCCTAGCCCCCCTCTCCCATCGCACACCCTTCCCCCGGGAGAGGGGGGAACCTCATCCCGTTCTTGGCTGTTCGGGTGGTGGCGCCCCCTCTCCCGGTTGGGGGGTGTGCGATGGGAGAGGGGGTCGGGGGGTGAGGTCGGCGGGTGGCGGCTTCTGCTCTTCGTTCCGCTTCTGCTGCTCCTCGCCTGTGGCGGCGGCGGGGGTGGGGGCGGGCCGACCGAGCCGCAGCCGCCGCAGGCCGGGATCGTCGTCACTCCCGCGTCCGCGCCGGCCACGGGCGTCTCCATCGCCTCCGGGGCGGCGACCACGCGGAGCACCCTGATCCTCGAGATCCGGGCGAGCTCGGTGAACGACCTCTACGGGTTGGCGTTCGACCTGCACTATCCGAGCAACCTCCTGCAGCTGGTGCAGGCGAGCTCCGGCGCCTTCCTCGGCAATGCCACGCTCCAGTCCGCGCCCGGGACCGGCACCGGTGTCCTCATCGTCGGCCTCTCCAAGCTCGGCGCCGTCTCCGGCACCAACGGCTCCGGGGTGCTGATGACCCTGGAGTTCCGCGCCATCGCGACCGGCACGGGCGCCTTCAGCTTCGACAAGAACAGCGCCGTGAGCTCCACGGGACAGACGATCACCAACTTCGGCTGGTCGGCCGGCACCGTCCAGGTCACCCTCTAGCCCGACATGCCCGTGCCCGTCCTGTTCAATACGATGGGGCGACAGCTCGCCCCGCTCGATCCCGTCGAGCCCGGCGTGGTGCGGATGTACACCTGCGGCCCGACCGTCTACAACGACGTCCACATCGGCAACCTCCGCACCTTCCTCTTCGAGGACCTGCTGCGGCGGAGCCTGCGCCATCTCGGCTTCCGGGTCGTGCAGGTGATGAACCTGACCGACGTCGACGACAAGACCATCCTGGGCGCCCACCGCGCCGGGGTCTCCCTCGCCGGCTACACCGCGCCGTTCATCGAGTCGTTCCAGCGCGACCTGGACACCCTGCACATCGAGCGGCCGGAGCACTTCCCGCGCGCCACCGAGCACATTCCTGAGATCATCGAGCTGATCGAGCGGCTGATCGAGCGGGAGTACGCCTACGAGAGCGACGGCTCGGTCTTCTTCAGCATCGCGCGCGATCCGGACTATGGGCGGCTCTCGGGCTTCGACCTGGCGCAGGTGCGGCGGGGCGAGCGGGTGGCCAACGACGAGTACGCCAAGGACGACGTCCGCGACTTCGCCCTCTGGAAAGCGGTCAAGCCGGGCGAGCCGGCGTGGGACTCCCCGTGGGGGCCGGGCCGGCCGGGCTGGCACATCGAGTGCTCGGCGATGAGCATGAAGTACCTGGGGCCCACTTTCGACCTGCACTGCGGCGGGGTGGACCTGGTCTTCCCGCACCACGAGAACGAGATCGCCCAGTCCGAGAGCGCCACCGACCGGCCGTTCGTCCGCCACTGGGTGCACTCCGAGCACCTGATCGTGGACGGGCAGAAGATGTCGAAGTCGCTGGGCAACCAGTACACGCTCAAGGACCTGCTCGACCGCGGGCACACGGCGCGCGCCATCCGCTACCTCTTCCTGTCGGTCCACTACCGGCAGAAGCTGAACTTCACCTTCGAGTCCCTGGAGGGAGCGGCGGGAGCCCTGCGGCGCCTCGACGAGATGCGCTTCCGTCTCGCCCACGCGCAGGAGAGCGGGGAGCCCGATGCGCGCCTCGCCGAGGCCGCCGGGCGTCTGGAGACCGACTTCGCCGCCGCCCTGGCCGACGACCTGAACGCCGCCGCCGCCCTGGCCGCCCTGTTCGTCTTCGTCAAGGAGGTGAACGTCGCGATCGAGGAGAGGCGGATCGGGAGCGGCGACCGGGAGCGCATCCTGGCCGCTCTGGCGGACGTGGACCAGGTCCTGGACGTGCTCGATCCGGCCGCCTGGCCGACGGCCGCGGATACTGCGGGGCCGGCGGCGGACGACGAAACCGCGGAGATCGAGCGCCTGATCCAGGCCCGCCACGATGCGCGCAAGCGCCGGGACTTCGCCGAGGGCGACCGCCTCCGCGACGAGCTGACCGCGCGCGGCATCGTCCTCGAAGACACCCCGCAGGGCACCCGCTGGAAGCGCCGGTGAGCTCGCACAGCGCCGACGACTTCCGCCAGCAGCCGAACACCCGCGCCCAGGGGCGCCTGGGGGAGGACGAAGCCGTCCGCTGGCTCGCCGCCCAGGGCTACGCGATCGTCGAGCGCAACGTGGTCAACCACGGCGGCGAGATCGACGTGGTGGGGAGGGAGGCCGGCTATCTCTGCTTCATCGAGATCAAGGCGCGGGCGAGCGACCGCTTCGGCCCGTCGATCGCCGCCGTCGACGCCCGCAAGCAGCGCCGCCTCTCCCGCGCCGCGGCCCTCTACATCGCGACCCACAAGCTCCACCGCGAGCCCTGCCGTTTCGACGTCCTGGGCCTGGACCGGGACGGGGCAGGCTGGCGCTATACTCTGGTGCGCAACGCGTTTCCGTACGCGGGTTGACCGCCCGGTCGCGTTTCCCCGCTTCCCCTTCCACGCATTTCTTGTTAACGTTGGCGCGGGATCGCTCAAGGATGACCGGTCCCGAGCTCACCCCAGGAGGACGAGCCATGACAAGATTCAGGCCCTTGCTCCGGTTGGCCCTGTTGCTCGGCGGACTGCTCACGGCATTCCAGACCGCAGCCCAGCTTCCGCCCTGCGACACCTTCTGCAACTGTACGCGCGGTTGCTATGTGGACAATTGCCAGGTGGGCGGCTCTCCGCAGTCCTGTGGAGATTGGGGGATCTGCGAGTTCAGCTGCTACTGCGGCGGCGAGTGCTGAGACCGGGAGGGGAGCCGCGCGCAGCGTGAGCCGCCGGCAAGCGCCCGGCGGCTCGTCCTCACGGGTCTGGCACCCGCTTGACAGTCCTCGGGCGGGTGACTATCCTTTGCACCTCGTGAGGACGGGCGGGAATAGCTCAGTGGTAGAGCACAACCTTGCCAAGGTTGGGGTCGCGGGTTCAAATCCCGTTTCCCGCTCCAATCGATTTGATGCCCTCCGGCCTGCGGGCTGGAACCCTCGATAGCTGTCCGATGGAACAGGCCGCGCGAGCGGCCTTCGGCGTCTCTCAGGCGACGTAGCCAAGTGGTAAGGCGAGGGTCTGCAAAACCCTTATTCACCGGTTCGAATCCGGTCGTCGCCTCCAACCTTCCCCCCCGCGCAGCCGCATGGTAGATTTCGCCGGTGGAAACACTGGCAGCGGACGTCCGGTTTGCGTTGCGCCAGCTGCGCAAATCACCCGGGTTCGCCGTCGCGGCGGTGCTGACGCTGGGTCTTGGGATCGGTGCGAACACAGCGATCTTCAGCGTCGTCCGGAGCGTGTTGCTGCGCCCGCTCCCCTTTGCGCAGGATGACCGGCTGGTCCACGTCGGACACCGGACGGGGGTGGGGTTGGGCGACGTGCAGTTCTCCGTCCCGGAGCTCGGCGATTACCAGCGGCAGACCAGGAGCTTCTCGGCTCTCACGGAATACCACTCGATGATCTTCACCCTGGTCGGCCACGGCGAGCCGGGCCGGGTCCGCACCGGAGTCGTGTCGTCGAGCTTCTTCGACGTCTTCGGAATCCGTCCTCTCCTCGGTCGTCCGCTGTCGGTTGGCGACGATCCTCTCGGGAGGGAGCCGGTGCTGTTGCTGACCTACGAGTACTGGGTGAAGAAGCTCGACAGGGACCCGGCCATCATCGGCCAGGCGCTGCGGATGAACGGCCGTCCGATCACGGTGATCGGAGTCCTGCCGCCGCTGCCGCCGTATCCCGGCACGGACGACGTCTTCATCTCGATCCCCTCGTGTCCGTTCCGCTCGGGCGAGTCCGCGCACAACAACCGGTCGTTCCACCTCATCCAGATGTTCGGCCGCCTGCGGCCCGGGGTGAGCCTGGAGCAGGCCGCGGCGGACGTCGCGACGATCTCCCGGCGGTTGCACAAGGAATATCCGGAGGCCTACGCCCTGGAGCCTTCGGTGGAGGTCCCCCTGGCCCTGGTGCGGGATGAGCTGACCCGCAATTTCCGGCCGGTCCTGCTGGTCCTCCAGGGGACGGTCGTGCTGGTCCTGTTGATCGCCTGCGGCAATCTGGCGAACCTGACCCTCGCCCGCCTGCTCAGCCGCCAGCGCGAGATGGTGCTGCGCGCGGTCTTCGGAGCGGGCCGCCTCCGGCTGATCCGGCAATTGCTGACCGAGAGCACTCTGCTCGCTCTGCTGGGAGGTGTGCTGGGTCTGTTTCTCGCCCGGATCTGCACGGGCCTGCTGGCGGCCTTCGCCGCGCGTTTCACACCGCGCGCGGCCGAGGTGCGTTTCGATGTCTGGGTGCTGCTCTTCGCGCTGGCCGTGTCGGTCGCGACCGGCCTCGTCTTCGGCTCTCTGCCCGCCTTGCAGCTCACGCGGCTGAATTTCGCCGCGACGCTCAAGGAGGGCGGCACGCGGGCGACCATCGGAGCCGGCGGCAGCCGCCTCCGGTCGCTGCTCGTCGTGCTGCAGGTGGCGGCCTCGTTCGTGCTGCTCGTCGGAGCCGGGTTGACCCTGCGCAGCGTGATGAAGCTGCAGCGGGTCGCGACCGGCGTCGATCCCTCGCACGTGCTGACCGCGACGATCACTCTCCCCTTCACCAGATACCAGGAGGAGCCGCAGATCCGCCGGTTCTTCAACCGGGTGATCGAAAGTCTGGAGGTTCACCCGGGAGTGGTCGGCGTGGCGGTGGGGAACGACACCCCGATCGCGAACGGCCCCCTCAATCCAACCTTCAAGGTCGAAGGAGCGCCGGTCCTGCGCCCCGATCAGCAGCCGCAGGCGGGCTTCCACATGGTGACCCTGGGCTACTTCGACACCCTCCGGGTGCCGCTGCTCGCGGGGCGGAGCTTCGCCGCCAGGGACACCGACGCGGACCCGAAGACGCCGCTGGTCGCGATGGTCAACCAGTCGCTGGCGCGCAAGCTCTTCGCCCCCGGCGAGAGCCCGGTCGGCCGGCGGATCGCGTTGACCAATCTGGGCGGAGGAGCCTGGCGGACGATCGTCGGTGTGGTGGGGGATGTCAAGCAGCACGGCCTCGACAACGAGGCCGGTCCGGGAGTGTATTTTCCCTACGAGCAGGCGGCGGATGGGGAAGGGCAGCTCCTGGTGCGGACGGCCGGGGAGCCGCTGATGATGGTGGACGACGTGCTGCGGGCGGTCCACGAGGTCGATCCCGAGCAGTCGGTCGCCGACGTCCGGACCCTCGAGCAGGTACGCCGCACGCTCCTCGCTCCGGCCAAGCTGACCGCGACACTGATCGGCCTTTTCGCCCTCTTGGCTTTCGTGATCGCAGCGACCGGGGTGAGCGGAGTGATCGCCTTCTTCGTCAGCGAGCGCACGCAGGAGATCGGCATCCGCTCGGCGCTGGGCGCCACCCGGGGAACCGTGCTCGCGCTGGTGCTGCGGCAGGGGATGAAGCTCGTGACCTGCGGCCTGGCGCTGGGAGCGCTGGGGGCGCTCCTCCTGACCGGTCTCCTGAGAGGCCTGCTGTTCGGTGTGGAGCCCACCGATCCGGCGACCTTCGTCCTGATCGCCACAACGCTGGTGGCCGTGGTGGGGATCGCCTGCCTGGTGCCGGCGCGCCGCGCCCTGCGCATCGAGCCGGTCATCGCGCTGCGCTCCTGAGCCCCGTTCCTGCACCTCCCCGCACCATGACCCCGGACCCCCGATTCCCCGCAGATTTCCTCTGGGGAGCCGCCACCTCCGCCTACCAGGTCGAAGGCTCTCCCTTGGCCGATGGCGCCGGCCCCAGCATCTGGCAGCGGTTCTCCCATACGCCCGGTCTGGTGAAGAACGGCGACACCGGCGACGTGGCGTGCGACCACTACCGGCGCTACGAGGAGGACGTCCGGCTCATGCGCGAGCTGGGCCTCACCGCCTACCGGTTCAGCGTCTCCTGGAGCCGCGTGCTGCCCGAAGGGAAGGGTCGGATCAACGAGCGCGGGCTCGACTTCTACCGCCGGCTGGTGGACGCGCTCCTCGCCAACGGCATCCAGCCGGTCGTCACGCTCTACCACTGGGACCTTCCGGCGGCGCTCGACGACCGCGGCGGCTGGCTCAATCCGGACATCGCGGGGTGGTTCGCCGAGTACGCGGCGGTCCTCGTCCGCGCGCTCGACGACCGGGTGGAGATGTGGTCGACCCTCAACGAGCCCTGGGTGGTGGCGGACGGCGGCTATCTCCACGGCGTCCTTGCGCCCGGCCACCGGAGCCTCTTCGAGGCTCCTCTCGCGTCGCACAACCTCCTGCGCGCCCACGCCGCGGGCGTCGAAGCCTACCGCGCCCTCGGGCGGCACCGCATCGGGCTGGTCGTCAACATCGAGCCCAAGGATCCGGCGTCGGACCGGCCGGAGGACCTGGCGGCCACGGCCCGCGCCGACGCCTACTTGAACCGGCAGTATCTCGATCCGGTGTTCCTCGGCCGCTATCCGGAGGAGATGCGGGAGATCTTCGGCGACGCATGGCCGGATTTCCCGCAGGCGGACCTCGATCACATCCGGCAGCCGATCGACTTCCTCGGCGTCAACTACTACACGCGGATGGTGACCTGCGACGATCCGCGCGCCCTGCCCGTCCGGGCCGGCCGGGTGCGCCAGACCCGCCACGCCCACACCGAGACCGGCTGGGAGGTCCATCCTCCGGGGCTCACCAAGACGCTCGTCTGGATCAAGGAGCGGTACGGCGACATTCCTCTCTATGTCACCGAGAACGGCGCGGCGTTCTACGATCCCCCCTCCGCCGAGGCGGACGAGCTGTCCGATCCGCTCCGGGTGAGCTACCTGCGCACGCACCTCGTCGCCGCCCGCGAGGCGATGCGCCAGGGCGTGGACCTGCGCGGCTATTTCGCCTGGTCGCTCCTCGACAACTTCGAGTGGAGCCACGGCTATTCGAAGCGCTTCGGCATCGTCCACGTCGACTTCGAGACCCAGCGCCGCACCCCCAAGGCGAGCGCGCGGTTCTATTCCGAGGTGATCAGAACCCGGGGCGCCGTTCTCCCGTAAACTGGGGTCGGGAGGAGCCGACCCGCATGAACGCACGAATCCGCCTCGCCCTTCTCGCCGTCCTGGGGATCGCCCTGGGCCTCGCGGTGCCGTCCCAGGCCTGCACCACCTTCTGCCTGCGCGACGATGGTCGCGTCCTGTTCGGCAAGAACTACGACTGGGAGGTGGGGGAGGGCCTGCTGGTGGTCAACCAGCGCGGCGTGGCGCGCAAGGCCGATGTCGAGAACGACCGGCCGGCGAGCTGGGTGTCGCGGTACGGCAGCGTGACGTTCAACCAGTACGGCCGCGACTTCCCGTCGGGCGGGATGAACGAGGCCGGGTTGGTGATCGAGCTCATGATGCTGCAGGGCTCCCGCTATCCAACTCCCGACCAGCGGCCCGCTCTCGACATCCTGCAATGGATCCAGTACAACCTGGACACCCATGCCACCGTCGCGGAGGTGCTGGCCGCCGACCAGAAGGTCCGGATCGCGGGAGACGTGCCCCTGCACTACCTGGTGGCCGACCGCAAGGGGCAGGTCGCCTCCGTCGAGTTCCTCGACGGCCGGATGGTGGCGCACACCGGCAAGGACCTCCCGGTGGCGGCGCTCACCAACAGCACCTACGAGGTGTCCGAGAAGTCGCGGCAGGAGACGAAGGCGCGCCATCTCGCGCCGCCGGACGGAACCGCCTCGGTGGCCCGCTTCCAGCGCGCGGCCGAGCGGGTCGACGCCTTCCACAGCCAGAAGGGCGACGCGGTGGCCTACGCCTTCGACACTCTCGACCAGGTCGCGCAGGGCACCTACACCCAGTGGAGCATCGTCTACGAGATCGACCGCCTGCGGGTCCACTTCCGCACCCGGGACCTCCGCCCGGTGCGCACCCTGAGCCTCGGAGATCTGGACTTCGCGTGCGGCCGGCCGGTGCGGGTGCTGCGTCTGGACGCCAGGATCCAGGGCGACGTCGCGCGCGCCCTCGTGCCCTACACCCGCCAGATCAACTACGACCTCGTCCACGCCGCCTTCAGCAAGACCTCGTTCCTGGCCTCCGTGCCCGACGCCGAGGTGCAGCGCGTGGCCGCGTACCCGGAAGCCGACGCCTGCCGGAGGTAGAGGGCCGGGCGGCCGGGCAGGTCCAAGGTCGCGCCAAGCCTCGCGTGGAACGTTACAACCAATCCGGCCCTTGTAAACAAGAACACCTTTTTGTTTACGAGGAGACCCTTTTTCATTGCAACCAGCCCAACCAATATCACAACCTCCTGAATACTCGTAACGGCTTGGAGGAAAGGCTCCTATGGATGAGGTGGCATTGCCGCCATCATCCGGCGAGCTGTGACGACCAAGCTCTGTAAAGTCTCGAGGAATCCCTCCCTTGGCGCAACCTTGAACCTTGATGTAGCAACAAGGGAGCTGGTTGCGCCAAGGATGGGATAGGTTGCGCCAAGTGTCTCCTGCCTTGTAGCGACCTACCGAGCCGAGGAGCATGAAAAGGGTCTCCCGTTGAACGAGAGACCCTTCTCTGTTACAGAGTGACCTCTCGAAGAAGGGTGCAGCGGTTTCCTGCGGTGAGGGACGAGGCAACTCGTTACAGGCCATCTTCACGTTGTTACAAGGTAAGCTTGTCCGCAGCGCTGGATTGGCTTCCTTGGCGCAACCAGCCCGTTCCTTGCTACAAGATGAGGCTTCCCGCAAGATAGAAGAGGGCGAGGGACCAGGAGGTGAGGGGTCCGGCAACGCTCTTGCACTCCGTCGCGGCGGACGGCGACGTCTGCCGGCGGTAACAAAGCTCGGTCGTACGGAGCCTGTTTTAATTGAGCGCGGTGACCCCGCGCTCGGAACGTGGTATTCTGGACAGGTCCTCAGAATCAACTGAAAGCCTGGCTGCCGTTTTTTCCTTCGTTCTGCGTTCTCTTGAGTAGGCCCGTTTCTGGAGAACGACCCGATGAGCTCCACCGCCACCTCCTATGCCGAGCTCGAGGTCGGCCTGTCCCGGCTGGCCGCCGAGGCCGTTCAGGTCGAGCTGCGCTTCTGCGATCCTGCGAGCGAGGCCGAGGTGCCCTCGGAAAAGGGGCCTGCAGCCCTCGATCTCGCGGAGCTGCTGAGCCTGCAGCAGGACCCCCGGGCCTACGGCGAGGCCTTGGCCGCCCAGGTCTTCGCTGACGAGCGGGTGCGCGGTCTCTACGGCCGCGTCAAGACCGCGGTCGAGGCGAGCGGCCGGTTCCTGCGTCTGCGGCTCCTGGTGGGGCCGTCCGCTCCCGAGCTTCATGGCCTGCGCTGGGAGCTGCTCCGCGATCCGGAGACCCGGGCGCCGCTCGCCACGTCGGAGAAGACCCTCTTCTCCCGCTTCATGGTCAGCCAGGACTGGCGGCCGGTGAAGCTCCATCGCAAGACAGAGCTCGCGGCTTTGGTCGCCGTCGCCGCCCCGTCCGACCTCGCCGCCTACAAGCTGGCGGATGTGGACCTCGACGGCGAGATCGCCCGCGCCCGGGAAGGGCTCGGCAATATACGGTCCACCGTCCTGGGCCACGAGGAGCCGCTGACCCTGGAGCGGCTGATTGCCCGGTTGCGCGAGGGAACTGACGTCCTCTACCTGGTCTGCCACGGCGTCCTCGTCCGAGGCCAGGTCCCCTGGCTCTTCCTCCAGGACGACGACGGCAAGGTCGCCCGCGTCGAAGGCGCCGCGCTGGCCGAGCGCCTCCGCGAGCTGCCGGAGCCGCCGCGCCTCGTGGTCCTCGCTTCCTGCGAGAGCGGCGGCACCGCGGACGGGGCCACCCAGGCCGCGCTGGCGCCGCGCCTGGCCGAGGCCGGCGTGACGGCGGTCGTCGCCATGCAGGGGCAGATCAGCATGGAGACGGTGAAGAAGGCGGTCCCGGTCTTCTTCTCCGAGCTGGGGAAGGACGGCCAGATCGACCGCGCTCTCGCCGTGGCCCGCGGGACGGTGCGCGACCGGTCCGATGCCTGGATGCCGGCGCTCTACCTGCGGCTCAAGAGCGGGCGCCTCTGGTACGAGCCGGGCTTCGCGGGTGAAGAGGACCAGTTCAAGAAGTGGCGCTCGATCGCGGGCAGCGTCCGCCAGGGCCGCTCGGTGCCGATCCTCGGCCCCGATGTCGGCGAGCACCTCTACGGCACCGCCCGCGAGCGCGCCGACCGTCTCGCCGCGGCGCACGGCTTCCCTCTGGAGCCGCACGACCGCTCGGACCTCGCCAAGGTCACCCAGTACCTGAGCGTCACCGAGAGCCGCCAGTACGCGCGTGACGCCGTCGCCGACCAGCTCAAGGCCGAGATCCGGCGCCGCCACCCTGCCCTGGCGGACGAGCCCAAGCTCTTCGAAGCCGTCGTCAAGAGCCAGGCCGGGGACGAGGATCCGTTCCGCATCCTCGCCGGCCTCGAGGCGCCCATCTACGTCACCGCGAGCGCCGATCCCGTGCTCCTCCTTTCTCTTCTCGCCGCCGGCCGCAAGCCGAAGCCGCTCTATTGCAAGTGGCGCAAGACCCGGGACAATCATCCCGCCGAGCCGCCGTACGACGGTGTGCCGCAGCCGGAGAGCCCGGTCGTCTATTACCCCTTCGGCGTTTCCCGCAAGGGGGAGGAAGACTCGCTCGTCCTGACCGAGGACGACTTCCTCGACTACCTGATCGCCGCCGCCGACTACAAGCTGATTCCGACCGTCGTGCGCGGCACCCTGGTGCGCAGCTCGCTCCTCTTCCTCGGTTTCACCCTCGACGATCTGGCCTTCCGCGTCCTCTTCCGGCTGATCATGTCCCTCGACGGCAGCAGTCAGCTCGGCGACTATGCCCACGTCGGAGTCCAGGTGGACCCCGAGGCGCACAGCCTGATCGACGTCGAACGCGCCCGCGACTACCTGGCGCAGTACTTCGGCACCGGCCGCGACACGCCGCGCATCGACATCTATTGGGGCACCGCCGTCGACTTCCTGAAGGAGCTGCGGGGGCACCTGGCCACGACCGCCGAGGCGACGGTGCCGGCGGCCGAGGAGACCGAGGATGATTGGGTCACCGTCGGTTGAGGTGAGGTCTGGTCCCAACCCGTTCGTAGGGCCGCGTCCCTTCGAGCTGGGCGAGCGGCTCTATGGGCGCGAGCGCGAGATCTCCGAGCTTCATTTCCGCCTGAGCGCCGAGCGCATCGTGCTGCTCCATTCGCCGTCGGGAGCGGGCAAGAGCTCGCTGGTCCAGGCGGGCCTCCTGCCGCTCCTCGCCCGCTCGTTCGACGTCTGGGGTCCCACCCGGGTCAACGCGGAGCCGGCGCTTTCAGGGACGAACCCAGGAGCCAACCGCTACGTGCTGAGCGCGGTGCAGGGATTCGAGGAAGGAGTGCCCAAGTCGTTCCGCCGGCCGTTGGAGGTGCTCGCCCAGCAGACCCTGGCCGGGTATTTCGAGCAGCGCCCGCGGCGACGGTCGGCGCCGCAGAACGTAGTCCTGCTCTTCGATCAGTTTGAAGAGATCCTGACCGTTGATCCGCTGGCGGTCGAG
>DASPXX010000256.1:0-14625 GCA_035637095.1 Thermoanaerobaculia bacterium
TCCTTCCGCACCCACTTGCCGTTCCCCTCGTTCAAGAAGACCACCGTGCCGAACGAGGAGCCCTTGGCGAACTCCGCCTTCTTTTCGCTGGCCACGTTGAGGTGCATCCCCTCGCCCAGGGCGAGCAGGTCGGGCCGCTTGTCGCGATTCCAGTCGACTGCCGTGATGGCGCGCGACGAGAAGCCCGGCGGAGGATCTCCCTCCTGGGGGACGTGATAGTCCAGCCCCTCGCTCCACAGCTTGAAGGCGCCCTTGCCGTCGCCCACGAAGACCCGCAGCCCCAGGATGTGCATGGCGACGGCGACGTCCATGTGGCCGTCGCGGTTGAAATCGGCCGCGGCCACGGACCCGTAGTCGAACTGGACGTCTTCGGGGAAGCGCACCTCCGTCCAGGGCCGCCAGCTCCCCTTGCCGTCGCCCAGGAAGATCTGCGGCGGCGAGCCTCCCGCCTTGCGCGGCGAGCCATGGATGATGTCGAGCTGCCCGTCCCCGTTCATGTCGGCGACGTCGAAGCCGTTGCGCCACTGCCCGGCCCGCGGGAGACCGGAGTCGAAAGGCTCGAGGCGCAAACGGCTCACCTCCGGGATCCCGGCCTTGTAGGTCTCCGCCGCCTTCTCGAGCTCGCTGACCGTGGGCTTGTGGCCGCGGACCGGCGAGCCCTCGCCCGGCATCACCTTGAAGATCTTCGCGTAGAAGGTCTTGTCATCGTAGTGCGCGAGCTTCAGAGGCATGCCGCCGCGCAGCCGGACGGTGTCCTTGTCCTCCCAGATGTACTGCCCCTCGACCCGCGGCACCTCGATGATGAAGTACTGCTGCCCATTCTCGTCGGTCAGCCATTTGCCGTCGGGCGGCTCGAGCACCGCGCCACCGGGGGCGGGTGGCTGGCCGACCGTGCCGACCCCCTCCACGGGCTTGGGAGCAGCAGCAGCCGGCTCGCTCGCCGGGGCGGCGCTCTTCTGCTCTTGCGGCTCAGCCGGCGCCGCCGGCTTCTGGGAAGCCGGGGCCGCCGCCATGGAAGCCCCGGTCCGCGCCGGCGCCGCCGGGGAACAGCCCGCGGCGGCGAGAAGGGCGGAGGCGAGGCAGAACGACAATCTCATACGAACCTTCAATCGACAGCTCCTTTGCATCTACATCCTGATCCGGTCAAATCTCGTCGACAAACGTCGGCTTGAGGCGGCGGAAGAGCCACAAACCCGCGAACAGTATCACAAACACCGCCACGGCGAGCGGCAGGGTTCCCACCCCGCCGGCCCCGCCGGCGATGTCGAAGGCGCGGCGGTAGAGGTCGATCAGCGAGGTCAGCGGGTTCCACTCCAGCCACGACCGGAACCGCTCCGGCACCAGCCCCAGCGGATAGACGATCGGCGTCAGATAAAACCAGACCTGGAACAGCATGGCCAGGAGCTGCGCCGTGTCCCGGAAGAAGACATGGACCGCGGAAACCAGGAGACCGAGCCCCAGCGTCAGCCCGATCTGCAGCGGCACGGCCACCAGCAGCAGGGGCAGCCCCCGGGCCGAAAACTCGCCCATGTACACCAGCACCGCCACGAAGACCGCCGCGGCGATCGCCTCGTGAAGGAGCGCCGCCAGGACCACGGCGAGGACCAGGATCTCCGCCGGGAAGCGCAGCTTCTTGACCAGGCTGGCGTTGTCGGTGATCGCCGTCGAGGAGCGCAGCACCCCTTCGTGCAGGGCCGTCCAGGGCAGGAGGCCGCCGAACAGGAAGACGGCGAAGTAGTGGGTCCGCACTCCCACCGGGCTGACCTTCATGACGGTGGAGAAGACGAAGGTGAAGAGGGCGATCATCCAGAGCGGCTGGACCAGGGACCAGACGAAGCCGAGAAGCGACCCCGCATAGCGGCCCTGGAAGTCCCGCTTGACCAGCTCCCGCAACAAGAAAACGTGGTGCCGCACGCGCTCGTCCGGCGGAAACCCCGAAAAAGGGGCCCCGCTCGACCCTCCATTCCTTATATGATGTCCGGAGCCCGAGTTGACAGCCCGGCGAATGACGCCGTACCATCGACTCATCGGCTACGAATGCTAGCATGACATAAGAGAGCCGGGAGCGAAAGCCTATGGCAACCCAGAAGGTCCGGCAGATCCAGCTCGTGGGCCGCAAGATCCGCGAGCTGCGCAAAGAGCACAAGCTGACCCAGGTCGAGCTGTCGCAGCGCCTGGGCATCCAGCAATCCGACCTCTCCAGGATGGAGCAGGGGGAGTACCGGGTCAGCCTGGACACCCTGTTCCGCATCCTTGCCGAGTTCCAGATGAGCATCGGCGAGTTCTTCGACGAGCTCGCCCAGGAGTCGATCACGCCCCGCGGCGTCCGGCTGGTCCAGCAGTTCAATACCCTGCCCCACGAGGCCCAGCGGGAAGTCGAGGACTTCATCGCATTCAAGCGCTCCGTACAACATCGGACCGAGCCGGCGGATTTTGACCCCGACTCCGAGGAGGAGCCCAAGTGATCGGTGACATGGTCGAGGGGATTCCAAGCGCTTTTGAGGAACTGCGTGTCCGCGGCGCCCATGCCATCGAGGCGGGGCATCTCGAAGCAGCCGAGCAGCTGTTCGAAGAGGCTCTCGCCTGGGCGCGGGAACACGGCGATTCGAACCTGGTGGACCTCGCCCTCTGCAACCGCGCGGCAGCCGCCATCGATCTCGGCCGCGGCGAGCGCGAGCTCCCCCGCCTGCGCGAGATCCTGATGCGCGGCGCCGATCCGGTGAACTGCCGGATCGCGGCCTACAACATCGCCCGGCACTACGACCTCAACAAGCAGTTCAAGAAGGCTCTGTTCTACGCCCAGATCGCCCGCGACCGCTCCGAGCACCTGGGGCGGCAGGAGTGGCTCGCCTCGAGCCACAACCAGATCGGGAGCCTTCTGCTGGCGGAGAGCTTCTTCGAGAAGGCCTGCGGCGAGTTCGAGCAGGCGCTCGCCCTCTCGTCCGAGGATGCCGCAGTCCGGCGGGCGATGATCAAGGACAACCTCGGGTACTCCTACATCGTCCTCGGCCGGATGAAGGAAGGGTTCCGGCTGCTGTTCGACAGCTACCGGTCTCTCCGCCGGATCGGCGCCACCCGCTACGCGGCCGAGCCGCGGGCCTCGCTGTGCTTCGCGTACCTGGAGGCAGGCCGTCCCCGGCGGGCTCTCCTCTGCGGGCGCTCCGCCCTGGCGCTGGCCGAGGCGGAGGGGGTTGTCGTCGCGATCAAGAACCTGCTCTACCTGTTGGGCGAGGCCGCGAACCTGCTGGACGACCTCGACCTCGCGCGGGACTATTTCAGCCGCCTGCAGCGTGAGTTCTATCCCGATGCCGGCTATCTCCCGGATTTCCTGCTTGCGATCGACGTCCGCAAGCTGATCAATCTGAAGGCCTGAGTCATGCTCACACGAATTACTTCCATGGTCTTGGCTCTGGGCTTTCTGCTCTCCGCCGGCGCCTTCGCGTTCGATCGTCCCGGCGCCCTCGGCCCGGGAGGCGAGGTCTACCTCACCCAGGTGGGACCCTACGGAGTGCTTTTCCCCAAGGGGAAGTCATATCCAGCCAACAACGTCGTCCTCACGTTGGAGGTCAGCCGGTCCGGCGGCGCCGCCGACCGCGTGATGGTGCCCGGCACCGAAGGCGCGGAGGTCGAGTCCTCCCCGTTCGTCGTGTTCGAGGAGACCTCGAAGTCGCTCTACCTCCTCTGGCAGACGAAATCGGACGCCTTGGTGAACCGGCTCATCCTGCGCACCTTCAAGGACGGCTCGTTCGGCCCGCCGATCGAGGTCAGGACCAGTCTCTTCAACGCGGCGATGAGCGCGCCGCAGGTGGCGGTCACGCGCGACGAGTTCTTCGTCCCCACGGCCGACGGCGGCACCGCGACGGTCCACCGCACCCTCCTCCATCTGATCTGGTGGGAGGAGTCGCCGGCCGGCAACGAGGTCCACTACGCCCCGATCACGCTGATCGAGGGGATCTACACCGGCTGGCATCCCGTGTACTCGCTGAACGACTTCGACCGGAGCCCCGACGATTCGGCCGCGGCAAACGAGGCGCTGGCGCAGCTCTACCGGTCGCCCCGCATCCAGACCGGCCGCAACGACCACTCGGTGGTGATCTCCTTCGCCGACGAGCGCAACGGCCGCCTGACCGTGCTCGACGTCTCTCTGCTCCCCGGAGAGATCAGCTACATCGCCGACAAGATCCGCTCTCACATCATCGACATCGGCCGCAAGAAGCCGACGGCCTCGGAGATCGCCGACAAGATCCGTTCCCACATCATCGACATCGGGCGGCTCCAGCCGCAAGTCGTGAGCTTCCTGAGCAACGATGTCTACCAGCACATCCTCGCGGTCGGTCCTCAATTCGAAGGGAACGGCGACTACAACGGGCTCGCCGACGAGGTCAGCGACTACGCGACCCGTACGGCTTCGACGATGCTCGAGAACGGCCGCCTGGGCGAGGGAACGGATTCCCCCGAGATCCTCCGGCTCGCCGCGGACGACAACACCGACGAGATCGGCGCTCCCCGGCTTCAGGTGCGTGGAGTGTTCAGCCAGCTGGCGCCGCACACCGCGGCCGCGCCGACCACCGTCTTCGCCTCGGAAGACGGGAAAGCCGTCCTGGTCGCCTGGGATGCGGTCAATCAGATCCGCTACCGGGAGAGCTCGGCCGAAGGCTGGGGCGACGTCCTCGGTGTGACCCTGAGCACCGATCTCACGCGCGAGCAGGCCTACGAGTTCCTGGAGCAGCGGCTCCGTCGCTGACGGGAGCCCGTCCTGGAATCCTGACGGCTTCGTCTGATTTTTCAAACAGATCGATCAACCACCGCTGGCGGGGACCACCGCCAGCGGCTCCCCCGTCGGATTCGCACGCAGGACCTGGCCGCCCGCCTCCTCGACCGCCGCGGCGATCTCCGTCCGGCGTTCCGGCGGGCAGAGCAGAGCCAGACAACCACCGCCGCCCGCGCCGCACGCCTTCCCGCCCCATGCCCCGCGCGCCTGGGCAGCCTCCAACAGGCGCTCCAGCTCCGGCGTCGAGACACCTTCGGCCAAGCGCCGGCGGAAGCTCCATTCGCGCCCCATCAAGGAGCCCACCCGCGGGAAATCTCCTGCTTCCAGGGCCCCGGCGAGCTCGGCGGCGGCCTCGGCGATCCCGGAGAACAGCCCGATGCTCTCCGGCTCGCCGTCCAGGCGGCGCCGGACCACCTGCCAGTTCTGGCCCGCCGAGAAGTGGCTGACCCCCGAATAGACCACCAGAAGGTGGGTCCCCAGAGCCTCCAGATCGACCTCCAGGCGCCGTACCGCCTCGCCGCCGGGCCGCTGCAGGATCTCCAGCGCACCTCCCAGCTGGCCGGGATAGTGGTCCTGGATCCCCGTGGGGAGCTTCATCAGGAGAGCTTCGAGGTCGCGCGCCAGATGGACCCGCGCCGCGGCTGGCGAAGGCGGCCGACCCAGGAGCTCCTCGGCCGCGGCGATCAGGGCGATCACCATGGCCGAGCTGGCACCGAGCCCGCCACCGCGCGGAGACTGGCTCGCCACCTCGACCTCGACCGGCGGCAAGCCGAGGCTCCCTGCCACCACACCGACCAGTGCGCTCTCCGGAGAGGCGGCGAGCTCCGCCACCGAGGCGGCCTCCAGCACGCTCTCCCCCTGCCGGAAGCGATAGGTTTCCGCCAGTCGCACCCGCACCGTGACGGCGAGGTCGATCGCCACGTTCACAGTGCGGGCTCCAGGATGGAAGAGGCCGAGGGGCCAGATGTCGAGCGTGCCGCCGGCCAGGTCGACCCGGCACCATGCGCGGGCAGTGACGGATCTCATTCAGCGAGCCACGGCACCGGGCCGCAGCCGGGGCGTCTCGCGGCTGACCGCCAGACGCACGTCCTCGCCGGGAACCGCCAGTCCGGGCGGGACCTTCCCGCTCGCCATGGAAATCCGGATGTCGTCCCGCCAGGCCCGGAACGAGGCGAGCTCACGCGTCGGGATCGGCTCGTCCCGCACTCCTTTGAGCGAGAGGGGATCGATCCATGCGCCGTTGTGCTGCACCCGGTAATCCAGGTGCGGACCGCTCGCGAGGCCGGTGGCGCCGGTGTAGGCGATGACGTCCCCCTGCCCCACCCGCGTGCCGGGACGGACGCCCGCGGCGAATCGCGACAAGTGGAGGTAGGCGGTCACATAGCCGCCGGTGTGGCGGATCTTCACCACGTTGCCACCGCCCCGGTCCCAACCCGCGAACGTCACCACTCCGTTCGCCGTCACCTCGACCGGAGTCCCGACCGGCGCACCGTAATCGACGCCGTAGTGCGGGCGGAAGATCTTGAGGACGGGGTGGAAACGGTGCTGGCTGAAGACCGAGGTGATCCGGGAGTAACGCAGCGGCGAGCGGAGGAACATCTTCTTGAGCGGGCGCCCCTCGCCGTCATAGAAGACGCCGGAGTCGCCGTAGCGATAGGCCTCGTGGCGCCGGCCGTCGTTGTCATAGACCACGGCGAGGATGCGACCCACGTCCTGGGGCTGCCCGTCGAGGAGGATCTCCTCGTAGAGGACCTCGAAGTGGTCCCCCCTCTGAAGGTCGCGGCTGAAGTCCAGGTCCCACTGGAGGACGTCCGCCATCCGGTAGGCCAGGGTCAGGGGTCCGCCGGCGCGGCGGATCGAGCTCTCCAGCGGCCCATCGAGGGAACCGCGCAGAGCACGGACCTCGACGCTGCGCTGGAAAGGCTGCCAGTCCGTGGTCCAGCTCCCGGCGGCACGGCGCATCTCGACCCGGCCGCTGCCGGTGACGGTGAGCGCGAACGAGGCCAGCGAGGAGTCCGGGTTGAAGAACGCCGAATAGTGGTCTCCCGCCTTGAGCACACGCAGCTCGACGTGCTCGGCGAGGGCATTGGTGGCCTCCCGCGCGTCCGCGCCGTGCAGGCCGAGCTTCTCGAACACCGCGGTCACCGTCTCGCCCCGCCGCAGCTGGTCCTCGACCGGCACGCGCGCCTGGTCGAGCCGCGCCGTAGCCTCGGTCGGCAGGGTGATGCGTTCGTTGAAGCGGGGGGAGAGCGCCAGGGGGAACGGCGATTTATAGTACGCTTCGAGGCTGTGAGTGCTGAGGAAGAGGCCAACGGCCAGGAGGATGAGCCCGAGCGGTAGCGCCAGGCGGAAAAAGTGCGGAGCAAGCTTGACCCTTGTTGACTGCATCCCGTGCAGACCTCCCAATGGCAAAGGGTGGGCTCAGGCGTACCAGACGTCGCGGTTTAACTACGCGGCAGATAGTAGCACAAGATACGGAACGAGATGCAACCCCTAGAGAAAAATGGGGCTTCCCCATTTCACATTTCGCTTAGAAGAAGACCCTCACCCCCGGCCCCTCTCCCGCAAGCGGGCGAGGGGAGAGGGTTAGAAGGAATGAACGGCAAGGGGAATGCGGAGGTGGCTAACCTACACCCCTCTCCCGCTCGCGGGAGAGGGGCCGGGGGTGAGGGCTCCCCTCTACCCCAACAGCTCGCCGATCACCTGGTCGGGATTGTCCGGGAGCTTACCGCGGTAGACGACCTGGCCGTCCTTGAAGATCAGCAGGCCGGGCAGGGTCGCCATGGCGTACTTCTTGGAGAACGCGCCATCGGAGTCGAGGAAGACGGTCGCGCCGAGGTCCTTCCCGGCGAGGAAGCTCTCCACGGCCTTGCGGTCTTCCTGGAAGTTGACCGTCACCACCCGGGCCCGCCCACCCCAGCGCTGCGCCAGCGGACTGACCCGTGCGGCGATGTCCCGTGAGCGGGGAGACCAGGAAGCCCAGACGACCACGATCGTGGTGCCGCGGGCGAGATCCGACTCGGACAGCTGCTCGCCGCCCAAACCCTGCAGGCGGATGCCCTGCGCCACGGCCGGAATGGCCAGCAGGGCGAGGCAGAGGACCGCAACGCTCAGGCGCAGGAGAGGATGGCTCATGGGGGGGCGTCGCTCAGTGAGGACCGGAAACGGTCCCGCGATGCGGCAGGCTGGTGAGGATCCGCAGCCGCAGGCGTTCGGGAGCATTGCAACGAATGCACTTCTCCCGCACGATCAGCAGGAGCCTGCGGGTGTAGTCAACCCGCTTCGCGCAGGAGCCGCAGCCGGAGACATGGTCACGGAAAGGGGACAGCAGGTCCTCTTCCATCTCGTTGTCGAAGAACAGGAAAAGTGCCGCCCCAACCTCTTTGCAGTCCATCATCCTTCCTCCGCGATCCAGGCTCGGTCTCAGTGCTCCCCAATACGCGATCCACGTACATCAACTCGGGGGGCCGGGCCGGATATTTCCTCCGCTCCTTACTGCAAGGTCTGTGGAAGCTGGCAGGGGGGCGCGACCTCACTTCGAGGTCGCGATCTTGCTGCGCATCTTGGCCGGCTCGCCCTCGCGCAGATACCCGTGCTCGCGGGCGAACTCCAGCATGGCGGCTTCGAGCAGCCGGCGGCCGCGGTACAGGCGGCTCATCACCGTGCCGACCGGCACCTCCAGGATCTCGGCGATCTCCTTGTACGAGAACCCTTCCAGGTCCGCCAGGATCACCACCATGCGGTAGTCCGGCGGCAGCTTGTCGAGGGCCCGCTGGACGTCCTCGTCGAGGACGTTCTCCAGGAGCTCCTCCTCCGGGTTCTTCATCTGCCGGGTCGCGTCCTCGTTGACCTGGTTCTCGAACGACTCCTCGATCTCGGCGAAATCGCTCAGCGCGGGGGCCTGCTGCTTCTTGCGGTAGTTGTTGATGAAGGTGTTCTTCATGATCTTGAACAACCACGCCTTGAAGTTGGTCCCCTCTTCGAACTTGTCATAGTACCGGTACGCCTTGAGATAGGTCTCCTGGACGAGGTCCTCGGCGTCCTCGGCATTGCGCGTCATTCGATAGGCGGTGTTGTAGAGCGCGTCCACGAAGGGCATCGCCGCCGCCTCGAAGTTCCAGCCCTTCTGGTGGTCTGCGCTTTCTTTGGACATTCTTACCCCCTTCAGCCTTGTTCCCCTCTCCTCTCCGCACCCAGGGATACGCACAGACAATGCCAACGGATCGGCGGCATGCGCAGGATGGTTTCTGGCACTCTCCCTGCACGTCTGTCCTCCCGGGATGACGGCCTACCAGCCACTTGCGTCCGGCAGGTGGACAAGCCCGTCCAGCTTTTAGACACTGCGCACGCGCAAAAGGTTCCCTCCCCAAGGGCCGAATCGGCACCCCCGCGTGCCAAGACGACCGGATGTAACCGTTCTCACCTGTCCGGGAAACGGGTAAGGACTACCCCCTCGCGGAGCGCTTCGGCCCGGGAGCCGAGCCCTTGCGCTCCCGAGCCGAGTCGATCTCCTCGCCAGCCGAGCCACTGCGCTCCCGAGCCCGGGTTGCTCTCCTCGGGAGCCGAGCCGTTCGTCTCGCGAGCCGAATGGCTGCTCATCTCGGGCCAGGCTGCCCTCTGTCCGGCCGGAAAGCTCCTCGGTCGAGCCAGGTAGAGCGACGCGGCCCGATCGCTGCCTGGCCGACCTCCTGATGAACTACTGGCATCTCCTCGGCGAAGGGTCCATGGAGAGGACGAGCCGCGACTGACTCGTGCTTCGGGCCTACCCCCCTCCCATCATCAGCAGGCTGCTCTTGGCGATCCGGATGAACGGCTCCGGATCGAGCCCGAGGAGGAGCGTGGCGAAGGCGCAGAGGCCTATGGCGGCGGCCTGGCCAGCTCTGGAGGTGCCCAATTCACCTTAGAATGAGGTGGAGTCATAGGGGAGGTGCTCGATGAGCGCTCTTTTCCGGAAGGCCGGAGGTGCCGTGCTCGCTCCGACCCACAGGATCTACCTGTGCGGGCCGATTACAGGATCCCCCGAAGCGGCCAGCTGGCGGCAGACCGTCATCGGGGCTCTCGCCGGTGAGGCCGAGATGATCGATCCGACACGCGACGTCCTCTCCTCGGCGAGGCACGGCGAGAGCGCCTCCTCGCGCGCCTTGAGCGTGGAGAGGCTCGTCCATGGCAAACGAACGGTGACGCGAGACCGTTTCGATGTCGAGCGCTCCGACCTCGTCCTCGCCTGCTTTCTCGGAGCAACGTCGGTCTCGATCGGATCGATCGGAGAGATCTTCTGGGCCGATGCGATGCGCAAACCCGTGATCATCGTCCGCGAAGAGGACAATCTTCACAACCATGACATGCTCAACGAGATCGCCGGATGGATCTTCGACGACCTGGATGCGGCCATCGAGCAGATACGAAAGCTGATCCGCCTCCACTGAGCCACCATCCTGCAGCGAGAGGATCGCATGCCGGAGCGCTACACAACTCCGCTGTCGCTGACGAGCCAGTTCTTCTTCTGTGGCCTCCCTCTCCGGTTGGACAGCTACCGCGGCTGCGCCTTCCAGTGCTCGTTCTGTTATGCACGGTATCGCGGGGGAAATACCCCGGACGCTTCCGTCGCACCGGCCGATCCCGACACCCTGCAACGAACCTTCGACGGTGCGTTGCGCGACGAGAACGCCCCCCCACCGGGGATGATCGGCCAGTTTCTGCGCCGCCGCGTGCCGATCCATTTCGGCGGGATGAGCGACCCCTTTCAAGGGATCGAGAAGAGATTCCAGGTCACCCGGAGGTTTCTGGAGACGCTCCGTACGTATCAATACCCCACCGTGATCAGCACGCGGTCGACGCTCGCCGCGACCGAGCCGTATCTCAGCCTGCTCCGGGAAATGAAAGCCGTCGTCGTCCAGTTCTCTTTCACCAGCACGGTCCACAGAATTTCGCGGCGCTTCGAGCCTCACTCGCCAAGGCCCGCCGAGCTCCTGAAGACCATGGAGATCCTTGCGGCCAACGGCATCCCTGTCACCTGCCGCTGGCAGCCCTACATACCCAAGATTGCGGAACCACCTCGGAGATTCGTCCGGAGGGTCGCCGGGGCGGGAGCCCGGCACGTGGCCATCGAGCACCTGAAGCTGCCGATGGAGACGGGTCACCGTCTCTGGCCGCGGCTTCTGGCAGGCTCCGGTCGGAACCTGCGGAACGACTATCGGGACGCAGGGGCGAAACGCGACGGCCGGGAATTCGTCCTGCCACCGGAGGTGAAGCTTCCCACCATCCTGGAAGTCCGGGAGGCCGCGCGTGAGGCGCGGCTTTCCCTGGGGGTCGCGGACAACGAGTTTCAATACCTTTCCGATACCGCCTGCTGTTGCAGCGGAGTCGACCGCTTTCCCGGTTTCGAGGGTTGGTTCAAGCACCAGATCGCGCACGCGGTCCGCCGCCGCCGGGGTCAGCGCATCGTCTATGGAGCGATCGCAGGATATTGGACCCCCGCCGGATCGGTCGACCGTTGGTTGAACTCTCATTCGAGGAGCGGCCGCCTCGGGGTGAGCGGCGGCACCCTCCGCGACCACATCCGCTTCCGCTGGAACGATCTCGAATCTCCCTTCAGCCCGGCGAGCTTCTACGGCGTGGTTCCGACCGAGGAGCTCACTCCTGACGGCTTCCGGGTGTTCGAATGGCGCGAGGAGGCGGTCACGTCACCGGAAGTTTCTGGTCCTCGATGTAGTCCAGAAAATTGCGCAACCCTTCCTGATGCACCGACGCCAGGTAGAGCTGACGGCTCGGCGGCGTCGCCAGGAGACGCTCCGCCATGGCCGTAATGATGCCGTGCATCCGTTCGACCAGAGCGGCGTCCATGGGCAAACGGCTTTCAAAAATGTCCTGCACGTTGGAAAGGGTGTAGGACGCCGTGCTGATCGGCTTGTAGATCTCCGGCACAGCCGCGAGCCGCGCCACGTCCGCCGGCGGGACCTTCACATCGTTGAATTTTGCCGCGACGCGGGGCAGGAGGTCCCGAAAACGGGCTCCTCCGGCACGAAGTCCCGTCCGCACAGCCCACCATGCGTTCGAGCTGTCGTCCACCTGCCGCCGGCCTGCGACGAGGCTTTCGAGATAATTGGCCAGAAAATCGAGCGCCAGTGTGCGCACTCTCTCGATGCGTTCGTGCTCGACCGGCAGCACGTGGCTCTGGGCATGGTCGAACGCCCGCAACACGGCATAGAGCGTCGGATCGGGAGCCGACTCATTGAACGCCTTCAAGTCTCCCTCGAGCTCGAGCGCCGCCGACAGGTCCAGGAGCGTGGGCTGTCTGGCCAACAGATACGGCTCGCAAATTGACCGCACTGCCCGGGAGACCACCTTGGCCTTCTCCGGCCACTCGCCGGGAATGGTGTCCAAGGTGAACTCCAACCGCCAAAGAAGATGATTGATGCGCTGCGCCAGAATACCGAGAAAAGGCTGCATGCTCGGTTCCGCCGAAGACACGAGATCGAAAAGCACGCGCGCCTTTTCCGCCGCCTTTGGAAGCCCGAACGCGGTCCGGAGGTTGTCGTCTGCGAGCAGGCTCTCGAGATAGGTCGTCAGCCCGGCGTCCGGGTCTGGCGCAGACATGGATTCGACGATCTTCTCGAGGGAGGCCTCGATCTCTAGCTTCATCTTTTTCGCCTGCGTCACGAGCGCCAGCGGGACTGTGCGTTGCCTGCCGGACAGCGGTGATGCCGGCCCCGCGGTGCCGGCTATGCCAAGAGCTTTCTCTAAGGAAGGCACATCGATGAATTGGGCGATCCTCCTCTCTTTCTCCCGGTCTGCTTCGACGATCATCCCGACGACAGCATCACCCCTCAAATCGTACACGCCGGCCCCGCTGTATCCCTTCTCGACGGCAGCGCCGGTCGTGAGGAGCCCGTTGATCTGGGCTCGTCCGCCGGGGAGCGGCCCTCCGATCTCGTAATCGGTGGCCCATTCCCCTTGAGGGTGACTCCGCCAGCCGCCGTCTGGGAGATCCTTCTCGCGAAACCCAAACACTTCCACTTCATTGTGTTCGACATGCTTCTTGAGCACGGCACGGCCGACCGCGGATGGCGCATCCTCCGAAAGTTGAATGACGGCGATATCCGATAAGCTCCCACTCCCCGGTTCCCCGGGAGCGAACCAGCGTCTCCTGTCCACGCTCCCGTGGATGCACGGCGATCCTTCCGCTAACGGAAAACAGATGCGTACGACGGCCTCTTCCGAGTATGTCTGCCATGAGGGGCCGAGTACCTGGTTGATCACATGGGCGCACGTGATAATCTCTCTCTTGTTGACCAGTATCCCCATCCCGTAGACGTGCGGCTGAAACCCGTCCTGATCTGAGGGAACAATCGCGCAGACACCGTTCTCTTCCGGCATTTTGGCATCTCCTGGTAACGATTCGCCGAAAGTGCTCCGGCGTTTACCGGGGCGCCTGCACCACTCCGAGCCCAACGTCGTTGCGGGTCTGTCCAGGGACGGCGACCACATGGCTCTCGACGTCGCGCTGAACCTCCCGCGCCCAGCCTTGGGGCCGTTCCTGTTGCGGAAACCGCTTCTGCGTCCAGAGGGCGATGACTCCGGCGACGTGCGGGGCGGCCATACTGGTTCCACTCTTGCTCATCAGCCCCCCTCCAACGCTCGCGGAAAGAATCGAGACCCCCGGCGCCGCGAGAAGACACCCGGTGTTGGAGAAGCTTGCGACAGTGAACGGCGAGGATGCATCACCGGTTTTGGAGACGGCGCCGACGGAAATGAAGCCGTCCGCCGCCGCGGGTGGAGCCGTGGCAACCGTGAACCGTGGGTCCTGGCTCCGGCGGCTCTGGTTGCCCGAAGCCGCGACGAGCAACGCCCCGCGGCCGCTGTCCACGCGGGCGGCGACGAGGGCGGCGAGGCGGTCGAACAGGCGCACGTTCGACCGAAAGGCCTCCAACGCCCGGGAGAATGCGATGTCCTCCGGAAACCCTTCCACGTGAACCAGCCGGGTCATCAGCCCGGGAAAGTCCATTCCCAAAGACATCGAGATGACGTCCGCATGCCGCCGGAGGGCCCAATCGACGGCGTTGTACACCGCCTCGGTCGGGCCACCCGTCGGTCCCAGGACCTTGCCGATCAAAACCCTTTTAACCCCTGGAGCAATCCCGATCCGCGTGCCGTTCACCTCCCGGCCGAAGATGGTTCCGGCGGCATGGGTGCCATGGCCCTGCTCGTCGGGTGCCGAGCCGGCCACTCCATCCTCATTGACGGTGAAGTCCATCAAGTCCTCCGGATGGAACGTGATCCCCGCGAATGCCGGGTGGTCCTTGTCGATCCCGGTATCGAGCACCGCGACGGTCACGCCCTCGCCGTTCTGTGAGCTCGTCGAGGCACCGACCGCCTCCACCCCCCATGCAGTCGGCGCCATCGGCCCGCCGGAGGGTTCATCCAAAGGCTCGATCAGCGTAAAGGGGATCGACAGGACCAGGTGTTCGACGTTCGGGTCCCGCAGGAGGTCTCCAGCGTCCTTGTCTCTCAAATCTTCCGATGAGGCCTCGAAGGGAAGCTCGAAGCCGCCACCGGCGCCGCCCGCCGCAACCATCTCCGTGAACGGATTGTCGCCGGCATCCGGGCGCTTGCGGAGGACCAGGTATCTCATGGCATCGCAAAGTACTAGCACGAATCCGATTGGGACGCCACAGCTCTCCGCAAAGCCTTGATCGCGGCCTTCGATGTAGGTTAGGGCTCGTCACGAAATAACTGTCTCAACTACGATCCGGGAAGTCAGCGGCGACCCCGACTGCACCAAGGTGCCGGCGTGCGCCCCCTGGGACCGCTGGCGTCTCGCCGGCTTTCAAATCAATTGGGCCGAAGGCCCGGCC
>DASPXX010000257.1:0-4915 GCA_035637095.1 Thermoanaerobaculia bacterium
CCGGGGCTCCGAGGCGGCCGGCCTCTTCGCTGCCGCGCTCGCGGCCGTCCGGAGCCCGAAGCCGGTCCTCGTCTGTCCGGCCGGCGAGCAGGCCGGGGAGCTCCTCGGCCTGCGCCTCCTCGCGTACGACCTCGCCGGCCAGCCCCTGATCCCGTCCGCCGTCTTCCTGGTCCAGAAGGTTCAGGAATCGAAGGTCGAGGCAACGCCCGAGGTCGTGCGCCTGGCCGCTCTCGTGGGGGCTCCTCTCCAGCAGGTCGCGGTGATCAAGCAGCAGACCATCGAGCAGGTCCAGCGGTTCCTGCGCGTGCACCAGGAGCTCCACGATCAGGCCGCGGCGAGCGAAGCCGGCGCGGAGAACCCGGCGGCGCGGGCGCTCGCCAAGATCAAGGAGGCGGTGGGCGAGGCGGACCCCGCCAAGGCCTTCTCCCTCCTCCAGCAGACGCAGAAACAGCTGCGCGATCTGGCCCCCGAGAAGCGCGGCGGAGCGCTCCCGGGCTATTTCGCCCTGGCCGAGGTCGTGGCGGGCCTCGCCGCCCCGCCTTACGTCGACGCCGGCCAGGCCTGGGAGCAGATCCGGTGAGAGGTCGTTGCGAGAGGAGATCGGATCAACCTCGGCGCGGTTGAGGCGTTTTCAGGCACCTTTCCCTTGGGGGTTTCGGCCGGCACCGGCATGGAGGTCGTCTGCTCATGGAACTGGATCGGCGATTGGAGCTGCTGCACCGCCTGGCGGACGCGATCTCCTGTGCGCGGGAGGGACTGGTCAACTCGATCGTCCGCACCTCCAAGAAGACCCGCCGCGTGGCGGAGGGGGAGGTCGACCTCGCGCTCAAGCGCCTGCGCGCCTTCGATCACGTGGCCGGTCTCCTCGCCGGGCGTGAGCCGGTGGGGACGGTGGCCATCGTCTTCCCCGGCAACGCCTCGCTGTCGAACCCGGTGGCCACCATCGGCACCGCCTTCCTCGCCGGCAACCGGGTGGTGGCGCGCTTCCCGCGGTCCTCGCGCGCCTGGGCGGACCAGGTCGAGCCGCTCCTCGGCTCCCATCTCGAGGGCGTCGCGTTCGACGACCGGCCGGGACCCGACTTCATGCGGACGGCCCTGGCCGACCCCGAAATCGCGGTGGTCATGGTCTTCGGCGACGACGCCTGGGCAGACCCGTATGAGCCGCTGGTGCGGGACTTCCGCAAGAAGCTCATTTTCGAGGGCCCGGGCAAGGACCCGTTCCTGGTGCTCCCCGGGGCCGACGTCGAGAAGGCTGCGCAGGACGCGGTGCGCGGCGGGTTCTACAACTCCGGGCAGGCCTGCACCTCGCCCGAGCGCTTCTACGTCCACCGCGATCTCGTCCGCGACTTCACCGACCGCGTCGTCGCGCTGGCCCACCGGGAGGTCGTGGGCGCCCCCGAGCGCGCGGACACCACGATCGGCCCCATCGTCAGCCGGCGGGTGGCCGGGCGGATCGCCGGCCAGCTCGCCGATGCCGTGGCGCGCGGTGCCCGGGTCCTCACCGGCGGCGGGATGCGCGACGTCGTCCTCGACGACGGGACTCCGGCGACCTATATCGAGCCCACGGTGCTCGCCGGCGCGACCCCGGGGATGCGCGTCATGCGCGAGGAGACCTTCGGTCCGGTGATCCCCATCCAGGAGGTCGGGGACGCGGCGGAGGCCCTGGCGCTCGCCGGCGATTCCCCCTACGGCCTCGCAGCCAACCTGTACGGCGGCGGCGAGGCCGATGCGGCAACGCTCGCCGCCTCGCACGGCCAGGTCTTCCAGGAGGAGATCTGGCTCGACTATTTCGGACGCAACCTCCACGCACCCTATGGCGGCCGGAAGCGCTCCGGCTGGGTGTGGGAGTGGGCGGACGGCCGTTTCGCCCGGCGCGACGGCACGCGCGCCAATGCCGTCGAATTTACGAGGAGAGCCTCTTTTCATGCGTGAGAACCCCAATCTCCCCTTCCCCCTCGCGGAGTACCGGAACCGCCTCGCGAAGGTGCGCGAAGGGCTCGTGGCACGCGGCATCGACGCCTGCCTGATCAGCATCCCGGAGAACATCTATTACCTGACCGGTTTCACCTCGACCGGTTATTACATGTACCAGACCCTGATCCTCCCCGCCGAGGGGGATCCGATGTTCGTCACTTATCTGGAGGAGAAGATCAACGTCATCCGCCGCTCCTGGATGGAGCGCTACATGACCTATTCGGTGATCGAAGATCCGATCGAGGTCACGTTCCGGGCGGTGCGCGAGATGGGATTGGAAAACAAGGTGCTGGCGATCGAGGAGAGCGGCTTCTTCTTTCCCATTCGCACGTACAAGCAGCTCGTCGCGCAGCTCCCCCACGCGCGCTGGGTGGACGGCAGCGGAGTCGTCGAGCAGGTGCGGCTGGTGAAGAGCGACGCCGAGATCGGCTACATCCGGCAGGCCGCCAAGGCGGCGATGGAAGGGATGAAGGCGGCGATCGGCGCGATCGAGCGCGGCAAGACCGAGAACGACCTCGCCGCCGAGATCTACGGCGCGACGCTGCGCCACGGCAGCGAGTATCCGGGGAGCCCGCCCTACGTCGTCTCCGGCGAGCGCTCGGGACTGCCGCACGGCACCTGGGAAGGGCGGGTGCTGCGCGACGGCGACATCATCTTTCTCGAGCACTCCGGATGTATCAAAAGGTACAGCGCCGCGATGATGCGCACCTGCTTCCTCGGCAAGCCGCCGGACGTGGTGCGGCGCACCGCGGACATCATTCTCTTGGGGCTCCAGAAAGCGATCGATACGATCCGCCCGGGCGTCACCTCCGGCGAGGTGGACGCCGCCTGCCGGCAGACCATCTTGGGCGCCGGCTTCAACGACTACACGCACGAGACCGGCTATTCGATCGGCGTCTGCTATCCGCCGGGCTGGAACGAGAGCCACATCATGAACCTCCATCCGGGCGACGAGACGGTCCTGGTGCCGAACATGGTGTTCCATCTCGTCCCGTCGCTGATCATCCCGGAGATGAACGGCCACGTCGGCTTCTCCGACACGGTCGTGGTGACCGAGACCGGGCGCGAGGTGCTCACCAACACCGAGGTCGAAAGGCGGCTGTATGTTGTCGACTGAGCAGCTCGCCTTGAGCGGCGGAGCTCCGGTCGTCGCCAAGGGGACGATCGAGGAGCGCTGGCCGCTGGTCGAGGAGGAGGACATCGCGGCGGTCGTCGATACTCTGCGCTCGGGCCGCCTCTCCTGGATCAACAACGACGCGGTGCCGGCGCTCGAAAAAGCGTGGGCCGAGTACATGGGCGTCCGCCACTGCCTCGCCTTGAACAGCGGCACGGCGGCGCTCCACGCGGCCGTGGCCGCGGCCGGCGTCGAGCCCGGGGACGAGGTGCTGGTCCCCGCCCTCACCTTCCTCGCCTCGGCCACCGCGGTCATCCATCACCAGGGGCAGCCGGTCTTCGTCGACGTCGACCCGCGCACCTTCACCCTCGATCCCACGAAGCTGGAGGAGCGGATCACCGATCGCACGAAGGCCGTGATCGTCGTCCATCTGCACGGACTGCCGGCCGATATGGACCCGATCCTCGCGATCGCCCGCCGCCGCGGCCTCCGGGTGATCGAGGACACCTGTCAGGCGCCGGGCGCCTTCTACAAAGGACGGAAGGCAGGCTCGCTCGGCGACATGGCGGCCTACAGCATCATGGCCGGCAAGAACCTGCCCACGCCGGGCGAAGGGGGGCTGTTCACCACCGACGACCCGCGGCTCTGCGAGGCCGCGGACATGATCAAGATGTTCGGCGAGAAGGTCCGCCCCGATGAGGTGCGGGAGTACAACGCGCTGACCCTGGGCTGGAACTACCGCTTCAGCTCGATCCTCGCCTCCTTCACGCTCTCCCAGCTCGCGCGGCTCGACGGCTACACGGCGCGGGTGCAGGAAGGCGCCCGGCGCCTCGCGCGCGGCTTGGAGGAGATCCCCGGCCTCATCCCGCCTCACGTGCCGGAGGACCGCACGCACGTCTACCACCACTTCCGCTTCCGGCTCGACCCCGCGGCGGCGGGGGTGGACGTGCCGGCCGGGCGGTTCCGCAAGGCGGTCCAGGACGCCATGGAGGCCGAGGGAGTGGCGCTCATCGAGTACCAGAACCGCCCCATCCCGGGACAGAGCCTGTTCGCGGAGCGGCGGTGGAGCCGCAGCCCGGCCGGGCGCGACATCGTCTACGACATGTACGAATATCCCCAGACGCTCGACGTCATCCGGAGCAGCCTGCTCATCGGCCACCGGCTGTGCATGGCGAGCTTCATGGAGCCCCGGAACATCGATCTGTACCTCGAAGCGTTCCACAAGGTTTTCTCGCGACTCGACGATCTCACCGAATACGCCCGGGGCCTCGACTATCGCGAGCCCTGGGAGCAGGCCGCGCGCCTCTGGTAGCGGCTCTTCAAGGAGGCTCACATTGGCTTTGACGAACGCTTCCGAGCTCCCCCAGACCGACCGCTGGGCGGGCTTGCGGGACATCGCGCAGGAGCTGCGCCATCACATCGTCCACATGGCCGCCGATTCGCCGGGCGCCCACGTCGGCGGATCGATGTCCGTCACCGAGATCCTGACCGTCCTGTTCTTCGACGGCGTGCTGCGCGTCGATCCGGCGCAGCCGAAGATGGAGGGGCGCGATTACCTCATCTTCAGCAAGGGGCACGCGAGCGCCGCCCTCTACGCGGCGCTCGCCGAGCGCGGCTTCTTCCCGGTCGAGGAGCTCGAGACCTACAAGCAGATGGGGAGCCGCCTCGCCGGCCACTCCTTGAAGAGCATCCCCGGCGTCGAGCTCGCCACCGGCTCGCTGGGGCACGGCCTGCCGGTGGGCAACGGGGTGGCCATGGCCGGCAAATACGACGGGCTCCCCTACCGCACCTTCGTGGTGCTCGGCGACGGCGAGTGCCAGGAGGGGT
>DASPXX010000258.1:0-11066 GCA_035637095.1 Thermoanaerobaculia bacterium
CCCGCCGACTACCGGACCGATCCCCTCCGCCGCTTCGTGCGGCAGGTGCGCCAGCGCCCGACTCCGGGCGATGTTCAGCAGCGGGATGACGGCGGTGGTCTTCAATCCCTCCTGGTACGTGCCGACCAGCATCGCCACCAAGGAGCTCTACCCCAAGGCGCGGAGAGATCCCGCGTATTTCCGCCGGAACGGCTATCAGGTGCTGCCGGGCGGCCGGATCCGCCAGCAGCCCGGCCCGGGGAACGCCCTCGGCCGCATCAAATTCCTCTTCCCCAACCGCTTCGGGGTCTATCTGCACGACACGCCGTCGCGCAGCCTCTTCGGCCAGACCCTGCGGTCGTTCAGCCACGGCTGCATCCGGATCGAGAAGCCGCTCGACCTGGCGGTCTGGGTCCTGAATGACTCGAAATGGACGCCGGAAGCCATCGAGGCCGCCATCGCCACCGGGCGCGAGCGCGCAATCCCGCTGCCTGATCCGGTCGCGGTGCACGTGGCCTACTGGACCGCCTGGGTCGACGACGCCGGCACCCTCCAGGTCGGCCGCGATGTCTACGGGCGCGATCCGGAGATGGAGAGGCGGATGGGGCCCCTCACCCCCTCGATCCCCCTCTCCCACTCCCTCACACCCGACCGGGCGAGGGGGAGGTCCCGATGACGCTCTTCTCCCCTCTCCCGGCAGGAAGGGAGGGATGGGAGAGGGGCCGGGGGTGAGGGGCTAGGGCGGGCGCAGGCGGCGCGCTTCGGCGTAGGGGAAGAAGTCGATCAGCTCACCGCTCCGGTTGCGCGCCTGGAGGCTCTGCCAATATCCCGGATCGAAGAGGTTTCCGTGGTCGCGCAGGAAGACCTCGCGCAGGTGCCCGTCGAAGCCGAGGAAGCGCTGCAGCTCTTCCGGGAAGATGTCGCCTTCGGCCACCGTGTACCAGGGCTCGTCCGCCATCTCCTCGAGCTCGCTCCTGGCCGGCGGGATGCGCCGGAAGTTGCAGTCGACCAGGGGAGAGAACTCGTCGTAGTCATAGAAGACCACCCGGCCGTGGCGGGTGACGCCGAAGTTCTTGAGCAGGATGTCCCCAGGAAAGATGTTCGCGGTCGCCAGCTCTTCCAGGCAGCGCCCCCAGTCGAGCACGGCCGCCTCCGCGGCCTCGGCCGGCGCCTCGCGGAGGAAGATGTCCAGCGGCGTCACCCGGCGTTGGACATAGAGATGGCTGACGATCACGTCCTCTCCCTGCACCGAGGCGGTGTCCGCTGCCACCCGCAGGATCTCGTCGAGGAAGGCGGGATCGAAACGGGCGCGGGGGAAGGTCAGATGCTCGAACTCCTGGAAGTCGATCAGGCGCCCGACCCGGTCGTGCTGGAGCACCTGGCGGTATTTGGCCATCACCTTCTCCCGCGTGGCCGCCTTCTGCGGCGGGAAGCGGTCGCGGATCACCTTGAACACGAACTCGAACGACGGCAAGGTGAAGACCTCCATGACCAGGCCGCGCTTGCCCGGCGCCACGATGAACGGATCGTCGGACGCGGCGATCTGGGCCATGAGATCGCGGTAGAACTCCGTCTTGCCGTGGTTGCCATAGCCGAGCGAGCTGTAGAGCTCGGAGATCCGCTTGCGCGGCAGGATCGAGCGGAGAAAGCCGATCACCTCGCGCGGGCTCTCCACCTCGGCATGGAAATACCAGCGGGCGAAGCTGAAGACGATGCTCGCTTCGGCTTCGGTGGTGAGCACGGCGTCCACCGACAGCCCGTCGTCTCCGTTGACGATGGCGAGGATCACCGGCACCACCCGCCTTGCCCCCCGGGCGCGGCCGATCACGTAGGCTCCCTTGTTGCGGAAGAAGACCGGACGCAGGACGTCCAGCGCTTCGATCTCCGCCCCGCCGAAGGTCTCCTCGAGGCCCGCCCGGATGCGGGCCGCCGCCTCACGGGCATCCGCCTCGAGATCGCGGAAGGGAGCGCGGAACCCGGCGTCCTCCAGCAGGCGGCGGACCACCAGCGGGTCCACGGAGCGCACCGCGTACATGCGGGCGCTCGCCATCTCCCAACCGCGGTACGGCAGCGGGATGTCGTCCGCCACGAAGTCGATCGAGGGATCGACCCCGATGTGAGTGAAGACCTTGCGGGCCAGTGAGTTGAAAAAGGTCAGAGCGAGCTCGTAGTCGTTGCGCCCGAGGATCGCCCGGTGGTAGCCCTCCTTGAGAGCCCCCCAGACGGCGCGCTCGCCCAGACCGTCGCCGAGCTGCTCGCGCAAGGCCTTGCAGGTGCTCTCGATGCTCCGCCCGTGCAGGCCCAGCCGGTCCACCGTGTCCTGCCGGATGCCGATCCAGTCGCACCGCTCGAAGCGCTGCCGCACCCGGTGTGTCACCGCGCGCACGCGCTGGTGGAAATCGTCGAACGCCCAGTGAATGGTGTCGGCCCCGCGGGCCGCTGCGGTGGGTAGATCCATGGTCACTCCACCCGCACCAGCAACTCTTCCGCCACCTTCCGGAACCCCTCCACCCACTCCGCGGCCTCGCCATCTCCCTCCTGGGCGTGCTGTTGCAGGACGGGAAAGAGGGTCCGCCGCATCTCGTAGACGCGGTTCTGGGCCCGCCAGAGATCGATCGCGAAGGGAGTGGAGCGGGCCAGGGCCACGACCGACTCCACCTGGCGCAGCAGGTCCGTGTCCTCCGGGCGCTCGCTCAGGCGTTCCAGCAACCCGTCGAGGGCGCGCTCCAGCGCATAGCCCAGGCCCCTGGTGTCGAGAGTCACGCCGAGCGCCCGCGCCTCGTCGAGCAGCCGCTGCACCTCGTCCGGATCGGACGGGAAGCTCTCGACAGAGCGCCGCAGGTCGACGTTGAGCACCAGCTCCGCCGCCGCACGGAACGCGTTCGGCAGAGGGGTCCCCAGCGTGTTCAGGAAGCGCATGAGCGGAGCGTGGTGGAGATAGACGTTCCGGAGCTCGTCCTCCGTCTCGTTCAGGGTCGACGCGAGGATCAGATCGAGGACGCGCCGCTGCTCGTCGCGGAAGAGCGAGCCGAGCGACAGCGAGACGTCGCCGAAATAACGGTCCAGCAGCCGGATGACCTGGGCGAGGTCGCCGTGCTCGAAGGCGCCGCCGATCTCGGCGACATACCGTTCGTGATCCTCCTTGTCCACGTAGGGCTTCACCCCGGCGTTCAGATTGTGATCGCCGAAGTGCAGCACGCCGTAGGCGAGGAGAGCCGTCTCGCCGGTCCGCTCGGAGGTGACACGGACCCGTCCGATGCTCAGCCGCGCCCGGCCGGCGCGCCAGGCACGGCCGTTCTGCCGTTCCACCTCATAGCAATAGATCCGCGCCGGGTCCGGATAGTCCTGGAAGAGCGCGGTCACGGCATAGTGGGCCGCCACCTGCGGCAGGTCCACCATGGCAGGCTTGACATGCTTCTTGTAGAGGTCGCGCCCGGTGCCGTTCTCCGCCACGTTGCTCTGCGCCTTGTCGAGCCGCCGCAGGAGCTGCGCCTCGATCGATTCGTGGAAGAGCTGCTCGGCGATCTGGACGGCCCGGCCGGCGTAGCGCAGCACCTGGACCGTCTCGATCCCGCTCACGTCGTTGAAGAACCAGCCGCAGCTCGTGTACATGAGCAGGGTCTGCCGCTGCATCTCCAGCAGCTTGAGCGCGCGCACCCGCTCCAGCCCTTCCGGCTGCCGCCCGGCGTGGCGATCGAAGAAGGCGGCGACGTTCTCCGGCGAGCGGTTGAGGATCACGAAGACGTAGTCGTCGCGGGCCGCCCAGGGATCCGCGAAGGTCTTGCCAGCCTCCTTCTCGAACCGGGGCGCCAGCTCGTCGCGCAGCCAATCGAGAGCGAGACGCAGCGGAGCGCGCCAGGCCTGGTTCCAATGGGAATCACCGCCGGTATGGCAGCCGCAGTTATCTCTCCAACGGTCGATTCCGTGAGCGCAGCTCCAGGCGGTGTTCTCGTGGATCTCCACCTGGTGCTCGGGCGGATGGGTCGCGAGGAGCTCGCCGTAGTTGGTCAGCTGCGCCAGCTGGTTCGACTCGATGTGATGGATGGCGTAGGAGAGCGCCATCTCGCCATAGCGATGGTGATGCCCGTAGGTCTCGCCGTCGGTGGCGATGTGCGCCAGGCGCGGCCGGTCCGGCTCCCCGGGAACCGTCGAGAGGAGCCGCTCCGCAAACCGCTCGCCCGAGGAGAGGAGCCCCTCGAAGGCCACGGCCCGCGAGGTCGAGCCGTCGTAGAAGAAGACTGCGATCGTCCGGCCCGAGGGGAGGGCGACCTCATACGGGATGGTCGTGTCGATCCCCCCGCCGGAGACGTCCCGCCACTCGGCCGCCTTTCCTCCTTTGGGCCGGACCCGCCGGGCCTGGTGCGGCGCGAGGAGGGTGAAGCGGATGCCCGCCTCGGCGAGCAGATCGAGGCTCTCCAGGTCCACCGCCGTCTCGGGCAGCCAGGCGCCCCGGGGCGGCCGCCCGAACCGGTGCTCGAAGTCGCGAATCCCCCAGAGGATCTGGGTCTGTTTGTCGCGCCGGTTCGACAGCGGCAGGATCGTATGGTTGTACGGCTGCGCCAGGGCCGAGCCGTGGCCGGAGAAGCGGTCCCGGCTGACCCGGTCCGCCTCCAGGATCGCGCCGTAGATCTCCGGGTGGTGAGACTCCAGCCAGGCGAGCAGGGTCGGCCCGAAGTTGAAGCTGATCTGGCTGTAGTTGTTGATGATCTCTACGATCCGTCGCTCGCCGTCGAGGATGCGCGAAGCGGCGTTCGGACCGTAGCACTCGGCGGTGACCCGCTCGTTCCAGTCGTGGTAGGGATAGGCCGAATCCTGGACCTCGATCGCCTCGAGCCACGGGTTCTCCCGCGGCGGCTGGTAGAAATGGCCGTGGATGCACAGGTAGCGATTCATGAGAGGGGGAGATTCTAACCTCTCCAGCACCGCCACCCCAGAACCTCACCCCCGCGATCCCCTCTCCCATCGCCCTCCCACCGGCCGGGAGAGGGGGAGGCCCACCCTCCCGCGGTCCATCGATTTTCTTGGGCGTGGTGTTTGTTGGGTGGTGGCGCCCCCTCTCCCGGGGGAAGGGGGGGCGATGGGAGAGGGGGTCGGGGGGTGAGGTCGGGCGGGGGAAGCCGCCATCCCCGCGTTGACCCTGCATACGATTCGTGCGACGCTCTATGCATGAGAACGACGATCGAGATCGACCCTGATCTCCTCGAAGAGGCGGTGCGAGTTACTGGTGCGCCGACTAAATCGGTCGCCGTTCGGCTGGGTCTGAAAGCGCTGGTGGACGAGGCGGCACGCCGGCGGTTGGCGGCGCTGCGCGGGAAAGTACCCGAGGTCGAGGTCGCTTCACGGAGGCGGCCTCCGATCCGGGATGACGCACGGTGATCCTGGTCGACACTTCTGTATGGGTCGACTTCTTTCGCGGTGCAGACCGCGCAGCGGATCTCGCCGAGCACCTCGAATCCAATCTGGTCTTGCTGCATCCCTGGGTTCTCGGGGAGCTCGTCTTGGGCGGTCTCGGCCCGCGACGGGAATCAGTGATTGCGGATCTGAAGCGGCTTCCTGCCGCGCCGCTTGTTCCGGATGAAGAGGTGTTGGAGCTGATCCAGGTGCGCCGGCTTAGCGGACGGGGCATCGGCTGGGTCGACGTTCACCTGCTGGCAGCTGCAATGGTGGCTGGATGCGGGCTCTGGACGTTCGACGGGAACCTTGGAGCAGTGGCTCGCGATCTCGGTCTGGTCTCGGTATACGGGTAGCTGTTGCAGTCGTGTGCGATGCCGTTCGGCGCCGCGAGGAACCTCTCAGTATCTCGGAGTCTCCGGAGGAGGCGGGAGGCCCGACTCCGCTCGCTCCTCGGGCGTGAGGCGGCGCCTCGATTTTCTTGGGCGGTGGTGTTTGTTAGGTGGTGGCGCCCCCCCTCCGGGGGGAAGGGGGGGCGATGGGAGAGGGGGTCGGAGGGTGGCTCCTGTTCGACGCCGCCACCGGACGCCGGCTGCTCAACCAGGAGGAGCAGGAGGAGAGGGCCACCTGCGAAGCCGAAAGGGCCACCCGCGAAGCTGAGAGGGCCGATCGCGAGTCCGAGGCCCGCAGAGCCTCCGAAGCGGAGAACGCCCGCCTGCGCGAGGAGATTGAACGGCTGCGAGGCGACCGCTGACCCGCCCCTCAGCTCCCTTCCGGCACCACCACCGCCCGCGACGATCACGGCCTCGTCACCTCGGGGCACGCGCCAGCGGGCCCTCCTCCGGACCGGTCACGTGAGTCCACGGACCCGAACGTCGAGAGGTCTGCCCCGCGGCACGGGGCGATCGACCTTCTGAGCGACCCTCTTGACCCAGGAGGGCGCTGGCTGCCCTCTCGAGTCAACCTGGTCAACGCGCGGGGCAAGTCTCCTGACCCAGGAGGGCAGCGACTGCCCCCTTGGGTCAACCCGTTCGACCCACGGAGCCGGTCTCTCGATCCGGGAGGGCAGCGACCGCCCTTTTGGGTCGAGCCGTCGGCTCCGCGGGGCGAGTCTCCCGACTCAGAAGGGCGGTGACTGCCCTCCTGAGTCCGCTCGTCCGCCCCGCGGAGCGGGCCTCCCGACCTTCGAAGCGGCCCTCCCGACCCAAGAGGGCGCTGACTGCCCTTCCGGGTCAGTTGGGGCGACCCGTGGAGCGAGACTCCCGACCCGGCAGGGCAGTGGCCGCCCTCCCAGATCGAGGCGCTCGACCCTCGGGGCGTCTCTGCCGATTCCCAAAGGCCCAGGCGGCCCTTCCGGGTCGGAGACTCCGGGTGCTGCTTGCGACTTCCAGGACCTGCTCGCCCCTTCGGTTGGCTCCGGCAGTTGACGGCAGGCAGCCCGAGTTAACGGCTGGCCGCTTTGCGCCGCTTTGTGCCCTCCTTCTGGATCAGTAGCAAGCCGACCAGAGCGCCGAAACCGCCGGTGACCAGCAGGTAGGAGAGCCTGAGCAGCAACTGGCTCATCTTGCGCGGCCGACTCCCCCAGCACGAGTCGAGGGCTCCCGGGCTCACCGTGATCTGCTCGATGCATGCGACGTCGCCGATCCGCTGCGGGCAGACGCAGGTTGCCGTGCGCGACCAGGCGATCACTACGGGAGTGTTCCTGATCGATACCCGCTCCATGAGCAGGTCGCAAAGGCCGATGAGAAGGAGAAGCGCTCCGAGCAGGCCGATGAGACTTCGCCGGAACCACCGGCGCAGAGTCGTCCGGCCGATCCCTTCGCCGGCGTAGTACTGGATCGCCGCAGCCACGATGCCCATGAGGAAGGCGGAGAGAGTGATCAGGGAGGTCTGCATTTCCTGCGGGTACAGGCGGAGCAGGGCATCGACTCCCGCGACCTTGCCGAGGAAGGGTGCGAGCCCGAGGCCGATCCCCACGCCGAAGCCGAGGACCGAACGGACGAAGCGCCGGGCCAGAGGAGTGGGGGGAGGGATCAGCGCCTTGCTCATCGTGATTCCCGCCTACGGTGCCCGCCGGCCGCAGCTCGCCTGGTGCACCGGATCCTCTTGCATGAAGCACGTGCGCAGGCTCACGTCACAATGGATGATCTCCTGCTCGCGTCGATTGAGGAGGTCGAGCATCGTGCAGGTGGGAGCCTCATCATTGTCCGCGGGATGGCATCCGAACGGCCGGCGAAAGCCCTGGTTGCCTTCATAAGCATAGAGACCTCTGTACACGTGGGGTAGGATGTTTTGCGTTTGTGTCGAGTATCGCTGCGTGCGGTAGTAGCGCGGGTAGATCGAAAAGCTCATTCCGCTCGCGGGTACGCTCGCGACACAGACGTCCACGGTGAGCTCATCGTTTTCCGCCATCTCCGTCAGGCTATGCAGAAACCGCTTGATACGATCCAAGGCCGAGCCGGAGGCCGCTGGGGGTGGCGTTGCCGCGGGAAGGATCTGTGAGCGCCGGCTGGTGCCCGCCGTGAAGGCAGCCGAAACCACACGCGAGCTTCGAAAGGGAGAGCCACCGGGCTCAACCCACGCCCGCGCCGCTTCCTTCAGAGAGGCGGCGCGCTGCTGGCGAAACTCCGTCTGCACGGAGTCGCGCAACGGCGCCAGCTCCTGATAGCTCAAGACGGCGAGCAGCGATTTTTCGGTGGTGTCGAGAAGCTCGGCCACGGCCGCGGGAGGAGAGGGCACGGAAAGCCGGTTGCTCGCCTCCCGGAACTGCGTTTCGATCGCCTTGAGGAGCGGCGCGATTTCAGCCGCGATCCGGGAGGCTTCCCTATGGGGGCTCGGATCATAAGGTCTCACGACGAGCTGGGGCCTGCCCGGACCGACGGCGCGGATCCCGATGCGGAAGCGACTGTGGCGATCGCAAGCGGTGTGGAGGATCCGATCCTCGCCTCCTTTCAGGTGAACGACGCCGGGGGAGCTGTTGTGGACGCGGATCGCGGAGGGTCTCGGCATCCCCTCGATCCAACCCCGGAGGGTGGTCGAGCCGGATTTCCGGAGATCGTCGAGATCGACGCTGTAGCAGACGCGGACGTCAGGTCCATAGGGTTGACAGCTCGGCTGCGGAGATCTCTCCTCGGGGGCGACCAGCGCCGCCGCGAGCATGATCGAGGCAAGGGAGACCGTGGTCAGGAGTCGAGCCATATGTACCTCGAAAGTTTTCACAGAATGTTAGCAGGATGGGTCTCCAAGGCAAAGGTCGGGCATGCACATATCCGCATCCATGCTGAGGCGGGGGGCTGGCCCCATCTGGTGCAACTCATTGCGGGAACCACCGTTGACCTCGTGAACGACGCAGGCGGCGCCTTGGTCGACGGCAACCCACCCCCTCCCGCCTGCGTAGAAGAATCAAGTCGTAGCTCTGGAGGGAAGAGGTCATGGAACAGACCCTTCGACAGGACCGGATCATTGGGCGTCTCGCCCTCCTCGCCCCGGTCGTCTTCGTGCTCCACTTCCTCGAAGAGGCCCCGGGGTTCGTCTCCTGGTTCAACCGCCTGGTCGAGCCGGACATCTCCCAGCCCTTGTTTCTCACGGTCAACGGGACGGCGTTCGTGATCACCGTCCTTCTCGCCATGGTCCTCGCCGCCACCCGCGAGCCTGTGGCGGCAGTCATCGATCTGGCCTGGCTGGCCTTCTTGATGCTCGCCAACGCGCTGTTCCATCTGACCGCTACGGTCGTTCACCACATCTACAGCCCCGGCACGGTCACGGCAGCGGTTCTGTACCTGCCGTACTTCGCGGTGTTCTTCTCGGTCGTCCTGAAACGGCTGCGGGTGCCTGTCGGCGTGGCCCTCGTCGCCACGGTCCTGGGCGCGTTGCCCATGGCCGTCCACGGCTACCTCATCGTCTTCCGGGGCTCCAGGCTGTTCTAGCCACCCCCCGGAGAATTCTTGGAATTCCGCCACCGCTGTTGTAAGCTAGCCGCAATCCGCTTGGAGGATTTGCCAGAGGGGGTAGGTTTGGAGCCACGCCGTGGTATCGATCTCGCGTCCCAGCACGTGGGGCCCTATCGCCTGGAGGAGCCGCTTGGCCGCGGTGGCATGGGCACGGTCTGGCGGGCCTGGGACGAGCGGCTGAAACGCCGGGTCGCGATCAAGCAGATCCGTGCGGATGCGGCCGTCTCCGATCTCCGCGCGCGCCTGCGCCGTGAGGCCCGGGCGGCTGCCCGGCTCAACCATCCGGCCATCGTCCACATCTACGACATCGTCGAAGAGGACGAGGGCGATTGGATCGTCATGGAGCTGGTCAGCGGCCAGACCCTCCGCCAGTGGGTCGAGGAGAAAGGACCGCTCAAACCCGCGATGGCCGCCCGGATCGGCTGCGAGATCGCTGAAGGGCTCGCCGAGGCCCACGATCTGGGCATCCTCCATCGTGACCTCAAGGCCTGCAACGTTATGGTGACGCCGGCCGGGCGGACCAAGATCCTCGACTTCGGCCTTGCCAAGGAGCTCGCGCAAGAGGGCGTCGACCAGGATCCGACCCTCTCGATTCCTGGGATCGTGCTCGGTACGGCCTATGCCATGTCACCCGAGCAGGCCCTGGGCCGCGAGCTCGACGCTCGGTCCGATCTCTTCTCTCTCGGCGCTCTCCTGTATGAGGTCTTGACCGGAGTCCCTCCCTTCCGCGGCGATTCCCCCACCGCCTCCCTGGCCCGGGTCTTGAGCTTCCAGCCGCGGCCGCTCCGGCACTCGATCCCCGCTCTCTCTGCCGAGGTCTCCGATCTGATCGAACGTCTGCTCAAGAAGGAGCCGGCCGATCGTCCCCAGAGCGCGCGTGAGGTGGCCAGGGTCCTGAGGGCGGCGGGAGCCGGAGAGGATGGATCCCACGGTACGGAGCCTGCGAGCTCCGCAACCCGGGCTCACGAAGAGACCAGCATGACGATCGATCTGAGGCCGCTGGCGGAGGGGACCCGGGAGGCGACGCCGTGCCGGTCGCTTTCCGAGAGCGGGCACCGCCGGACCTTCGGTGAACGGCGTCTGTTGACCGTGGTCTGCTGCGGGCTCGTGGAGCTCGAGGAATACTCTGGCGAAGTGGGATTTCTGGATCTCGAGACTCTGTCCGAGAGCATGGCCTCGTTTCAGGATCTCGCCCGGGAGATCTGTGAGCGCTACTCCGGCTCGCTGAGCACCACGCTGGGGCACCTGCTCTGGCTCTACTTCGGGTATCCCCAGGCTCACGAGAACGACGTCCATCGGGCCATCCGGACGGCGCGGGAGCTGGCGGCCCGGATCGACGAGATCGGGGCGCGTTGGAGCCCTCGCGGCAAGCAGCGGCTCGCGCTCCGCGTCGCCGTGCACACCGGCCCCGCCGCCGTGGTGAGCCGGGCCGGCCAGGAGGAGAGACTCCAGCTCGGCTCGGTCCTCGACCTCGCGACCAGCCTGCAGAGCGCGGCGCCGGTCGGCCAGGTCGTGGTGAGTGAGGCGAGCCAGAAGCTGATCGGGCGCGACTTCGCGACCGAGGCCTTGCCGCCGGTCCACGTCCCTGGAGTGGGGGAGCCCGTCTCCATGCACAGGATCCTGCGCGAGACGGCTCCCGAGGACCGGGAGAGCGGCCGGCAGCCCCCCCTGGTGGGCCGGGAGCGCGAGCTCGCGCTCCTCGAAGACAGATTCCGTCTGGTCTGTGCCGGATTCGGCCAGGCCGTG
>DASPXX010000259.1:0-22334 GCA_035637095.1 Thermoanaerobaculia bacterium
CGCCGCCGCCGCCGCCGCCACCACCGCGGCCGCCACCACCGCCGCCGTAGCCACCGCCGCCGCCACCACCACCACGCCGGCCACCGCCACCGCCCTCTTCCTTGGGACGGGCCTCATTGACCGTGAGGGTGCGGCCCTCCATGTCACGGCCGTTCAAGGCCGAGATGGCTTCCTGCGCCTCCTGGTCGTTGCTCATCTCCACGAAGCCGAAGCCCTTGGAGCGGCCGGTGTCACGCTCGATGATCACCTGCGCGGATTGCACGGAGCCGTGCGGTGAGAAGAGATCCTCCAGGTCGCTGTCGCGAACGCTGTAAGGAAGGTTTCCGACATACAACTTCTTGCCCATGTGGGACTCCTCGCTTGGCCTTGTCCGATCCCACAACCCCCGAGGGCAGTGTTGTCAGACGGCGTTGGTCGATGCGGTCGGTAAGCGACCGACTGATGGATCGCGGCTGCAGGCGACTCCCTACCTGCAGGCAGCGGCGGGCGACTCTCTTCAGGCTGGCAGGCACCGACTTCCCCTGGCCTGGTCAAAGAGGCTCACAGAGGAGAAGTCTATGCCCCTGCACCGCGGTGTCAAGTCATCATTCTCGAATCAGCGCCCGAAGATAAGAACTCGTCGGCACCAAAGGCCGCTCCGAGGGCCGCCGGAAGGTGCTCCGGCGGCCCTCGGACGGCCTCAGAGACCCGCCGGCCGCAGCCGCCGCAGCGCGAGGAGCGCGAGGAGCTCACCCAGCGCCAGAAGGCCCCAGGCCCCGAGCGTCCGGGCAGTGCCGCCCCCTGTGTTAGTGTCTGCGGTGTCATGGACCCCCACCGGCTGGCGGAGGAGAGGAGCATCGCGTATCACCGCGTCATCGCGGGGCGCCTGCGCGACCGGCCGGAGATCCTCGACAACGCACGGCGGCGTGTCCAGGAGTGGCTGGCCGCCAGAGACGCCATGACCCGGGAGCAGCTCGAGCACCTCATCCGCGCCGCCGCAGTCATCGCCGCCGATGACTCGATCGTGGTCATCGGCAGCCAAGCGATCCTGGGTCAGTTTCCGGATGCCCCGGAACCCATGCGCCTCTCGGTCGAGGCGGATCTTTAGAGGGCGTTTGCGTGGGGCTGATCGGCGTTCCCGGTCCTGATCGGGGATGTTCCCAGGGCGGAAAAGTGTGGAACGACGGCACGCGGTGTGGTAGGCTGTCGCGCATCGAGAAGACGGCCTCTCATGGAGGAGCCCCCGGATGGACCAGGAGCTGTTCGCCCATCTGGAAGAGTCCCGGCAGGAGATGAAGGAGCAGGTTGGAGGTCTCCGCGGAGAAGTCGGAGGTCTCCGCGAGGAGAGCCGTCAACGCTTCGAACGGATGGAAGGGCAGATCGAGGGTCTCCGAGAGGGGGTCCGCCATACCCAGATCCTGGTCGAGGACATGCGAGGTGAGATCCGTCTGCTCGCCGAGGGGATGATGGGTTTTGACCACACGACCAAGACCTCCCTCATCGAGGTCCATCGAAAGCTCGACGATCTGACGACGCTGGTGACTCCGCTCTACCGGCGCATTGACGAGCGTGTGAGCCACCTGGAGGCACGGGAGGGAGAAAAGGCCCGGGATGTCATGGAGCTGATCCGCGAGCGCTACGGGATGCCCGAAGTCCGGTAGCACCTCCTCGGGCAATCTATCTCTTCCGCCCGCCCGGCTGCTGCTGCGGCGTGACGCCGAGGCGGCCGAGCGCTTCGAGGATGCGCCGGTCGAGATCCTCGTCGCTCAAACCCGGGGTGGCGGGCCGGGCCGGCCTCCTCGGGGCGTTCCGCTCCAGGAGGTCCAGGAGACGCGAGGCCATCTCCGGCTCGTTGCGGGGCCGCTCGTCGTCCGGGAAGGCCTCCGCGAAGAACTGCGACGGCGGGATCCCGATCACTTCCAGGATCAGGAGGATGTGGCGGAGCTTGAGCTCGATCTTGCCGCTGAACAGGCGGTTCACCGTCCCGGCGCCGTAGCCCAGCTTCTCTTCGAGCTGCCGCGCCGACAGCCCATGCATGCGGACCACGGATTCCAGCATCTTGGCGCACCTGCGAATGTCGTCGTCAACGATCATGAAGACAAGTCTACGCCAGGAAAGTGCGCGCAGAAAAGAACTTCGTGGAGCGTCCTTCGCGGATTCAGTCGTAGATGCCGTCCGCGAACCACTCGCCGCTCTCGCGGTCGCGGTACAGGCGGTAGATGCCTCCGGTGGTGAGCTCGACGTCCCAATACTCTCGGTCGGCGCGGTCGGCCGGCGCCTCGGACCACCAGCCGTCCTCCAGTCCCCAGGGGCCGGAGGCCACCCGGACCGCGCCCTCGATCTTTGGCCGCTTCTCGTTCTCCGCCGTGACCACGGGGCGGACCTCGACCGGCGGCTCGTCCTCCGTGGTGCCGGCCGGCTCCCGGGTCAGCACTTCCAGGGCGACCGGCGGACGGAGGACGCGGACCGCCAGCAGGCCGCGGCCGGGGCGCGGCGCGCGCCGGACCTCCGGCGGCGGAGGCGGTGTGAATTCCACCAGGGCGAACCGTTCGGGACGGTGGCCGTCGACCAGGCGGGGCGAGCCGACCCGGCCGGGACCGAGCAGGGCGAACAGCCGGGCCAGGGTGGTGGCCAGCTTGTCCGGCGAGAGGGCCGCCGGGCCGTAGAGCGAGAGCTGGGCCTCGCGCGGGCGGTCCGGGTGGGCCGTGAAGGTGAAGCCCACCACCGGCGCTCCGGGCGGGCGGGCCTCCAGGTCGAGCCGCACCAGCGTGAGCAGCGTCTTGACGTCGCGCGTGGGCGCCGGCAGGTCGAGCGAGCGCGTCTGGTGGCCGTCCGGCTCCAGCCGCAACCCGAGCTCCAGGCGGACGCAGGCGAGCCCGCACGCCTCCAGGCGCTGGCAGAGGCGCTCCAGGGCCGCCCGGCCCACGAACAGGAAGGGCTCGAGCGAGAGGAGCGGCCATTCCAGGTTCATTCCCTCATTGAAGGTCGGAGGCGGCTCGCGGGGGATGATCGGCCGCGGATCGATGCCGCGCGCCGTGGCATGGAGATCGCGGCCGCTCTTCCCCAGACGGCTCGCCACCCGGGACTGCGGCAGCTTCGCGAAATCGCCGATCGAGCGCACCCCCCAGCGCTCCAGGGTCTCGGCGATCTCCACCTCGGGAGAGAGGCGGGCGAGGGGGAGAGGCGCCAGGATCTCCGCCTCCTGGCCCGGAGGGACGACCACCGGCGAATCGGGCAGGCCCGCGGCGATGCGCGCCGCCAGCTTGCTCGACGCGATGCCGAGGCGTGCCGGCAGCCCCTCGGCCTCGGCGGCGGCGATCAGCGACCGCCCGAGATCGAGTTCGGGAGAGTCGCCCTTGAAGTGGTGCTCGATGCCGTTGACATCGAGAAAAGCCGTCCCTTCCCCCGTATCTTCCACGCGGGGAGAGAAGCGCTCGGCGACCTCCAGGAGAGCCTCCTGGGCCGCCCGCTCGCACTCCTCGTCCCGCGACCGGGCCACCAGCTTGGGGCACAGCGCCCGCGCCTGGGGGAGGGTGAGGCCGGCCTTGATCCCCGCCGACCGGGCCAGCCGGTTGCCGGCGACCACGCGCGCCGCGTTGCCATTGCCCTCGACCACCACCAGAGCCTCGCGAGACAGCTCCGGCTCGCTGCGCAACCGCGCCGCCAGCGGGAAGAGCGGAAGGCTGACGCAGGCGATGCGGTCCGGGCTCAAACCCTACCCCCCGCCCACCGCCCGCAGCGGTTCCCAGGTGTGTTCGGCGGCAGGCAATTCCGCCGTCCGGGGAGCCGGCGGAGCCGCCGGTTTCACGACCGGCGGCGCGTCCGCCGCCACCAGATCCAGCCCTTCGCTCTGCCCCGGCAGGCGGCGGCGGTGCTTTTCGACCTCGATCCGCGCCGAGAGGCCGCCGAGCAGCCAGGGAGAGCCCTCGCCGCCCTGCCAGAGCGCGCGCGGCCGGCCCGCCTTCAGCACGGCCGCCGCCACGGTGCCGCTCACCCGGTAGGGGCTCCCCACCAGGAGAGCCGACCCGTGCGCGCGGGCGGAGCGCGCCAGGCGCAACCAGCCGGCTTCGACGCCGCGACCGCCGCGCACCGGCGGAGCCCCCAGATCGAGCACCACCAGGGCGAAGCCGGCGCCGATCAGCATCTCGGTGCCGGCCAGAGCTTCCTTGAGATCGGTAGGGCGGACCCAGAGCAGGCGCTCCAGATCGACTCCCAGGGCCACGGCCGCCGCCGGATCGAGCGCATCCCCGAGATCGACCAGAGCGGCGGATTCGCCGACGCTGGTGGCCGCGGCCAGAGTCGTGAGCAGAGCGGAGAAGCGGCCGCTCGTCCGGCCGCCGACCAGCTCGACCAGATGCCCGCGCGGGAGGCCGCCGTCGAGCAGGCGGTCCAGGGCGGGCACGGCCGTGGCGAGCGGCGGATGCTCCTCCTCCTCGTCGCGCAGCGTGCGGTCGAGCTCGCGGGCGCTCCTCAGGCGGGCCCGCATCTCCTCGGGGAGGGCCGAGCGAACCCGTTGCAGCGCAGCCCCCCCTCTCCCGGAGGGCTGGGAGAGGGGGGGCTCAGCGGGTGCGGGCAGCGACAGCGCCATGCCATGAATCGTAAGCGTAACAAGGGCGTAAGTCAAGATTTTTCAGCGCTCCAGATCAGCGCGCAAAGTCAAGCGGAATCGTGGTTTGGCAGGCGTTTTGATCAATGTGGAAGATCGCTCGGCGCCCGCGTCTCCCACCGGCAGGACAAGTGATCGAGATGCCTCCTCGAAGGAAATCCCGGAGGTGGAAAGGCGCAACCGGGTCCGCAGGACGGCGAGCATGGATAGAATGGGGCCGAGAGGAAGGAGGAGACCATGAGCCTGACCCTGACGTCCCCTGCGTTCCAGCATGGCGGGGAGATTCCGGTCCAATACACCTGCGAGGGAGACGACATCTCGCCGGCCCTCCACTGGGCGGAAGTGCCCGCCGGCGCCGCGAGCCTGGCGCTGATCTTCGACGATCCGGACGCGCCCGATCCCAAAGCTCCCAAAACCACCTGGGTCCATTGGGTGCTCTACAACATCCCGGCCTCCGCCACCGGGCTCGCGGAGGGGATCTCGCCGGAGGACCTGCCGTCCGGCACCCTGGAGGGGCTGAACGACTGGAAGCGGACCGGCTGCGGAGGCCCCTGCCCTCCCAAGGGGCGCCACCGCTACTTCTTCAAGCTGTACGCGCTCGACACCGTCCTGCCGGACCTCCACCGTCCCACCAAAGCCAAGCTGGAGGCGGAGATGGACGGCCACATCGTGGCCAAGGCCGAGCTGGTGGGCACCTATGAGAAGGCCAAGAAGGGCTTCGTCGACTCCCTCTTCGGCCGCTGAGACCGGCCCTGCCCATGAGCCTCTCGCACGTCCGCCGGGAATACGCACGGGCCGGCCTCCGGAAGGAGGACCTGGCCGCGAGCCCCATCGAGCAGCTGAAGCGCTGGCTGGACGATGCCGCCGCCGCCCATCCGGACGACTACACGTCCATGACCCTGGCCACGGCCGACCCCGAGGGGAGGCCGGCGGCGAGGATCGTCCTGCTCAAGGGGTGCGACGAGCGGGGCCTCGTCTTCTATACCAACTACGAGAGCCGGAAAGGGAGGGAGCTGGCGGAGAACCCCCGCGCCGCGCTGGTCCTCTACTGGCAGGACCTCGACCGGCAGGTGCGGGTCGAAGGCCGGGTGGAGAAGACCTCGCGCGAGGAGTCGGAAGCCTACTTCCATACCCGTCCCCTCGGCTCGCGGATCGGCGCCTCGATCTCGCGCCAGAGCGCAGTGATCGCGGATCGCGACGAGCTCGAACAGGCCGGCCGCGAGATCGCCGACCGCTTCGGAGACGCCCCGCCGCTCCCCGAATTCTGGGGAGGCTACCGCGTCGTCCCCGAAGAGATCGAGTTCTGGCAGGGCCGCCCCGACCGCCTGCACGACCGTCTGCGCTACCGGCGGGAGGAGGGGAGCGGAGCCTGGGTGATCGAGAGGCTGTCGCCGTAGGTCTTTCTCCTGATCCTGGGCAGAGTAGACTTTCCAAGGAGAAGTGACCATGACTCACTTGGAGATCTCTGACGACCAACTGGCGAGGTTCTGCCGGAAACAGCACATCCGGCGCTTGTCCCTGTTCGGCTCGACGCTCGCGGGTACTGCCCGGCCCGACAGCGACATCGACCTCCTGGTGGAGTTCGATCCCGGCTGTGAGCCGGGTTTCCTCGGACTCGCCATGATGGAGGCCGAGCTGGCCGAGATGATGGGCGGAAAAAGGGTCGACCTGCGCACACCGCAGGATCTCAGCCGGTATTTTCGCGACCAGGTGATGCGGACGGCCGAGGTCCGATATGCGGGATGAAGATCGCGTCCGCATCCTCCACATGATTGACGCCGCCGATGCGGGGGCGCAGTTCGTGGCAGGGCGTAGCCGCGCCGACCTCGAGCAAGACCGGATGCTGGCGCAACCGGCTGATCCACGGCTACTTCGACATCAACACGACGATTGTCTGGAAGACGGCGACGGTGGAAGTCCCCGAGCTGGTCCCTCTGCTACGAGCACTGGCCGGTACTACCACCTGAGGCTGATGTCAGGCGGTTCCCGGTCGTTTCCTGCCACTGGAGTTAGGCGGCTACCGCGTCGTCCCCGAAGAGATCGAATTCTGGCAGGGCCGCCCCGACCGGCTCAACGACCGCCTGCGCTACCCGTGGGCGGGGGTGGGTGGGTGATCGAGCGGCTGTCGCCGTGAGGAGCCGCTGCCTTCACGGCCCGTAGGATCGCATCCCAATCTACGGGCGTCGCCTCCTGACGAATGCGCTGGTGGTTCAAAAGATACTTAGGAATCATCAGGAAGGGGAGAACGAGCGTACCCAGAGCCCATTCCCACGGCGCTTCATCGAGTCTCGGGTGCCCTGGGATCTTTCGCGCACCGATCTTTCGTGCATCCCACCAGACGAGAGCAGAGATCCCGACCGCGAGAACCAGGAGGATCTTCGTCGGTAGACTGACAGCGATAATCGCCAGGCAAAATGCGACGGTCAGGGCTTGCAGGGATCTGAGTATAAAATATCGGACTTGGTCCCCTCGCCCCCCAGGTTGCTCACCCGCTCGCAACAGGAGCTTCCGCGCCCGTTGGCGGATCAGGTTATCCATCTCACCGTTCTTCCAGACTTCCCAGAGCAGATCCTTAACCTCTTGGCGCTCGTTGCGCAGCCGATTCGCGCGCGCGACCAAAGCGTCTAGCGCTGCCAAAGACAGACAGTTGTTGAGCTTCAAGAGCTCCGCGAAGAGGGGAACGGCAAAAGGCGTGTCCAGATGTCCGATCAATTGTGTCATTGTATAGGGTGAATGGCTAGTACGAAGCCACTTGATCAGATCCTCGCCATTGACGGCGTCCATCCTGGAGACCCCCTGAGCGAGGGCTCGGATATCTCGGCGAATCAGTCTCAATTGGCTGATTTCCTGGGCTAAGGCACCGAATGCCTTGTGTAGAGTGGGGTCACGGATCTCAAGGATCCTCCCTAATATGGACTCGAGCTTCTCGAGGGGGCGGCGGCGCCAGGTATCCAGGAGCAGGAAGCACTCGGCCGCAAAGCCCCAAGGCAGAAGAAGACGGGCGGCGAATTTCGCTTCGACTCCCATGAAGACTAGCACGGACTGCAGAGAGACGAGCAGGGGAAACATTAACAGGAAAGAGCAAACGAGCCCGAGATTCACGAGAATTTCTCCGCGACCTTTCCCAAACCACGAGTATTGGCAAGCGGCGAGAGCGAAACGATGGACTCTTGCGGTAAAACGTTCCGTGGCCTGTACAGCTCGCCCTTCCAGGCTCAGATCGTCAGCCCAGGAAATCGCCAGCGCCGGGTTTCCCCGCAGCCCGCTGCGCAGGGCACCCTCAACCTCTCCGTCGCCAAGGTGAGCCACCATAAAGCTGAGAGCCTCTTCCTCCTCGGGCCTAACGGCAAGCCGGCGCAGCCAGCGGGGCATTCGGCCAATCCGTTTTTTCGATCCTCTCCAGCGACGCACGATACTGCCGGCATAAAAATATTCCTGGATCGTCTGGTGCCAGAACCGCAGATTCTGACCATCTGTGGTTAGGAACCCCCGTTCGCAGAGGTCGCCGAGGATCTGTTGTGCTTCTGCCGGTTGGCAGGAAGTGTCGATTTCTACAGCGTGCCGCGCCTCCGACAACGATAACACCTGGCCTGTGGCTTGTGTGGCTTGCGCCAGTCGGTCGAGGGCGGTGCGCAACCGGTCCAGAGAAAGGACACTCTCCGAGGAAGAGAGACCTCGAAACAGGAGAGACTTCACGTAAGCTTTCACCAGCCCAGATCGGCTTCGTAGGAGTCGCTGATCTACGGGGTGGGGGCTGCTTCCCATCTTGAGAGCGAGGTCCAAGAACAACGGAATCCTGAGTAGTGGGTTGTGAGCGACGACCTCAAGAATGGTCTCCCTCACTTCGTTCCGGGAGTAGCGTTCCGCGAACTCACAGATCTGCTTGTCTTCTAGCTCTCGGAGGAGAACGACTTCCCATCCCTGTGGCGGAGAAAACCCATGCGATCGGGAGCTCAGGACAACCCGGCTGTCGGGATTCAGTTTCTCAAGATCCTCGATGGCTGCGAGGCAGGAGGCTCGAAGCTCGGATCTGATCTCATTGAGCGCATCCAGAAGGAACAGGACTCGATGAGTCGTCAGAAGCTGAAAGGCCGCTTGGCGAGCAGTCTCTTCTGGGAGGGGCTTTCCCAGAGCCAGAGTCTCTGCGATCAATAGGAGAAGGTTGCCTAAGGGAGAGGTAGAGGCGTAGTCGCGGAACCGGCCCAGCCCGATGTAGATCGGGATGAAATCCTGCAGCCTCCCGGCCAGGGCTCCTCCTGGCAGGACCGACGCCACCAGATAAAGCATTGAGGTCGTCTTGCCGGCGCCCGCTCCCCCCACGACGATCAGCCGCTTGTGGCGGATGAACGCCTCGGTCAGTGCGAGCCGGGAGTCGGGGACGGGCCGAAGATCTTGGCCTGCCAGAGCCACGGCCGGATCGACGTCCAGACGGGTGTACTGCCGCTCCCAGATAGCGAGCTGTGAGCGCTGGTGCTCGCTGTAGGCGTCGAAATCGAGAGAGAGCTCGGTTTGGGGCGTAGGGATACCTATGTTGATGATCCCGTAGTTCTCGCCCACCTGCATCGCGCCATCACCCCCCGTCTGGTGGATCGAGCGCTGACCAGGCTCCGCCTTCGCCATCCTGGTCTCAGTCCTTTCCAAAGCTGACGTTGCCGAAGGCCTGCCCGATTTGGTTCGAGTTGGCTCCCGCCTTCTGGTGGATCACGACCGCCGGCCCTCTCTGATCGCGCATCTCCGCCAGCAGCTCTTGAAGTTGCTGAAGAGCCGCGGAATCTTCCGCCAGCAGCTCCTGAACGTGCTCCTGCACGGCCTGTTGCCGTGCGGGGTCCTTGGGTGTTTTCTCCAACGCGCCGAGGGCTTCGGCCGCGGCAGGCTTTTTCTTGAAGCGGGAGCGCAAGAATTCGAACATCTTCTCTCCGGCCTTCTCGGAAAAAGCCTCTCCTGCCTTACCCAGAAAGGGAAGGACCAGGCTGACGGCCGTGGTGGCGAGGGCACCGAGCGCAGTAGGGTCCATCGATCCTCCTTGTTCCTTTAAAGCTTAGCATGGATGGGCCCGGCCGCTCCTTGCGCTGTCTGTCCTGATCCCAGAGGGCTGGCGCCGCCCTCCAGGAGCGGAACGCTTATTCTTACAGGGCGCTGGCCGCCCTTCAGGTGCGGACGGCTCATTCCGAAAGGGCGCTGAGAGCCCCCTGGGAATGGATGATCTGTTCCCAGAGGGGGATGGGCGCCCTCCGGGAATGGACGGCCCGTTCGGAGGGGGCGCTCTGCGCCCTTCAGGAGCGGATGCCTCGACCGCGGGGGGCGCTCTGCGCCCTCCAGGATTGGCTGGCCCGCCGAGAGGGGGTGGCCGCAGCCCTCCGGGAGCGCGCGGTGTGGAATGCGATTCGGTGGTCCTGGCGAGGGAGACCGTCCGAGGCGCTACAATCTGCCGCCATGAAAGCCGACGTTGCCGTCGTCGGGGGCGGACTCGTGGGGCTCGCCACCGCCCTCGCCCTGGCCGAGGGGCACGGCCGCAGTGTGGCCGTCCTGGAGGCCGAAGACCGCCTGGCGGCCCACCAGAGCGGGCACAACAGCGGCGTCATCCACTCCGGCCTCTATTACAAGCCGGGCTCGCTCAAGGCGAAGCTCTGCGTCGAAGGAGCGCGCTCTCTCTACCGGTTCTGTGAAGAGGAAGGGATCGCCCACGAGCGCTGCGGCAAGCTCGTGGTCGCCACCCGCGAGGATGAGCTGCCGCAGCTCGATGAGCTCGCGCGGCGCGGCCAGGCCAACGGCCTCACCGGATTGCAGCGCCTGAAGAAGGAAGAGATCCGGGAGCACGAGCCGCACGCCGCGGGGATCGCGGCTCTCTGGGTGCCCGAGACCGGGATCATCGACTATCCGGCCGTGGCACAGGCGTACGGCCGCCGGATCGAGGCGCGCGGCGGGACGGTCTGGACCGGTGCCCGCCTGCTCGGCGTACGGCGCAACGGCTCGGGCCTGGTCGCCGAGACCGCGCGCGGCGAGGTGGAGTGCAAGAGCCTGGTCAACTGCGCAGGCCTCCAGTCCGACCGGGTGGCGCGGCTCTGCGGTGCCCCGGTCGACGTGCGGATCATTCCGTTCCGCGGCGAGTACTATGAGCTGGTGCCGGAGCGGCGGAGCCTCGTGCGCGGCCTGATCTATCCGGTGGCGGACCCGCGCTTCCCCTTCCTCGGCGTCCACTTGACACGAATGGTCTCCGGAGGCGTCGAAGCCGGACCGAATGCCGTGCTCGCCCTGAAGCGCGAAGGCTACCGCTGGACCGACGTCGGACTGCGCGATGTCGTGGCGAGCGCCACCTGGCCCGGCCTGTGGCGCCTGGCGGCACGCTTCTGGCGGACCGCCGCCTTCGAAGTCTGGCGCTCGCTCGTCAAATCAGCCTTCGTCCGCGACCTGCAGCGTCTGGTCCCCGAGATCCGGGACGAGGACCTCTACCGTTCCGGAGCCGGCGTGCGCGCCCAGGCCATGGAGCGCAATGGCGCCCTGGTCGACGACTTCCGGATCGTCCATAGCGAGAACGCCATTCACGTGCTGAACGCCCCCTCACCCGCCGCCACGGCGTCTCTGGCCATCGGCCGCACGATTGCCGCGATGGCGATGGAGAGTTGAAATTTGAAGATCCTCGACCTCAACAAGAGAAAAGCCGCCAGGCTTCATGCGCAAGGGGAGAAGCTCTCGGAAGAAGGGAAGACCTCCGCGGCGATCGAAAAGTATCTGGAGGCCATTGCCTGCGACCCCGAGAGTGCCGAGAGCTATTACAACGTCGGCCTGATCTACAAGTATCGAGGGGAGTGGGAAAGGTCTTTCGCGCTCAATCAGAAGGCGAACGAGCTCGATCCGGAGGACGAAGCGGCACGGTGGAATCTCGCGATTGCCGCGACGGCCTTGAGAAACTGGGATGTCGCGAGGAAGAAATGGAAAGAGCACGGGATGTCACTCGAGGGTACAAGTGGACCGATCGAGATGGATTTCGGAATCACGCCCGTGCGCTTGAACCCGGACGACAACGGAGAAGTCGTCTGGGCCACCCGCATCGATCCTGCGAGAGCGAGAATCGAGAGCATCCCCTTCCCTGAATCGGGCTTTCGGCATGGGGACGTCGTTCTGAACGATGGAGCGGCCGTCGGTTACCGGCAGGTCGGAGACCAGGAGTATCCGGTGCTCAACGTCCTGGAGCTGTTCGAGCGCTCCGTGTTCGAAACGCGCGTCGCCTGCGTGTCGGTTGAAGATCCGTCGGACCTGGAGTCCTTGGATCGCATCTTCTCGGAGTCTCGAAGCTGCGTGGAGGACTGGACCGTCAACGTGAGAACGATTTGCCGGCAGTGCAGTGAAGGCAGGCCGCACGAGCATCACGATCATGAGCTCGAGGCGGAATGGCCGACGGAGCGCCGGCTCGGAATCGCCGCCCATCCGACGGATGACGTACGGGAGTTGTTGGACAGGTGGCAGGATGAATCGAAGGGCAGGGTGCTGTCGATCGAGTCATGATTTGCCGAGCGGCTGCACACCGCTCAAGCCATGAGTTGCCGGATATAGGAGCAGATCGCAAGCAACTGCGGCGCATCCATGCGACCGATGATGCTGCGGGTCATGGGGGCCATGATCTTCAGTGCGCCTGCCATGCCGAGGCTCGCTGTCTGCTGAACCAAGAAGCCTGCCTCGGCCAACCGCAGCGGCTCGAGGAAGAAGTAGTCGATACCGCTGTGGGTCAATTCCACGACGAGGTCCCCCAACGCCGCCCGACCTTGTCTCGGATCATCTGCTTGCTCAACCCTCGCGAGCACTGCGAGGGTCTTGGCGCGCAGCTCGTCGGAATGATAGAAGCGGAGGAATGGCCGAGGAGACGGCTCGGAGGGCTCTGCCATGTGTGGGATCATAGCACCGCGTAGCGCGTGTCTCGCGAACACAGCCGGCAAGCACCGTCTAGAGAGATGGTAGACCGGCTTTTGAACGGAGGTGACCCGATGCGTAAGAAGATGTTGCTCCTGGCTCTGGTGCTGACCTCGGTCGCGGCTGTGTCGAGCCCGCGCGCCGAGGCCGGAGGCAACCACGCCTGCCCCATCTGCACGACCTACCCGGATGGCTCGACCTGCTGCGTCAGCTGCTTGTGCGACGCGTCCGGGCATATCATCGCCTGTACGGATCACTTCTGTCCCGAGCCCTAGAGAGGCCGCATGCCACAGCTCATCGAAGGACCGACGATCATCCAGGCGGCGGGGGAGCCGCCGAAGCGGATCGAGGAGTATGCCGGCCGGGTGAACACCGGCCACTCCGGAGTGAGCGTCGCCCGGATGATCTCGCCCGCCGGATGGAGCGAGCCCGGGCAGCGGCCGGAGTTCGAAGAGATCACCGTCGTGCTCCGCGGCATGGTGCGCGTGGAGCACGATGGTGGAGCTCTCGAGGTCCGGGCCGGACAGGCGGTGGTGTCCAAGCCGGGCGAGTGGATCCGCTACAGCAGCCCCGAGCCAGGCGGCGCCGAGTACGTGGCCATCTGCCTTCCCGCCTTTGGACCCGACATCGTCCATCGCGACCCGGAGTCATGAGCGCCGACGACCGCACCTACGACGACGCCTGCGCCGAGGTCTACGACCAGTGGTTCGGCGCCTGCGAGGAGGCGGCGATCGATCGCCTGGCGGAGCTGGCCGGGTCGGGCCGCGTCCTGGAGCTTGGCATCGGCTCGGGGCTCCTCGCGCTGCCCCTGGCGGCCCGCGGCATCGACCTGCACGGCATCGACCTCTCGCCGGCCATGGTCGCCAAGTTGCGCGCCAAGCCTGGGGGCGATGCGATTCCGGTCACGATGGGGAGCTTCGCCGAGGTGGCGGTCGAGGGCGAGCACTCCCTGATCTTCGTGGCCTACAACACCTTCTTCGCGCTCCAGACCCAGGACGAGCAGGTGCGCTGCTTTGAGAACGTCGCCGCGCATCTCGCGCCGGGCGGAGCCTTCGTGCTGGAAGCCTTCGTGCCCCAGAGCGCCAACTTCACCGGCGGGTTGAAAGTCACGGCGGTGACGGACGAGCGGATCGGCCTGAAGGTATCCGAGCACGATCCCGTGCGCCAGCGGCTGAAAAGCCAGCACGTCGTGATCCGGAACGGGGAGATCCGGCTCTACCCGGTCGAGGTGCGCTATGCCTGGCCGGCGGAGCTCGATCTGATGGCGCGGCTCGCCGGCCTCCGGCTCCGGCACCGGTGGAGCGACTGGAACCGCGCCGAAATCGGGCCGAACAGCGCGCGACACATCTCCGTCTACGAGAAGACCGGCTCCTGATCGAGGTCCGGCGGCTCAGCCCCTGCAATCGTCCAAGCCAAGACGGTCGTTCGCGGCCACCTCTGATTTCGGCTAAAATAGATGTTTCTCAAGAGGTTGCCCAGTCATGGCCTACGTACCAGGGTTCCGGCACGACATCTTCATCAGCTACGCCCATGTGGACGACGAGCCGCTCTTCGAGGAGGAGCATGGCTGGATCTCCTCGTTCCATCGGGAGCTGGCGGTGGTCTTGGCCCGCAAGCTCGGCCGCCCCGATTCGTTCTCCATCTGGCGGGATCCGAAGGTCCAGGGCAATGACGAGTTCGACGATACGATCGACGCGGCCTACCGCCACAGCGCCGTGGCGATCTTCGTGCTCTCACCCGGCTTCATCGCCTCCAAGTGGTGCTGCTGCGAGCTGACCCAGTTCTCCTCCTGCCTGGATGCCGGGCTGGACGAGCAGCTGGAAGGCAGGTCGCGCGTTTTCAAGGTGCTCCTCTCGCACGTTCCGGAGGAGGAGATCCCGCCGCCCGTGCGCGAGATCCTGAACCAGACGACCGGCTATTCCTTCTTCCAGCTCGATCCGGATTCAGGGCGCGAGGAAGCATTCCGGAGGACCAAGGAGCAGGACGAGGACCGGCGCTACTGGTCGGCTCTCGACGATCTCGCCCGCAACCTGGCGGACCTGCTCAAGGCGATGCGGCGGCTCGGCGGCGCGGCCGACAGCGGTCCCGAGAATGGAGTGGCGGAGCCCGGACCACGGCCGGCGGCGGTGCCGCGGGAATCGCCGGCCGCCCCCGAGGCTGCCGGCCCGGCCGTCTATCTGGCCGAGGTGACGGACGACCTGGAGCCGGACCGGGAGGACCTCCGGCGCACCCTCACGCAGCGCGGAATCCGGGTCCTGCCGGACCGGCCCCTGCCCACGGCCGGCGCGGAGCTGGCCGAGCAGGTGCGGGAGGACCTCCGGAAGGCGGCCCTCTCGATCCACCTGGTCGGCTCGTTCTACGGCAAGAAGCCCATGGGTGAGGACCGCTCGTATACGCACGTGCAGCTCGCCCTCGCGGCCGAGGAGGCCCTGGGGCGCACGGGCGCGCAGAAGGAGCTGCCGCGGTTCGTCTGGCTCCCCCGGAGCCTCAACCATGCGGCACTGCGCGAGGAGCAGCGGGAGCTCGTGCGGTCCGTCGAGGAGGAGCCCGACTCGGCATCGCCGGCCGAGGTGCTCAAGGTCGGCCTGGAGGTGCTCAAGGAGACGGTGATCGACAAGCTGGCGGAGCTGTTTCCGCCGCCTCCCGAGCCGGTCGTCGAGGAGGTGGCGGGCGCCGTGGTCTACGTCTCCTGCCAGCCGGAGGACGATCCGGAAGCCGAGGAGATCTGCAGCGTGCTCCGCGCCGCGCACCACGACGTCGTCCTGCCAATCCGGACGGGGGACGCCGCCGAGCTCGACCGGCACTACCGCACCAACCTCCAGTACTGCGACGCCCTGATGGTCCTCTACGCCAGGTCTCCGCTCCTCTGGGTGCGCGAGGAGGTCCTCAAGGTTCGCCGGCTGCTCGCCGGCCGGCGGGACTTCGTCATGTCGATCTACGACGGGCCGCCGCCGGACAAGGAGGAGATCGGGCTCTCCTTCCAGAACCTGCTGCTAATCGAATGCCGGGACGGCCAGCGGGCGGAGCGGCTCCGGCCGTTCCTGGCCCGGCTCGGAGGCCGCGGATGAGCGAGCCGGCGGTTGCAGAGGAGCGGCCCGCGGGTCTGCCGCCCAATCCGTTCCCCGGCCTGCGGCCGTTCGAGACGGACGAGTCCGACCTCTTCTTCGGCCGGCGCGACCAGGTGCGCGACCTCCTCGGGCAGATGCGGCGCAACCGGTTTCTCGCCGTGGTCGGCTCGTCCGGCTGCGGCAAGTCGTCGCTCATCCGGGCGGGCCTGCTCGCGGCCCTGCGCGACGGCTACCTCGTGGAAGCCGGCGCCGAGTGGCGGATCGCCACCATGCGCCCGGGCAGCACGCCGGTCCATTGCCTGGCCCAGGCGCTCCAGGCCCCCGAAGCCCTCGGGGATCTCTACCCGGACCCGGTGGACCTGTCGGCGCTGGAGGCGACGCTGCGCCGCGGCTCCCTCGGTCTCGTCGAAGCCGTACGGGAGGCGCCGCTGCCGCCCAGGGTCCGCCTGTTCGTCCTCGTCGACCAGTTCGAGGAGCTGTTCCGCTTCGGCTCCGACCCGGAGCGCCTGCAGCGCGAGGCCCGTGCGTTCGCGAAGCTCCTGCTGGAAGCCGCGGCCCAGCGCGAATGGCCCGTCTATCTCGGGATCACGATGCGTTCCGACTTCCTGGGGAACTGCGCGGGTCTGCCCGGGCTCCCGGATGCGATCAACCAGGGTCTCTATCTGGTGCCCCAGATGGGCCGGGCCCAGCTGCGCGAGGCCGTGCGGGGACCGGTGGAGCTCTACGGGGCGCGGATCACGGAGCGCCTGGTCAACCGCCTGCTCAACGACCTGGGCGACGAGCCCGACCAGCTTCCGATCCTCCAGCACGCGATGATGCGCCTCTGGGCGCAGTGGAGCGAAGGGCCGCGCGATGCGCCGCTCGACCTGGAGCAGTACGGACCGATCGGCGGCATCGCGGAGTCGCTCTCCAAGCACATCGGGCAGGTCTACGACGATCTCGGCCCGGAGGACCAGCGGATCGCCCAGTGGCTGTTCCGCAAGCTGACGCAGACCACCCGGGAGCGCCAGGTGGTGCGCCAGTCCGCCGCGCTGCAGCTCATCGCGCGGGAAGCCGGGGTCACGTGGGAGCAGGTGGCGGCGGTCGTCGAGCGGTTCCGCGAGCCGGGACGGTCGTTCCTGATGCCGCCGTCCGACGTCCCGCTCACCGCCGAAACGATGATCGACATCTCGCACGAGAGCCTGATCCGGCAGTGGAAGAAGCTGGGCGAATGGGCCGTGGTGGAAGCCCGCGACTCCCGCCTCGCCCGGGAGATCCGCGATGGAGCCGCGCTCTGGGACGAGAAGGGGCGCGAGGCGAGCTTCCTCTGGCAGGGCCGGCGCCTGGCCGAGGCCGAGGAGTGGAGGAGAGCGCATCCGGGCGGCCTGGAGGAACGCGACGAGGCGTTCGTCGCCGAAGGCATCCGGCTGCGCGACAACCAGATCATCGCGCAGCGCGAGAGCTCTCTGCCGCAGAAAGCCATCGAGGAGGCGGCCGCCCGTAAAAACGCCATCCTCAACAAGACGGCCTACATCTATATCTCCGCGGCCACGCAGGACGCCCCTTTCGTGGCCGAGCTCCGCAAGTCGCTAACCGGCGCGAGCCTCGAGAGCTGGGCGCCCGATCCCGACCTGGCGGCGAGCGGGCCGGGCCTGGAGCAGGCGATGGCGAGCATCGACGGAGCCGACGCCGTGCTCTGCGTGCTCAGCCCGGACGCTGCCGCCTCCGCGTTCTGCCGCGAGGAGATCGACCGCGCTGTCAAGCAGAGCAAGCGGCTGATCCCGGTCCTCTACCGGGAGTGCCCGCCGTCGCAGGCCCACCCGGCGCTGGCTCCGCTCGAATGGGTGGACGTCCGCGGCGGGCAGATCTCGGAGGACGCCTTCAACCGCGTGCTCACGCTCATCGGCACCGACTTCGAATGGGTCCGCGCCCACACCCGCCTCCTGCTCCGGGTCGCCGAATGGCAGCAGAGCGGACGCGACCGGAACCTGTTGCTGCGCGGCAACGAGCTGAAAGAGGCGGAGGAATGGCTGGCGTCCAACAGCGCGCACCGGCTGCCCAAGGTCACGGAGGAGCAGACGGCCTACGTCATGGCCAGCCGGAAGAACACCTCGCGCCTGATGAGCCGCATCCTGGGGGTCATGACGATCCTCCTCCTGGGGGCGCTCTCGCTCTCTCTCTTCGCCTACCTCCAGTGGCGCCAGGCCGACGAGCAGCGCGAGCTGGCGGAGCGCGAGCAGTCGCTCCGCGTCGGGTGGACGACGACCACGAAGCCGAAGCCGACGATCGTCTTCGGATGGTGGGGCCCGGCCTTCGCGGGAGACCCCAGCCAGAGCCAGAGTCAGAGCTACGCCGCCAACCGGGCGCTCAAGGCTCCCGAGTCGGACGTCGCGGCGCGGCGCGGGCAAATCCTGGTCCGATATTTTCCCAGTGCGGGCGCGGACTCCGACCCTCTCGCGGTCGGCGCCCTCAACACCACGCTCACCGGTCTCGGCTTCAACCTGGAGCGGCAGACGCCCGTTGCGAGCGGACCGACTAATGCTCTGTGGCTCGGCAGCGGCGTCGAGAAGGACGACGTGCAGCAGATCGCCTATGCGCTGATCCGGGCCGGGATCGACCTCCAGTACATCGGGTGTTTCCAGGCCATGAGAGGCCGCGAGCAGGTCGTCCGGATCGGATCGCGGGGCCAATCCGTCAGCGCCCCTGTCCTGACCGTTGAGCAGATCGCCGAGGGGAATGTCATCCCGAGTTGCGTCCCCTTCCCGGCGGCGGCCCGGTGATCCCCGGCTGTCGCCCTAGTCGCATGCGATCGATGAGAGGGCTCGTCCGAACCGTCGGTTTCGCCGGCCTCCTGCTCTCCACGGTGGGTGCCGCTGCGCCGGGTCCGGAGCCGCTTCTCGGGTTTTCCCGGGAGAGCGCGGCCCGGGAGCGGACGCTGGAAGCCGGGCTCGACGCGCTGGGCCGGGCCGAGAACCTCCGCCTCTGGATGGAGAAGCTGGCCGGCGGGCCTCATCACGTGGGCTCGCCTCGCGACAAAGAGAACGCCGAGTACATGGCCGGGCTGTTCCGGTCGTGGGGTTACGCCACTCGGATCGACGTCTTCCAGATTCTCTTTCCGACACCCCGCGAGCGGCATCTGGAGCTCCTCTCTCCGCAGCCCTACACCGCGCAACTGGAGGAGCCGCGGCTGGGGCTGCCATGGCCGGCGAGCGAGGAGCTGCCGCCGTACAACGCCTACTCCGTCGACGGGGAGGTCACCGGCGAGCTCGTGTACGTCAACTATGGGTTGCCGGACGATTATGAGGAGCTGCGGCGGCGTGGCGTCAGCGTCGAGGGGCGGATCGTCATCGTCCGCTATGGCCAGGCGTGGCGCGGCATCAAGCCCAAGCTGGCCGCGGAGCACGGCGCCATCGGCTGCATCCTCTACTCCGATCCGCAGCTCGACGGCTATTCCCAGGGCGACGTCTATCCGCTGGGAGCCTACCGGCCTGACCAGGGGGTGCAGCGCGGCTCGGTCCTGGATCTTTCCACCTATCCGGGCGATCCGCTGACCCCGTCGGCCGGATCGACGGCAGGCGCACAGCGGCTGCGGCGGGAGGAAGCGCGCTCGCTCACCCGCATCCCCGTGCTGCCAATCTCCTATGGCGACGCGCTGCCGTTCCTCCAGGCGCTCGCGGGACCCGTGGCGCCGGAGGCCTGGCGGGGAGCGCTTCCCGTGACCTATCACCTCGGACCGGGCCCGGCGCGGGTGCGGCTCCAGGTGGCGTTCGACTGGAACCTGGTGCCGGCGTACGACGTCGTCGCGACGATCACCGGGGCCGAGCGGCCGGACCAATGGATCCTCCGCGGCAACCACCACGACGCCTGGGTGGCCGGAGCGACCGATCCGGTGGCCGGCCTGGTGGCGATGCTGGAAGAGGCGCGCGCGATCGGCGAGCTGGTCCGGGAGGGCTACCGGCCGCGGCGGACCGTGGTCTACGCCGCCTGGGATGCCGAGGAGCCGGGCTTCATCGGCTCGACGGAGTGGGCGGAGACCAACGCCGAGGAGCTGCGCGGGAAGGCCGCGGTCTACATCAACGGCGACAGCAATGCCCGCGGCTTCCTCGTGATGAGCGGCTCCTTCACGCTCGAACGGCTGATGAACGAGGTGGCGCGCGACGTGACCGGTCCCCAGGCCGGGGTCAGTGTCCTGGCGCGCGGCCTGGCCAGGATCCGCGTCGAGGGTGCGCCGCCTGGCGAGCCGACCATTTCGCGCGCGACCGGCCCGACAGCGGACAACGCGACGACCTTGCCCCTGGAACCTCTCGGCTCGGGGTCGGATTTCACGGCCTTCCTGGACCATCTGGGCATTGCTTCGCTCGACTTCAGCTACTGCTGCGAGTCCGATTACGGCGTCTACCATTCGGCGTACGACTCGGTCGAGCATTTCCAGCGCTTCGTCGACCCGACGTACGAATATGGAATCACCCAGGCACGGACGAGCGGCCGGGCCGTGCTCCGTCTGGCCAACGCCGACGTCCTGCCGTTCGAATTCACGGTCTTCGCCGAGCGGATCGACGCGATCGTCGAAGAGATCGCCCAGCTCACCGACCGGATGCGGCAGGAGACCGATCAGCGGAACGCCTGGCTCGCCGAGGGTCTGTACGCGATCATCGCGGACCGGCGGCACACCTCCGTCCCGCCCGAGCCTCAGCAACCCGTCCCCTCTCTGGATTTCACTCCGCTGCGCAAGGCGGTCGAACGTCTGAAGAGCGCCGCGCGCCGCTACGAGAGCGCATCCGCCAGGCTTTCCGAGCGACGCCTGCCTCTGTCAAGGGACGGTGCAAACCGGGTGGACCAGGCGCTGATCCGGACCGAGAGAGCCCTCACCCGTCCCGAGGGGCTGCCGGGAAGACCCTGGTATCGCCACTTCCTCTATGCCCCGGGCCTCGACACCGGCTACGGAGCGAAGACCCTGCCCGGCGTCCGCGAGGAGGTGGAGCAGAGGCACTTCGCAACCGCAGGCACGCAGATCCGCGTGGCCGCCGATGTCCTCGTCCGCTTCGCTGAGCAGGTCGAGCAGGCGGCGGAGAGGCTGGAGAAGGCTGTGGCGGAATGAGGATCGCTGGCGACGAAGTGAGGCGCCGGGCTCTTTGCCCGGTAAACATAACCGAGGATCTCGTGTCTCTGGAACTGAGGGGGAGGCGACCCATTGGGGAGCGTGCGGATGCGCCGATCGACGGAGGACTGATGAGAAACAGGCGGTATTTCCTTTTGGCTGCTGGCCTTCTCCTGTGGAGTGCTCTGGCCCATGGACAGCTGAGTGAATCTGGCCCCGTGAGGTCGCTCGGCCCGTCCTTGACCAAGTTGATTGAGAACCAGGGACAGCGAGCAGGTTCAGTGCCATTTGGATATATCTTGAACCAGACGGAGACGACAGGGGCATCATCTCGAAACAATGACGCGGTTGGTCAGGTGTTCCGGCCTGTCAACTCTGGACTGCTTCTGTCCGTGACCATGAAGCTCCTTACCCACGAAAGCAACTGCAACACTTTCCATCTTCGGGTTTACGATTGGCTCGGCGGGCCAGCGGACAGCCCCGACGGAGCCCAGGGGGACCTCCTTGCGGAGGCAGGTTCAAGTTTCATCTGCAGCGGTACTTCCTATCCAACGCCAACAGAATTTTCCTGGGGTTTCAGCGGAGTCAACAGAGTTGCCCTGACAACGAATCACTACTACTTCCTCCAGATTACGCATGACGCAGGTAGCGTGCCATCGGTCGACTGGCAGAGCTCGGATAACGACTCCCTCATCGACGGCTCTGGCTGGATCCGTTCAGCAGGCCACTGGATCCCCACCAATACAGATCTCTACCTCGTGATTCAGCCCGACACCGTCGGCGAGACAGAGATCACCAGCCCCGGATCAGGAGTGCTGCCTGCGCGTTCACTGCAAGTGACCACGATCCTTTCCCAGCCCGCTGACAATGCCTACGACACGCTTCAGCTCGTGGTCACCGACTACTATTCTCACGCCGTTGTGCTGACCTCGACCGAATCCCTTACCCCGAACGACACGACCCTGGGGCGGCACAGCGTCGTGAGATCAATATCGATTCCTCGCTCGGGCTACTTCTCGGCAGTCGCCCAGACCCTTGCTTGCGGAAGCGGGCCATGCGCGGCTGGGCCCGCAAGCCGGCCATCCTGGTTCTCGGAGCTCAGTGAGCCACCGCAGTCCCAGTTTCTCCTCCAGCAGATGGACACAACAGGGGCGTCATCTCGAAACAGTGACGCCGTCGGTCAGGTGTTCCGACCTGTCAATTCTGGTCTGCTTCAATCCGTGACCATGAAGCTCTTCACCCACGAGAACTACTGCAACACCTTTCACCTGCGAATTTACGACTGGCTTGGCGGTCCTGCGGAAAACCCTGACGGCGCACAGGGAGGCCTCCTCGCGGAAGCGGAGCCAAGTTTCATCTGTAATAATACTGCGTATCCAGCACCTATAGAGTTTTCCTGGGGTTTCAGCCCGGTCAATAGAGTGGCCCTAAGGACAGATCACTACTATTTCCTCCAGATTACACACGATGCAGGAAATGTACCATCAATCGACTGGCAAAGCTCGGACAACGATTCTCTCATCGACGGCTCAGGGTGGGTCCGCTCAGCAAATCATTGGGGTGTGGCTCTTTTGGAACGGCGAGTTCGTCAGTTGAGCCAGCCTGGTTGGCGAGCCATTGGCCCAACAGAGAGCGCCTGGCTCTGTCTGGGGGGAAGGAGGAGATCTCTAATGCTGATTTATAGCCAACGGCTCACACA
>DASPXX010000260.1:0-19468 GCA_035637095.1 Thermoanaerobaculia bacterium
ATGCGCATCTTGAGCAGACCTTTCCCCTGCGGCCTCGCGGCCTTTCTTCTCACGACTCTCCTCGCGACCTCCGCCGAAGCCGGCCAGGACCGGTGGACTCCGATCGGCGTCGGCGCGGGCGTCATGCAATCGCTGGCCGTCGATCCGACCGTCACGGGCGTCGTGTATGCCACGGCCGGAATCTCCGGCATCTACCGCAGCGACGATGGAGCGCAGAGCTGGCAATGGCGCGGCGCGGTGACGGTGAACCTCGACACCTGGACGTCGGTGGTGGTATCACCGGCCGACCCGGAGCGCCTCTACGCCACCACACGTCCCACCCAGGTGAGCTCCGGCGCGGTGTACACCAGCAACGACGGCGGCCTGAGCTGGCTGGAGCTCATCCGCACGCGGGTGGGGTTCAGCTCGGTGGCGGTCAGCGCCGACGGCGTCGTCCTGGCGGCGTCGCCTCTCTCCGAGATCTTCCGCAGCAGCGATGGCGGCGCGACCTGGTCCCAGGTCCTGGTGGCGGGGTTTCCGAGCAGTGGCGAGCCGATCGTGCTCGGCTTCGATCCGCTCGCGCCGGCGAACGCCTACGCCGGCGGACGCGAGGGGATCTGGCGGAGCACCGACCATGGAGTCACCTGGACCAAGATCGGGACGCTTCCCGACGGACAGCCGGCCCTCGGGGTCTCGGCCCTCGCTTTTCCCGGCAATGCTCCCGGTTTCCTCTATGCGTTGATGCGCAGCCGTCTCTATCGTTCGGAAGACGGCGGCCTGACCTGGTCCGGCGGGGTGCTGCTCACCGGCGGATATGCCGCTCTCGCTGTGGATCCCACCGATCCGCGAACCGTCTATACATCCGGCACCAGCATCTACGTGAGCCACGACGGCGGCGACACGGCGACCCTGCTCCCCGCACCGCCCGATTCCACCTTGTCGGGCTTCCCGGCGATCGCGATCTCACCGGCCGCCCCTGAGACGATCTATCTCTCGGTCTACCTGCATGGCGTCGCGGTCTCCACCGACGGGGGCGAGCACTGGAGCCTGAGCCAGCAGCGCGGCCTGAGCGCCAATCAGACCTTCCCGGGCCTCAGCTTCTACGCGGCGCCCTCCGGCCGCCTCTATCAGAACCCCCGCCTCGATGGAGTCCTCTACCTCAGTCTCGATCGCGACGCGAGCTGGTCGCCCCTGGCGCCGGTCCCCAACAGCTTCGTCGATGACCTGACGGAAGAGGTCGGAACCCGCAGCCACCTCTGGGCGGCCGCCGGTTTCCTCTTCCACAGCACGGACAGCGGCGCGAGCTGGACCCGGATCCCGGCCCCCGTCTCCGCCACGCAGGTCGTCTCGCCCGCCCGCGGCATCGTGCTCGCCGGGAGCTGCGGCGTGCGGCGCAGCCTCGACGACGGCCGGACCTGGGAGCAGATCGTTCCTTGCACGATCGGGACGAGAAACAATCAGACCACGTTCCAGATCGAGCGGCTGGAGGTGCCGCACGGTTGGCCCGGCGCCGCCTGGGCCGAAGTCGCGACCACGAGCCCGACGGGCGGAAGCGGTTTTCTGGTTCTGTTCACTCAGAATTCCGGCCGCACCTGGCGCACCCTGGCGCGCGGGATCTCCTCGTTCCAGGGAAACCACGTCGTCGCCGCCTCCCGGGGCGTGATCTATCTCGACCGCGGCGCGGCGATCCAGAGGAGCGCGGACGGCGGGGCCACCTGGGAATCGCGCTCCGCCGGAGGCGCGGTCCTCTCCATCGCGGTGGATGCGGTCGATCCGAACATCGTCTACGCCGCCACCCGCAACCGCGGCGTCCTGCGCAGCACGAACGGCGGCCGGACCTGGAGCCGGACCGATGCGGGCCTCGCGCGCCTGGGCAGGCTCTGGGTCCGGGACGTGATGACCGATCCCCTGGTCTCGGGCGTGGCCTACTCCTTCCCGGTCAAAGGCGGGGTGTTCCAGGCGCGGTTCGGGGAGTAGTGGGGCGCTCCATGCGCCACGTCATCGTCACCCGCTTCTCCGTCCCCCGCCTGGACGCGGCCAGCGCCTCGCGCCACGCCGACCGCGCCTGGCTCGACGAACGGCTGGCCCTCTTCCGCACCTGGTTCGTGCCCAGCGCCGGGCGGCTGGGAGTCCCAGTGATCCTCCTCTGCTCCACCCGGAGCGCGGAGTACGTGGCCGGGCAGACCGGCGACCTGCCCTGGGCCTCGGTCGTGGTGCAGGACGAGTGGTACGGCGGCTGGTGCGGCGCGCCGGATCAGATCGTGACGCGGCTCGATTCGGACGACGCGGTCCGTGCGGACTGGCTCGAAGCGCTGGACCGCGCTCCGGCCGATTGCGACGTCCTCTGCACGAAGGATTTCCTCCGGCTCGACCTGCGGAGCGGCCGGCTCTATTCGTACCGCCGGAGAGAGACCTCTCCTCTGGCGGCCTTCCGGAAGGGCCTCAACCCGTACGCCTACGACCACAAACACCTCGAGAAGCACTGCACGGTGCACGTCCTCCGCGGCCAGTACCTGCTGCAGGTCGCCCATGGGAACAACCTGAGCAACCGTTTACCCGCCTGGTGGCGCCTCGACCGCCGGGTCTCGCGGAAGCGGCTCGCGGCGTTCGGGGTCGTCATTTCCTGACCCGATACGCGCTAACTTACCGGCAAGGTCTTCTCCTGCAAGCCGTTCCCCCGCCCGACCTCACCCCCCCGGCCCCCCTCTCCCATCTCCCACCCTTCCACCGGGAGAGGGGGGAGCTTGTCTGTCCGTGCTTGCGCGGGTCGGGTGGGGGCGCCCCTCTCCCGGGTGGAGGGGTGGGAGATGGGAGAGGGGTCGGGGGTGAGGTCGGGCGGGGGAACGCCCCAGCAACCGAGATGCTTACAGAGGTATCCGATCCTTCAGGGCCGCCTCGAAGCGCTGCGGCTCGTCGACCGTAAAAGCGATCTGTTCGACCCGCCGGCGGATGCCGTACGGTCCCTCGGCGGTGGCCGGACGCTTCAGCGTGAGGAGATAGCGCGCGTCGCCCAGGACGACGGCGCGGAGGAAGTCCTTGCGCTTGGGGAGGACCGTCCCGCCGCGCAGGATCTCGACGGCGGCCACGTCCTGGAACGGCACCTCGACCCGCCACTTCAAGCCGATGCGGATCAGCAGCCGGTCCTCCTCGATCCGGATCGGCCGCAGGCGGACCGCCTGGTAGAGGCCGAGGAGCCAGAAAACGCCGTAGATCGAGAGTACCGTGAGCACCCAGGCCGCCGTCGCGTTCCACCGCTGCAGGAGGACGTGGAGCCCGATCGTCTCCGGGATCATCACCAGCATCAGTGCCCCCAGGATGGCCCCATAGGCGACGCGCCGGTGATAGGTGAAGGTTTCCGGAGAGGACACCGGCCGTGTCCGCCATCCGGCGAGCGCGTGGTGGCAGATGGCGATCTCGAAGGCCAGCACGTCGGACAGGAGGTTGGCCCCCAGCACCTCCCGCGCCGCGTCCCGCATCCGCTCGAAGAGGGTGCCGGGATCCGCCGGCCCCGCGCTCCGCATCCGCCGCGCCACCTGCCGCGCCTTGACGACCACCAGGCCGACCACGATCAACTCGAGCGGGATCGCAAGCCACTCCAGCACGTGCAGGGCCTGCTGGCGGCTCGTCGGGAGGACCCGGCCTGCGACGGCGAGGCTGACGATGAACGCCGGAATCACGAGGAGCGGCGACCATCCCCTCCCCCGCACGAGCAGGAAATAGACGAGACAGGGGACGACGACGACCAGGTCGAGGGTGATCCCGAGAGCCAGGAGATCCGGCCGCGCCGCCCGCCTCAGGGCCGAAGCGGCGATGAGGTCCGCGGTGTAGACGGTGATCAGGGACAGCAGGAACGCCGCGGTGTACAGGGAGCGGCGGGAAAGTGTGCGAGCGGTCATGACTCTACTCTACTCCTTTTTCAGAACGCCCGTTCCAGAAGTGTGTCAGGTCTGTCGAGATCTGTTACCTTACACAACCGACAGAGTCCGACAGACCTTCACCTCACGGCGCACCACGGCGGCGACCTCTGGCAAGTCGCTTGCACACTCGAGCGCCCAACCGAAAGGAGAAAGATGATGTCGGTCCAAGAGCAGATCGTCAGTGATGGGATCGTTATCGGACCTCTCGCCGATCCGGCGATTGGCACCATCATGGTTACGGCAACTCCAACGGAAGACTTCGCGAGCCCCGACGTGCAACTGTCCGGCTCCGGAAACGGATGGAGCGTCGCCCCACCGCTGGAAGCCGACGCCTCCAGCGTTCTCCATCTGAAGCCAGAGGCGAATCAGTCGTTGCCCGTCCGGTATCAGTTGACGCTGACACTCGCTCAGTCGTCGCGGCCGAGCTTCTCATTCCAGGGAGTCCAAATCTATCATTTCGATCCCGATCAACCGCGCTTCGAGCGTGTAGCGATTTTCTTTCCGGCCTCGTCAGATCAGGTGCAGGTTAGTTTCCTTCACAACATTCCGCACGGTGGCGAACCCGTCACCTATGGAATGTCCATCGGGCTCTCCGATGGTTCTTTCACCTCCTGGGATTATCCGACGATCTCCTTCGATCCCCAGGCTGGACCCCCAGAGATGTGAAGAGAGCATTCAGCTGGCAAGACGCTTGCACTTCGACCGCTCAACCTGAAAGGAGGAAGCGATGCCCGAAATCGAGGAGATCACCGGCAGCATTACTGTCCAAGCCACCGAGGAACCACTCAACATAACGCTGGTTGGCTCGGCGGAGACTTGGAGCGCGGAGGGCCAAAGCATTACCTTGAGCCCAGGGGATCATCCCATTCATTACAAGTTGACGCTAACGCCTGAATCTTCGGAGCGCCCATTGGTGGGAGTACGATTCTTTTTGGGCTCCGGTGAGGCGAAGATCTTTATTCCAGCAGACTCCGGTGATGTAGAGCTCAATCTGATCAACGCTGTCTCACTCGGAGACCCTGCAATTAGCGAAGTATTTTCCATCGGGGTCCAACTGAGCTTTGGCGTTCACTGGTTCGAGCCGTCGATCGCCTTCGATCCCCAGGCTGGCCCACAAACTATATGACCGCGGCGTAGAGGATCAGCGGGAGAGGGTTCAGCTCGTGGACGGACGCGAGGCGGCAGCCAAGACCTCCCGGAAGCGGGGATGCCGCCGGAGCGCCTCGAACCAGGGGAAGGAGAACCAACGGGGACCCAAGCCGGACCGGATCGCCTTGCCGGCACTGACCAGAGCTGAATTCTCCTCTCCCAAGAGGGAGTAGACGACCGCCGCCTCATAGGCGATCGATCCCTGGTCGGGGGCGAGCCGCAAGGCATCCTGCAAGGCTGCGACGGCTTGTGGCCCTTGCCCCAGATGGGCCAAGGCCTGAGCCTTGACGGTCAGCAGCTGAGGGCTGGGCGCAATATCCGCCGTGGCCAGCTCGAGCACGTGCCGGTAGGTCTTCTGCGCTTCATCGCGCCGCCCCATCATCAGGTAGGTATCCGCCAGGTTGAGGGTATAGATCGGATTCCTGGGGTCTTTCACAAGGATGCCGCGGAACGTCTCGGCGGCTTCCGGGTACTGCCCGGCCAGGAAGTAGGCGAGCCCGAGGTTGGCGCGTTGGGCCGGGCTCGGGAAACGCTCGACCAGCTCTGTGTAGATCCGGATGGCGCGGCTCAGGTCGCCGTTGGACAGCTCCAGGAGAGCCACCAGGGAGAGGGCTCCGAAATGCCGGGGAGACCTCTGGAGCAGCTGATCGAGGTGCTCCCGGGACGCGGCAAGCTCCCCCTGCTGGTACTCGGCCTGGGCGAGATTGAACAGCCGGGTGCTTCCGGGCCGGAGCCGGACGGCCTTCCTTTTGAGCGCCAGCGCTTCCCTGGCCTTGCCTTCGGCCTCCAGGATGCGCGAGCGCAGATCGAGCAGGCGGGCATCGCCGGGGGTGAGCTCCTCGAGCTGCGCCAACAGGGCGTACGCGAGGTGCACGTCGTTTCGGGCGAGAGCCAGATCGGATTGGATGATCAAGGGCCGCGGGTCGTTGGGCGCCAGCTCGCGTGCCTCGGCGATTCTTCGGGAAGCCTCTTCGAGATCCTGCGGATCGCGAGAATGCCAGAACCGGAACCGGTCCGCCTCGGCCTCCAGGAGGTAGACCTCCAGGAACCGCGGTGAGCCGTGGCGGATCGACTGGAGACCCTGGAGAAACGAGTCCGAGAGCGCCTCCTGGGGGGTGCCGAACCGCTGGCGGAGCCGGAGGAATTCCTCGAAGTCACCCTTCCGGGCCTCCAACGGAGGGGTCTCGTCGCGCGGCCGCTGCTCCGGGTAGAGATCGAAAAGCTGGCGCGCCGTGGCCTTCGCTGCGATCGCAAGGTCCTCTGTCGGAATCTCGAAGCTCGCCGCACGGACGATGCTTCCGTCAGCACCTCGGCGACGAGCAAGAGAGACCCGGCACACCTCCGTCCGGCAGTCCAGCCGCGTTCCGACAATCTCGTCGGCCGCCACGGCGCGCGCGATCTCCCGTGGCGATCCGGTCGCCGCATCGACTTCCTCGAAAGCCTGCGGCGAAATCCCCTCCAGCGAGACGAGCCCCTGTAAAAGGCCCACGCGCACGGCCGACGCCATCAGCTCGACCTCGCCGTTCCCTGCCCCGGCGCCGATCTCCGGGGCAAGCACAGCCACATAGAGAGGAGGCTCGGGAGGGCGCAACGTGAAATAGGCCCAGCTCCCCAGCGTCACCAGGACAGCGGCCGCGACGAGCCAGACCGCCGGCCGCCGCCGCCGCCAATCGACCCGGGTCAGAGCCGAGTCGAGCACAGGTCTCGCTTCACTGAGGCGCTGCAGCCCCCCGTCGTGCACGGTCGGCAGGTCGAAGGAAGCCTCGGGGGGATGCCCCTCCAGAGTGACAGCGTCTCCGCTGTGGTCCGCCGTCGCCAGGGCGAGCCGGTCCAGCTCCCGCCGCACCTGCCCGGCGCTCTGCGGGCGCAGATGCGGCTCCTTCTCCAGGAGCCGGTCGACGAGCGAGGAGAGCTCCTCCGGCACCGACGGCTCGAGCGTCCGGACCGGCCTCTGCCGCGTATGGATCACCCGGTACATGGTTTCCAGCGCGCTCCCGGCCGCGAACGGGGAGAGGCCGGTCAGCGCCTCGTAGAGCAGGACGCCGAAGGCGAAGAGATCGGTGCGATGATCCACCGGCTCGCCCAGGGCCTGCTCGGGCGACATGGCACGGCAGGTGCCCACCACGGCATCGTCGGCGGTCAACGACTCCTCGCCTTCCGTTGCGAGGAGCCGCTTGGCGATCCCGAAGTCGGTGATCTTGGGCCGCCCGGCCGGGGTGACCAGGACGTTCTCGGTCTTGAGGTCCCGGTGGACGATCCCCTGCCGGTGCGCCGCGTCCAACCCGTCGGCCAGCTCACGGGCCAGCTCCAGGACCTGGCGGACCTCGAGCGGCCTCCGCGCGATCATCTGGTGGAGGCTCTCCCCCTCCACGTACTCCATGACGATCGAGTCGACGTCGTTCTCCTGGAGGATGTCGTAGACCTGCACGATGGCGGGATGGCTGAGCCGCGCCGCCATCCGGGCCTCGCGGCGGAAGCGCTCGCGACGGCGCTCGCGGCGGCTTCCCGACTCCGGATGGATCCGCTTGATGGCCACCTGGCGGTCGAGACGGTCGTCGTACGCCAGGAGCACCTCGCCCATGCCTCCGGCACCGAGCCGTTTCAAGATGCGATAAGGCCCGATGACCTCGGCAAGACTCGACCGCTCCGGCTGCACCGTCGACGCCTCCTCGATGATTGGCGGTCCTATTGTCGCTCAAACTCGGTTGAATGCGACCCTCTGGCAACCCTCGTTCAAGAAGAGGTATAATGGCATTACAGCATGCGACGGAGATGAATGATGAGACAAAGCTGGATGATCGGCCTGTGCGCGCTCCTGGCGCCCCTCGCGCTCCACGCGGGAGACATCTACGTACCGCTGGCCGCCAATACGGCCCTCGGAGCCTCCACCTACCGCACCCTGCTGATCCTCACCAATGTCTCCCCGGCGGGCACCGCTTCCGCCGACTTGAGCGTCCGGTTTCTCGCCGGCGGCACCAACGGCACCACGGGGCAGCCGGCGCCGTCGTCCCTCTCCCTCCCGGCCGGCGCGACGCTCCGGCTGTACAACGCGGTGCCGGCCGGGGCGCGGGGGATGTTCGAGCTCACCGGCGCTCCCGGGATCGTGGTCTCCGCCCGGGTCGAGGCCCTGGCCGCGAACGGCAACGTCCTGGCGAGCGCGCAGGTGCCGGTCGTCTCGGCGGCCAACGCCGTCGCCCCGGGCAAGACCGCCCGCCTGCTCGGCCTGGAACAGGCCGCCGCCGGGCCGGCGAGCGACCTCGGGCTGATCAACCTCTCCGGGAGCTCCGCCCAGTGTACGGTCGACGTCTTCCGCGCCAAGGGCGGCCGGATCGGCGAGACGGTCCGGTTGACGCTCCTGCCGCTGTCGAGCCGCGACCTCCCGGGAGCGCTCGGCGCGCTGGGCGAGCCGTCGATCAAAGACGTCCGTTTCGACGTGAGCTGCGACCAGCTCTTCGCGACCTATGCCCTGGTCTACCGCTCGGGAGGACCGGAGACTGTGCTCCTCGGCCCGGCGGCGAGCCTGGAGGGGGATCTCGTCCCGGTCAGCGACGGCGGCGTGACGTTCAGCCTGCCGGGCCAGTTCGCCAACGGAACGGCCTACGCAGCCTATGATCTGCCGCTCCAGGACGGGGTGCAGTACAGCCACGCGCGCGTCGAATTCGATCTCTTCCTCGACCGCTGGCACCAGTTGTTCCCGTTCAATCCCATGTTCCATAATGTGGCGAGCTTCCGGCGCTCCGCGAATTCTCGCTCGGACCGCCTGCTCTACTGGGGCTTGATCCTGAAAGGTTCCGGCGACTTCCGCACCATCCTCGACATGGGGCAGGAGGACACGATCAAGAGCGGCAAGGGTCCCTGGAAGGAGCACACCAATTATCACCTGGTGCTCGACTACGACGCCGACGCCCGCCGCATGACCTTCGAGGCCTACCAGGGCGGACAGCGCATCCAGCATCTGGAAGGACCGCTCAACTTCACCGACATCTTCAATCTTCCCGACAGGAAAGTCCGTGTCGACTTCAGCTCGCTCGGCATCGGCGACGGCGCCTATTTCCCGACGCTCGGCTGGAAGTACTCGAACCTGATGGTGAAGCTCACACCGCGCGGCAAGGACCGCGCAGCCGCAGCCGGCGAGCTCATCGTTCCCATTTCCGCGGGTGCCGCGTCGGACGGAACCGCCTCCACCACCCGCCTCTGGGTGACCAACTCGGGAGGCGTGGCGCGGCGTCTCACCTACACCTTCATCGCTCCCGGCGCCGATGGCACCAAGGTGAAGGCCGGCGGAAGCCTTTCGATTCCTGCCGGAGAGACCGTGCTGGCCAAGAATCTGGCCCCCGCCGGCAAGAGCGGAATGCTCCTCGTGAGCGGTGCTCCGCAGCTTCTGATCACACCGCGGCTGGAGGCGTCCGGTGCGAACGGAGCGCTGCGCGCCGCCACCGCCGGTCCGGTCGTGAGCGGTCTCGTGATCTCCCCAGGAGACGGCACGCTGCACCTGCACGGGCTCACCCACCGGCAGGGCGGCCTGATCACCGACCTCTACGTGATCAATGCCTCGCGGCAGGCGGCGCAGTGCACGGTCGACGCCTTCCGCGACACCGGCACTCCGATCGGGACCACCCTCCGCCTCACGCTGCCGCCGCTCTCCTCACAGGTCGTGGAGAAGGCGCTCGCGGGATTCGGAGCCACCAGCATCGACGAAGCCCGGCTCGCGATCTCCTGCGGCCAAGCCTTCTACACCTATGCCCGGGTCGCCAAGCCCGGCAGCGCCGAGCTCAACATCGTAACCCCCGCGCCGGCCCTGGGGCGGGGAGTCCTCACCCCCTAACCCCCTCTCCCACCCGTTCCCCCGCCGGGAGAGGGGGAAATTCTTGCCTTTTATTTCATGACCTTGGGTGGAGGCACTCCTCTCCGGGGGCCGGGGGGCCCTGGGCTAAAATCTCCCGGCCCGTTGGGCCGAGATCAGGCCCAGTGTGGCCAAGCCGGCCGGCCCAACGGGCCGGGAGATTTTAGCCCAGGGCTTCGAGGCCGCAGGCCGATGCCCTGGGTCAACAGGCCCACCCGCATTCCTACGGCCTGAAAGGTCGGGAGAACCTCAACCGAAACCAGTGGAAACTCTCGCGACCTTTCAGGCCGCGATCATTGCTCGTCTTTTCTCCCCAGGGCATCAGCCTTCGGCAGAAGCCCTGGGCTAAAATCTCCCGGCCCGTTGGGCCGGTATTCCCGAACGCAATCCCACCGTACAGATCAGGGAAGTTCCAAGGCGAGCTCTTCGCCAACCTCGGGGTCAAGCCGAAGAAGTCGCAATCCCACCGTACAGATCAGGGAAGTTCCAAGTTGGTGGTCGCCTTCCAGCGCGGAAGGGACATTACCCTGAGAAAGTCGCAATCCCACCGTACAGATCAGGGAAGTTCCAAGGCATTCGCCTATCGAACCGGACTTCGGTCCGGTTACTACTATCACAGAAAGGTCGCAATCCCACCGTACAGATCAGGGAAGTTCCAAGCCACCCGCTTCATGCCTTCGCGCTGGCCGTGCTCGCTCAAGTCGCAATCCCACCGTACAGATCAGGGAAGTTCCAAGCCTGCTCGTTAACAAGCCGGGGCAGAACTTTTATCGAGCGGGTCGCAATCCCACCGTACAGATCAGGGAAGTTCCAAGTATTCCTTGAGGACCTGTTAGACCAGTTGGTCCTGTTGTCGCAATCCCACCGTACAGATCAGGGAAGTTCCAAGTCTTCTGGTGATCCCCCCTTCCTCTCGAATCCGCGCGAGGTCGCAATCCCACCGTACAGATCAGGGAAGTTCCAAGGCTTGGGGTCAAGCCGCCTGAGGCGCTGCCACAGCAGTCGCAATCCCACCGTACAGATCAGGGAAGTTCCAAGTTGATTGACCAGGCGGGAGCCATGCAGGAGGTATTGCGTCGCAATCCCACCGTACAGATCAGGGAAGTTCCAAGAGCGACCGTTCCAACCCGCTGAGCCTAAAGGTACTTAAGTTGGGTCTTTTTACGACCCAGGTCGAAGGCCGGCTCTGCTTCTCGTTTTCCACAGCCTTGCAGCTCACCTCCTCTCCTGCAACCCCTTGAAACCCAGGCACTTCCATCATTTTTACGATCTCCCCGTCAAAATGGCACTTTGGGGCTGGCATGCTCTTTGCCTGGCACACCGTTTGCTTTAAAACGTCTGGCTCCTCGGTCGGCTTGCCCTGGCCGTAGATCTCCTGCTTGGTCCCACAGGTCCTGGCAGAAGCAGGACCTCACCGTTCGGCGCAGACGAGCCACGGATGAAGGGAGCGCCCCGGTGGCGCTCCCCGGGTGTCCGCGGTGCTTCAGTTTTCAAAGAACCTCCTCACACTCGCACCCTGGCCGGGGGAGCAGCCGCCGGTCTGCCCCCTTTCAACTCCTAAGACACAGGTCGGGTGGAAATTGTTGGACGACTTCACGGAAGCGGAAGAAATGGACGGACGCGCTCCGCTCCCTCCGCCTCTGCGCCGCGGCGGCCCAGCGCGAGGAGCTGACGACCGCCATGGTCCGCGGCTACGCCGCCTCGACCCGCTGTGTCACCCGGCTGGAAGTCCGAGTCATCGGGCTCGAAGGCTAGATCATCCAGCTCAGAAGCCAAGTCATCCGGCTTAGAGGCTTAACGGCTCGGCTCAGAGGCTAAACCATCCAGCTTAAAGGCTGAATGACTTGGCTCAAAGGCTAGATCATCCAGCTCAGAGGCTGAGCTGTCCAGCTTAGAGGCTAGACGACTCGGCTAAGAGGCTGGATCATCCGGCTGAAAAGCTGAACTGTCCGGCTTAGAGGCCAAATGACTCAGCTCAGAGACTAAACCGTTCGGCTTGAGAGCTGGATCGTTTGGCTTGGAGGCTCGATAGCTCGGCTCGGAGGCTAGATCGTTCAGCTCAAAGGCTGGATCGCTCGGCTCGGAGGCTGAGTGACTCAGCTCAGAGGCTGGATGATCTGGCTTAGAGTCTAGATGACTCAGCTCGAAGGCTGGATGGCTCGGCTTGGAGACTGGATCATTCGGGTTGAAGACTGGACCGCTCGGCTCTCGCTCGCCGTGCGCGCGGCGCTCCATCCATCGGAGTCGCTGGAGCTCCTGGCCACGCGGCTGCTCGCTACTGCCAGGAGTACGAGGAGGGGATCACCTTCTCAAAGGGTGGAGGACGTCCGCCGCCGCATCTCCGCGATCTCGGCGTGGAACTCCTCTACGATCCTCTCCGGGTCGGGCACCAGGCCGGCGTCGGTGCCGATGCCGACCCGGATGCGGCCGTTGTAGCTGCAGATCGCGAAGCCGAGGCCGACGGTTCCCGACTGCGGGACCCAGAAGAAGAAGTCGCGGATCGGCCGCCCGGCGAGATAGAGCTGCTGCTTCGGACCTGGCATGTTGGTCATCACCGCCGTGGCCTTCGAGCCGAAGATGGCGACGATCAGGCGATGGAACCAGTGCGGGAGGGTGCCCATCATCTTGAGCAGCCAGTAGACGACCAGCGGCTCGCCGGACTTGCGCAACGCATAAGCCCGCTTGCGCAGGACCCGCAGACGCTCCACCGGATCGCTGATCCCCACCGGGAGCGACAGGAAGACCAGGCCGAACTCGTTGCCCAGGTCGGCCATCTTGTCGATCGCCCGCAGGTTGACCGGCATGGCGGCGCGGAAATTGAGGCGCGGGGGCCGGCGGTGGCCGCGCGACTCCAGATAACGGCCCATGGCGCCGGCGACCGCGGTGAGCAGCACGTCGTTGATCGTGCCGCCCAGGGCCTTGCCGATCGTCTTGACGTCCTCCACCGCGATCGGATCGGTCCAGGCCACCCGCTTCTCCACGTGGAGCGGGCCGCGGTAGACGGTCTTGGGATCGGGTAGGATGGCGGTGAGCCGGCCGAGGGCCGCGGTGGAGGCGAGGGCCTTGAGCCACCAGCTCGTCGAGCGGAACGCCTCGGCCGAGGCCTCGAGGAGACGCATCCCCTCGGGCATCACCTGCTCGGCGACCGCGCAGGCGTCTTCGAGGAGCGCGGGAGAGCGCTCGCGGAGCATCGAGGTGAACGGGTTCTGCGTGCCGGCGGCCCGCGGATCGGCGGCCAGGTCGGCGAGCGAGAGGAGGACGAACATCAGACCCACGCCGTCGCCGATGCAGTGATGGATGCGGCCGTAGAAGACCGTTTCCCCCTGGAAGTTCTCGACGACATGGAAGCTCCACAGCGGCCGGCGCGGGTCGAGCGGCTCGCTGACCAGGCGGCTGACCACCTCGCGGAGCTCCTCATCCCCACCAGGGTCGGGCAGGCGCTCCCAATGGAGGTGCGCGTCGAGGTCGAAGTCCGGATCGTCTTCCCAGCGCGGCCGTCCTTTGCGCCTCACGATGCGCTGCCGGAAGCGGGGCAGCACGGCGATCCTCTGCGCGAGGATCTCGCGCAGCCGCTCGCGGTCGAGCGTCCCTTCGACGACCAGGACGCCGTTGATCATCATCAGATTGGTCGGGCGGTCCATCCGCAGCCAGGCGTGGTCGACGGCCGAGAGCGGCTGGGCGGGCCGGGGCTGGATCGGGGGATCGAGGGGGCTTGGGAAGGTTTCGGGAAGGGCCACGTTCGGGGTCTCCTGACCGGTCCATCATAAAGACTTCCGGGCTCTCCGCGCACTCTCCCCCGCCCCGGCGGATGGGCTGCCCACCCTGCGGCGCATTGCCGGCGCGCCGCGAGAGGCGTACTCTCAGCTCAAATAGCTCGCGGAGGTACCCGCCATGACACGCCGCGCCCTCCTCGTTCCGTTATTCGCCGCCGCGTTCATCCTCGCTCCCTCCGAGATCGCGGGGTGGGCTCAGGCTGCACCCGCCGAGGGCACGATCAAGCCGCCGGCCACGGTGGACGGAAGCTTCGCCGTCGACTGGAGCCGTCCGCGGGAGGCGGTTGCCCGGGGGTTCAGCTTCGGCTGATTGAAAGGTTGTAGCTCGGCTGATTGAAACCTTACCCCGCGTCCGGCTCCCCGCAGCGGTCCAGGATCTCGGCCCTCACGGCATCGCGGAGCTGGACGGCGGCGCTCAGGCCGGTTCCCTGCGGCCGTAGCGACGGCAGCACGGTGAGGCCGGCGCCGCCGCGGCGTGGGAAGAAATCGGAGCCCCGGAGCTTCGAGCGCGTGCCGCGGATCATCACCGGCACGACCGGCACACCGGCTTCGGCCGCCACCACGAAGGCGCCCAGGCGGAACGGCAGGAGGCCGGGGCCGCGGCGGAAGGTCCCTTCGGGGAAGATGACCAGCGATTCGCCGCCGCGCACCGCCTCCAGCACCTTGCGCGTCTCCTCCACCCCCTGCCCCGGCTCGAAACGCTCGACGAAGACGGTGCCCAGGCGTCGCAGGAAGATCCGCGCGACCGGGTTCCGCTGCAGCTCGGTCTTGGCGACGAAGGCGAAGTCCGGCGGCAAGAGGGCGGTCAGCACGAAGGCGTCCAGATAGCTCTGGTGGTTGGCGGTGACGATGCGCGGACCCGGTCCGGCCGCGTGCTCCAGCCCCTCTCCTTTCAGGCGGGTTCCGGTGAGAAAGGCGAGGAGACGGCCGACCCGCCGGGCCAGCCGGCGCCGGCGCGCCAGACCCGGCGACGCCACCAGGAGGAGCCACAGGCCGGGAGCCGCCAGACTGAAGATCCCCCAGAACCAGCCGGCGTAGAGGACGTCTCCGGCCGTGCGCAGCCAGCGTCCGGCCTGCGCCCGCGCTCCGGCCCCGGCCAGACGCGCGAGCTGCCAGCCGACCGAGGCGCCGCGCCCGCCGATCTTGCCGGACTCGTAGAGCTCGCGGCTCGCCGACCGCCGAATCTTGCCGCTCGACGTCTTCGGCACCGCGTGCGGCGGCGCCAGGACGACCTCCTCGGCGGGCGCGCCCAGGAGGTCGACCGCGCGCTCCTGGATGGCGGTCCGCAGCGTCTCCAGCACCGCCTCGTCGCGCTCGCGGGTCTCGGCGAGGATGACCAGCCGCTCCGTGCCGGTGGCCGGATCGGGTGAGCCGAAGACGGCCACACACCCCTTGCGCACGCCCGGGATCTCGCCGACGGCCTCTTCCAGCTCCTGGGGATAGAGATTGCGGCCGGCGCGGATGATGATGTCCTTGACCCGGCCGGTGATGTAGATCTCGCCTCCCGCGATGTAGGCACGGTCGCCCGAGTCGACCCAGTCGCCGCGGAGGAGCTTCCGTGTCGCCTCGGGGTTGCGGTAGTAGCCGCTGGTCGCCGACGGACCGCGGAATTCGAGCCGTCCCTCCTGCCGCTCCCCCACCTCGCGGCCGGAGGTGTCGACGATCCGCACCTCGTGCCCCGACAGCGGCACCCCGCAGGCGACGAAGCGCAGCGCGTGCGGATCGCCGGGCTTCGCGGGCACCGCCCGGCCGCCGCCCTGGAAGGTCTCGCGCTCCACGGCGTCCACCAGGGGTCCACGGCCGAGCGGCGGAAAGGCCAGGGCGAGGGAGCACTCGGCGAGGCCGTAGACGGGAGACATGGCACGCGCATCGAAGCCATAGGGGGAGAAGCGTGCGATGAAGCGGTCGAGAGCCGCCGGGCTCACCGGCTCGGCGCCGTTCAGGGCGAAGCGCCAGGAGGAGAGATCGAGACCCTCGATCTCGGCGTCGTCGATCTTCCTCGTGCACAGCTCGTAGGCGAAGTTCGGCGCCGGCGAGAGCGTGGCGCGGTGCCGGTGGATCGCCCAGAGCCAGCGCGACGGACGGGCCAGGAAGGTCAACGGCGACATCAGGATCAGGGGGAGGCCGAAGTAGAGCGGCGCCATCCACGAGCCGATCAGCCCCATGTCGTGGTAGAGGGGGAGCCAGCTCACCGCGGAGTCATCCGGCCGCAGCTCCGCCCCCTTGCCGATGGCCCGCAGGTTGGCCAGCAGGTTGGCGTGGGTGAGGGTCACACCCTTGGGGTTCCCCGTGCTGCCGGAGGTGAACTGGAGGAAGGCGATGTCCTCCCCGCGGACCTCCGGGATGTCCGCGTCCCGGCTCGCGAGCGAGGAGAGCTCGTCGACCGTGACCACCCGGCGGAGCCCCGGGACCTGCGGGCGGAGCAGACGCGCCAGAGGGAGGACCTCGGAGAAGGTGACGAGGAGGCGCGCCTCGGCGGTCCGCAGGATGCCGGCCTGCCGCAGCAGGTGGTCCTCGATCTGGCTCTTCCGGGCCGGCGGATAGAGCGGCACCGGGATGCCGCCGGCGCGCAGCACACCGCAGAAGGCGGCGAAGTACTCCAGGGAGGTCGGGAGCATGAGCCCCACGGTCTGGCGCGGCTCGAGGCCGAGCGCCCGCAGGCCGGCGGCCACGCCGCGCGACCGCCGGTCGAGCTCGCCATAGGTCAGCGGCTCGGGCTCGGCGTCCCCGGGATAGAAAAGGATGTGACGCCGGTCCGGATGGCGCTGGACGTGCCAGTCGAGGACCTCGAGGAGGGTACGGGTGCGATCCGGCGCCGCCTCCCCCGCCTCCAGGGGAGCGGTCAGATCCTCGCGGAAGATGAAGCCCGCCGATCCGCCTGCGGCCAGAGCCTTCAGAAGGTCGCGCGGGGTGTCGGCCTGGGCCAGCGCCGACTCGGGCAGCCTGGTGCCGAAGGCGCGCTCCAGGCGCTGCGCCAGCTCGACGCGGCCGAGGCTGTCGAGCCCCAGATCGCGCTCCAGCGAGGCGTCGAGGGATGGTCGCAGGTCCTTCCGTTGCGGCTGGAGCTGGCGCACCACGGCGGCCACGATCTCCAGGACCTCCTGCGGAGAGACGGCGGCAGGCTCGGGGCGCGGTTGCGGCTCGGAGGACATGCGGCTAGACCTCCTCCGGGCTCTCCTCCACCGCCTTCCGGATCTTCGCCTGGACCTCGCGCCGGCTGGCCTCGTCCGGATAGGGGCTGCGCTTCCAGATCATCTTGGTGGAGAACAGGCCGTCCTTCTTCCAGCGCGGGACCACGTGCACGTGGAGGTGCGGCACGCTCTGGCTGATCTTGTTGTTGATGGCGGTGAACGAGCCTTCCGCGGCCATCCCCTTCTCAACGGCGTAGGCGAGCCGGCGCACGGTGCCGAAGAGCGGCGCCACGAGGCCGTCCGGCAGGCGCGTCAGGTCCTCCACATGGGTCCGCGGCACCACCAGGCAGTGCCCGGCGAGGAGCGGCCGGTGATCGAGGAAAACGACGGTCAGCTCGTCCTCGTAGACGCGGTAGGACTCCACATCGCCGCGGACGATCGAGCAGAAGAGGCAGGGGGCGGGCATTGAGGGAGTCTATCGCACGGAGGGACTTCGTGTCGGCGACACGGCCCCGCCATGTCGCCGACAGAGCGGAGGCATCGTTTTCATCTCATCTTTCGGAGATCTCTTCCTGGAAAGGCATGCGTCGGAGGCTGGCACACTCATTGCTTTTTAAGCTGGCGTTCGCGAACGAAACAGTGAAGTTAAACCTTTTCAAACCAGGAGATCTGTCATGGCAACGTCAGAGAAAACGGCCTACGTCATTCAGTTCAGCGCCAACACCAACTTCTGCCTCGGCGTCACCGCGGCCAACCCGGGCGCGCAGGTGACCCTGAGCCTCCTCCAGGGAGCGGGAACTCCCTTGACGCAGTGGTATATCGATCCCAACAGCGGTACCATCACTCTCGCGGCCTCGAATCCCGACAGTCCGCTCTATCTGGATTTCCAGGGCTCCACTCCCTCGAACGGTGTCCCGCTGATCGTCAGCAGCTTCGTCCTGGGCCGGAATTCCCAGCGGTGGAACTGGCTCGGCAATCCGCCTTATGTGATGAATCAGGGCGCCCCCTCGTATTGCATCGACGACTCCAACGGTGGCACCCAGCCTGGCAATAGGGTCCAGATCTGGACACAGCAGAACGGCAACACGAACCAGCAGTGGCAGTTCCTGGCCGTGCCCGTTCTCGAAGCCGCCCTGGCGGTCAGCGCCTGATCGATCTCTCACCTCCGCCCTTCTCTGGAATGTCTGTGCTGTTCTCCCCTCTCCCGCTTGCGGGAGAGGGGCCGGGGGTGAGGGCTCACCTCGCAACCGCCTCCGCCCGCGCCGCCACCTGCAGCAGCTCCCCGGGGAAGTGCGAGTTGCACGCCATCACGTGCGTGATCGCCTCCCGGTCGTACTCGTCGCCTGAACGGTAGGTCGCGAAGAAGGCGTTCAGGCGCTCGACCCGGTCGTCCCAGGCGCCCGCGGCCTGGACGCCGACCGAGACTCCGTAGTTGGTGAAGGCGAACTTGACGTGCGGAGCGCCCGGCTGGCGGCAGAAATAGCCGGGCGGATCGATCCACATCCGGTCGAGCACAGTGAGGCTCCTCTCCCGCTGCGCCCGCGCCCACGGCTCCTCTGGGAAGAAGTGGGACATCCAGAGCATCATGCCGAGGCCGAGGTCTTGAGTGATCACCAGATCGCGCCAGCTCTTCTCCACGATCTGCCGCATCTCTCCGATCTCTCCTTCGAGCCCGGCGGGATCGAGCAGCCGGTAGACCACATAACCCTGGAAGGCGTCGAGTCCGCCGAGGCCGTAGCCCGGATAGGGCCCGCTCAGATCCTCCTCCATCTTCCACCAGACGCCAGTGCCGGGAATCACGAACGCCGGATGCACCGCGCGGACGAGCGCCACGCCCAGCTCGCGATACTCCCCCTCGACCTCGCCCAACCGGTACAGGGCGTACATCCACATCGCGAGATAGTGGAAGTACTGGCCGTCGCGATCCGCGGCCTCGCCGATGCGGATTCCCCGCCGGCGGCCGAGCACGCGCTCGACCTCATCCACCACCTGCTTCGCCTCGCGCAGCCAGCGCTCGTCGCCCAGCTCGCGATAGAGCGAGACCAGGAGCACCACTCCGAACGCGTCGGTCCACAGATAACGCCGGCCGTTCGGCCAGATCCCCTCCCGCCGCATCCAAGCCAGGTGATCGAGAACCCAGGGGATGTCGTGTTGCATCGAGCTCCTCCCCTCACAACCCGAACGGGTACGTCTCCGGCATCCCCGCCACCTCCGGACCGCCGAGAGGCGTCACCGCGCGGGTCTCGTCGAGCCAGATGTACTCGTCGAACTGCCAGGGGAGGACCGCCTGGAAGTAGTGGCTCTGGAGCTCGGTCTCCGGGCGGTAGATGACGCCGATCGCCCGCTCCAGGCGAGGGGGCTCCAGCTCCTGCCGGACCTCGTCGCGCCGCGGCTCGCGCAGGTGCAGGAGGAAGGCGGGAATACCCGTGTCGTGACACAGGCGCTCGTAGCTCTCGGGATGGGACGGGCGAACGGTCTTCATCTGCATCTCCTCGTCCCAGTTGGTCGCCGCGGCCACCGTGCCGTGATCCGTGCCGAAGCCCACCAGGAAGGCGCGGTCTCCGTACTGCTCGCGGGCGAGCTGGCCGACGTTGAGCTCTCCCCGGGCGCCCATCTCGGTGGCGGCGGCGTTGCCGACGTGCGAGTTGTGCTCCCAGATCACCGCCTTCGCCTCCG
>DASPXX010000261.1:0-11396 GCA_035637095.1 Thermoanaerobaculia bacterium
GCCGGATCGCCTCCAGGTCGTTGACGTCTTCTTCCAGGCTGAGCTGCCGGCCGTCGGTGACAGTGCTCGACCGGCCGCGGCTGCGCGGATCATAGAAGACCAGCCGGCGTCCCTCGGCCAGCGGCTGCAGAGGCTCCCACAGCCAGTTGGCATTGGGGACGACGACGGTCTCCGCCCCTTCTCCCAGGATGCGGTAGTAGAGGTGGAGCCCCGGCCGGACGAACGCGAATCCCTCACTGCTCTTCATCACCACCCTGAAGCAGGAGGGCCAAGCATACTACAGCCCCGTCCCCGGTCCCCCCTCTCAGACCCTGACCGCGACCTCCGCCTCCCGCGGCACCCGCACCGGGAGCTCGACGATCCGCACGGGCGGCCGGTCCGGCCAGATGTGGCGCAGGAGCTGGATGCTGACGTTGTAGACCGGCACACCCGCCGCGGTCTTCCCTTCAGGCTGGCCGCGGTGGGCGTGCCCATGGAACACCACGTCCACGGGATAGCGGTGGAGCGGCTCTTCCAGGCGGCTGCAGCCGAGAAAGGGGTAGATCTCCAGCGGCTCGCCCTCCACGGTCGCCGCGATCGGCGAATAATGGAGCAGAGCCACGCGCGGCCGGTGGCGCAGCCGGGCCAGCGCCGTCTCGAGCTTCAGCGCCTCATTGACCGCCTCGTGGACGAAGGCCTTGATGATGTCCTCTCCCCAGGGACCGAGCGCGCGCTTGCCGAAACCGCCGGCGAACCCCTTGATCCCCGCGAAGCCCACGCCGTAGATCTCCGTGGCGTCGCCGTCGAGCACCTGGATGCCGCTGTCGGTCAGGATGTCTTTGATCTCCTCCTGCTTGCCGCCTTCGAAGTCGTGATTGCCGAGCACGGCGATCACCGGAATGCCGACCGCGGTATGGATCTCGCGGGCGAGCCCCTGGGCCTCCTCGGGCAGGCCATGGTCCGTCAGGTCGCCGCCGAGCAGCAGGACGTCGCATTCCCGGCCCACCTGGACCAGCGTCTCGCGCAGGCCCGGCTCGGGATAGCGCGTGTAATGGAGATCCGCGATCGCACCGACCCGGACCTTGTCTTTGATGGGTGGCTCCATTCCTTTCCTCCCCAGCTCATTCCATCCGAGTCGGGGCAAGACCCGTGCCAGGAGCACCCTCGCGGATGGGGCGCTGGTACGCCGTTTGCTCTAGGACGTCCCATGATCGAAACAGTGGCATCCCCCGCACAACAGCTCCCTCTGGACACGATCGACTTCTATCGTAAGGCGATGGAGACGCTGCAGCAGGCGGGGATCCCGTTCCTGGTCGGTGGCGCCTATGCCTACGCCCGCTACACCGGAGTCGTCCGGCACACCAAGGACTTCGACGTGTTCATCCATCCGCGCGACTACGACCGCGCTCTCGAAGCCTTTGCCCGGTCGGGCTGCCAGGTGGAGCGCAAATTCCCGCACTGGCTGGGCAAGGCGTGGTGCGGCGATGATTTCGTCGACGTGATCTTCAGCTCGGGCAACGGCGTGGCCCGGGTCGACCGCGGCTGGTTCGAGCGCGCGGTGGACGAGGAGGTCCTCGGGATGCCGGCGAAGCTCTGCCCGGTCGAGGAGATGATCTGGTCCAAGTCCTTCATCATGGAGCGGGAGCGTTTCGACGGCGCCGATGTGGCACACCTGCTGCACTGCCGCGCCGCCGACATCGATTGGAAACGGCTGCTGGACCGTTTCGGCGAGCACGGGCGCGTGCTGCTCTCGCATCTGGTCCTCTTCAGCTACATCTATCCGGACGACGCCGGTCTCATCCCCCGCGGGATCCTCGACACCCTGTTCGAGCAGGTGAAGACCGCGCAGCGCGAGCCGGCGGGCGGGAAACGCCTCTGCCGGGGACCGATCCTCTCCCGCGGGCAGTACCTGATCGACATCGAGGAGTGGGGCTACCGCGACGCCCGCCTGGAGCCGCTCGGGAGCATGACGGACGAGGAGATCGCGATCTGGACCGCGGAGGCCCGCGAGGAGGAGAAGAGGCAGCTGGAGAAGGGGCATTGATCCGATCCCCTCTCCCCGGCCCTCTCCCCAGGGAGAGGGAGCAGGCAGCGCTCTCTTTACTGCATCTGCGGCGCCCAGCCCTCTGGAGCCATCTCGAAGGCCGCAAACTGAAATCCCGGCGCGACCGTGCAGCCCACCAGGGCCCAACCGCCCGCGGCCCGGGCGGTCTGCCAGACGCCGGCCGGCACCACCGCCTGGGGGCGCTCACCCGCAGCCAGGTCGGAGCCGAGGCGCAGGGTCTCGACGCTCCGGCCATCTTCCGAGAGAGCGAGCTCGACGGGAGCCCCCGCATAGTGGTGCCAGACCTCGGCCGCGTCGTGGACCCGGTGCCAGGCCGAGACCTCGCCGTCGCGCAGCAGGTAATAGATGGCTGTCGAGAAGCCGCGGCCGGTCGCATCGCCGGCCGGGTCGCGGAAGGTCTCGCGGAAGAAGCCACCCTCGGGGTGCGGGTGGAGGCCGAGGAGACCGGCCACCTCCTCGGCGGTCATTCGGGCGCGATCTCCCAGCGCACCGTGACGCTCGCCGACACTCCGACCTGCCCGGCGGAAACCGGCGTTTCGGCCATGGCGGCGGATTCCATGGCCATGCGTCCCGCCTTGAGGAACGGCTGCGGCGTGACCGCAATCCCCCCTTCGGCGACCTCCAGGACGCGCACGAGGCGGACCTTGAGGGCGCGGGCCAGGGCGTCGGCCTTGACGCGGGCCTCCTCCACCGCCTGGGTGAGGGCCTCGGCGCGCGCCTTGCGGTCGTCGCGCAGGCCGAAGATCACTCCTTCCAGCCGGTTGGCGCCCGCGGCGAGGCCGGCGTCGATGACCGGGCCGACCTTGTCGAGCTGCTCGACGTCGACCGAGACCACGTTGGACGCCTGATAGCCGACGATCCGGGGCTCCTGAGACTCGCTGCCCGGCCTCGCCTGGCCGTAGACGGGGCCGAGGTTCAGCTCCGAGGTCTGGATATGGTCGGCCGGGATGCCGAGGCGGCGGACCGCCTCCAGGATGGCTCCGGCGGTCCGGTTCACCTGGTCCTGCGCCTCGCGGGCCGTGGTCGCCTGGGCGGAGATGCCGAGCCGGACCGTCGCCTCGTCCGGGGCGACCCGGGCCTCGCCGTCGGCGGAGACGGTCAGCGCCGGCACGTAGGGCGGCGGCACGGGCGGCGGCGGCACGGGCGGCGGCGGCGCAGGCCGGTCCTGAGCGACGGTGGGAGCAGCCGCGAGAGCTGCCAGGAGCACGAGGGCGAGTTGGGCGATGATGGGTCGGTTCATCCGTTCCTCCCTTCCGGCTCCAGTATATGCAGAGCCGGAAGGAGGAGCGACTCACCGGGACCCCGCCGCACTCAGGCGTCGCCGCCGATGAAGCCCTTGGCCCCCGCCTGCGAGGCCGCCGACTGCAACGCCCTGTCCTTGGCGTCTTTCTCCGCCTCGTGAGCGGCGTACTCGGCCTCCATCTGCTTCGCGTAGCGGTAGCGCACGACGTAGCTGTAGAGGTTGAGGGCGAGGCTCAGGATGACCAGGATGAAGCCCCACGTGAACGCATCCGAGGCACTGAACTGGTAACCGAGGATGTGCGCCATGCTCGCGAAGGTCTGATGGGGGTCCGGCAGCGATGCGATCGCCTGGGCGATGTCGGTCGACGGCTGATCGGCGAGCATCAGGGCCACGCCCGTGGCGCCCGTCGCGAGGCTGGCGGCCTGAGCGTTGTTGGCTCCTGAGGGGGCCCAGGGGTCCGGCTTGGGGTCGATGACGGTCTCCTTGTTCTGCATGGTGGGCATTCTCCAATCCCTCGTTCGAGCTGCATCCCATTTGGAAGAGCCGTCGAGGACGGCTCACAGTGCGTGTATGTACTATCGGCGTGGTCGACAGGGTGGACGTTACACCGGATCAATGTGGATCTCCCGAGAGGATGAACGAAGCCCACCGATAAGGTTCGTCTCCGGCGTCGATCCTCTCGAGCTTCGCCCGCTGGAGCGCCTCCGCTTTGGTGCCGCTGTCCCCCAGATTGCGGTAGAAAGCGGTCATCAGATCGGGAGTGGACAGATCCGAGACCGGCCAGAGGCTGACGAGCAGGCTCCTGGCGCCAGCATACAGAAAGGCTCGCGTGAGCCCCACCATCCCTTCTCCTGTGATCCGTTCACCGAGCCCGGTCTCGCACGCCGACAGAGCCACCAGGTCGGCATTCAGCCGGAGGTTGAAGATCTCATAAACCTGGAGGAGCCCATCCTGTCCAGAGCCGGGACCGCGGGTCAACATCAGCCCCGAGAGCTGAGGCCGCACCTCGTCCACGAAGCCATGTGTGGCGAAATGAATCCGCCGCGCGGTCTGGATCAGCGGATTCGCTTTGACGTTCTCCTCCGTGGCGTTCTCCCGCATATAGAGCATGACTTCGGATGCCGGGTAGAGGTGCGCGATGGCTTCCACCTCGCGGCCCGATCCAGGAAGCTGCGGCGCGGTCGAGGTACTGCCGGAGCCGCGCAGCGCAAGCGCCGCCTGGGCCGAGGGGTAGATCGGATCGCCGAAGGCGATGAGCCCTTTGGCGGCGGCAGCCTCGCTCGCCGGAAGCGGACGCGGCTCGCGCAGGCCGTCAAGGACGCTGGCCGACGGTACATATGAAACAGCGTGATCGCGGAGCAGATAGCGAAGCTTCTTGTAGGATGCCCCGCTCGACGGATTGCTCAGCAGCGCTTCGAAGGGCACGAGAGAGAGAGGCCCGTCAGGCGAGATCAGCAGGTTCGGCGTTCGCGAGAGCTGAGCGGTCGCGGATCCGAGGAGGATCTGGTAAAGGTTGGCGGCCTCGGACCGAAACGGGCCGAGGGCGAGGATTCCAGGCCTCCCCAGGACCGTCCGGAGATCCTGTACCTTCTCCTCGAGGACCTTGGCCGAAGGAAGGCGATACACCGACAGGTCCTGGTGGGTTACAGCGAAGAGAAAAGATCCCTCCTGGCCCACGAAGTACTCGAGCAAGGCCGTACGCGAATCCAGGAGGCCCTGGACCTGTTCGAGCCGCAACGGCGTCGGGTAGCGGACCTCGGCGTACCGGGGATGCCGGCGCCGGATCTCCTCTTCCAGCTGCTCCATCTTTTCGCCCGCTTGGTCGAGCTGCGAGCGCAGGTCGGCGATGCGGCTGTTCTCCGAGTCTTGAGCCAGGATCTCGCCGAGTCGTTCCTGAATCCAGGACAAGCGGGCTCCGAGCTCCGTCTCCTGCCGTTTGAGGTCGGGTGCGATTCCCTCCTGAACATCGATGCGCCCCTCGGCGATGAGGTCCAGCAGCCCGCGAGCCCGAGCCCGCTCGCTGGCCTCCAGTGCAGCCGCTGCATGCCCCTGCCCGGGATCTTTCTCTTCCAAGCGCATCTGCAGATCGATATAGAGCTCGTACCAGGCCCGCTTGGACGCGAGATAGGTCGTCCGCAGCTTCTCGCTCGAAACCCGGCTGCGCACCGATTCGATGATCTGGATCGCATTCCGGACCCGGTCCAGCGCCTGCGGCAGGTCGCCGCGCTGCCGGTCGAGAACCGCCCACTGGTAGAGGCAGGCGGCTTGGAGGCCGGTGTTTTCCGTCCGCTGCCCAAGATCGAGCGCCGCGTGAAAAGAGTCCTCTGCCTGGCCGAGATCACCCAGGGCCTGCCAGGCCCTCCCGAGCTCGAGAAGGCTCGCAGCTTCATTGGCCCGGTCGCCGCTCTTCCGGCGCAAGGTCAACTCCTCCTGCAGAAACCGCAAGCCCTCTTGATCGCGGCCGAGGGCGACGTAGACGGCACCGGTCCTTCCAAGCGCCTCGGCCATGGCGCCAGGAAGGTTCTTCTCCCGGGACAGGGCAAGCCCGCGCTCCAGATCGCCGAGCGCTCTTTCGGAGTCCCCTTGCAGGTACAGAGTCCAGCCGAGGCTGTTCAGGAAACGGGCTTCTCCCTCGGCGCTCTTTCCGGTGACGAGCGCAAGCCCCTCTTCGTAGGCATGCTGGGCCTTGTCCAGATCTCCCAGATCGACGTAGACGAGGCCCAGGTTGTGCAGGACGCGAGCCTCGTAGGCGTCATCTTTGACGCGGTGATAGTAGGCACGGGCCTGAACCAGCCGCTCCAGCGCATCACCGAGCTCGCCCCGGAAGCGGTGAAACTGAGCCATGGTCGAGAGCACAACGGCCTCGCTATTGCCTCCCACCGACCGGCTCAGATCCAGAGCCTGATCCAGGGAGGCCGACGCCTTTTCCATCTCTCCCCGACCCTGGTAGACACCCGCGAGGGCAACCAATGTGTACAGCGCGCCCTGAGCATCCCCGCTGTCACGCCGCAGAGGAAGTGCCTCGGAGAGATAGCGAAGAGCCTGATCGAAATCGCCCCGGTCGCGGTAGATCAGGCCGATGCCATAGAGAACCAGACCCTGCTTGCCGAGGTCTCCCGACTCCTTCCAGAGGGTCAGCGCCTGCTGGTAATGATCGAGGGTCTGAGGATAATCGCCGAGCGCCAGAAAGGCGGCCGCCAGATTGGTATGCGAGAGAGCCTGCAACTTGGGGTCCTTGACCTCCAGAGAGAGAGAGAGGGCCTGCCGGAGATCTGTGAGAGCAGCGGGTATATCGGATGCCGCAAGCTCCTGGGCGCCCAGATCGTGGAGCACGTCGATCTGGCTGCGGATCTCGCCGACCCCTTCCCAAAGGCGGAGGGCCTCTTCCAGAAGCCGAATCGCCTCCTGTCTCCCCTGCTCCTTTGGAAGGCTGATCAGGCGCCACGCCTCGGCTCGGGCCTTGTAGGCCGCTGCCCGCTCCCGATCCCCCGGCCCAACTGGGCGCCGCGCCACCAACACCACCCGGTAGGCGCCCGGGGCCGCATTGGGGTCGTGCGGCGTGACGACCAGGCGCAGCTCCTCCTGGGCAGGGGCGACCAGGGACAGGACTTCCTTGTCCTGGAGACCGTCGGGGTCATCGGTCGAGTACAGGACCGCGCCGTCCGGCCCGAGCAGGCTCGCGACCACGTCGATGCCGGTCTGCTCGATCTCCAGGCGGACGTACCAGCCCGCCTGTACGGCCAGGCGGTGCTCCTGCCTCTCCCCGCCGCGCAGCACCCGCTCCACCGGCTTTCCCTCCTCCAGAAGGGAGGACGGCTCGGTCTTGGGCGTGGGCTTCGGCTTGGGCGAGGAGACGGCCGGCGAGCAGGCCAGGCACAGGGCCAGCAGGCCAGGCAAGAGGGAGAGGACAGCTGAGCGGGAAACGGCCGGGAGCTTCAAGCAGGGCTCCAAGATGCTCTGAGCGACCATCTTAGCTCAGATCCACGCCGCGGGATATGCAGAACGACCGATGCATTGCCGGCCGTTACGAGGATAGGATCTAGCCGATGGCGACCGACGACCAGGAGATAGTCTCCCGATTCCTCCGGGGCGAGGCGGACGCGGTAGGGACCGTGGACGGATGGATCTCGCGCGCGGCCTGGCCCTACCAGCGCCGCCTGGCCAACCGCTGGGACGACGTCCTCCAGGACATCCGCCTGGAGATCACCCGTCTGCTGGGCCAGGGGAAGTTCCGCGGCGAATCCAGCTTGCGCACCTACCTCTGGCGCGTCACCAACCACAGCTGCCTCGACCAGATCCGCGCCGACAGCAAACGGCAGTGGACCGATCTGGAGGAGATCGAAAAAGGGACCGCCGGGCCGCCGCCTCACCCGACCGCGGCCATCCACGAGGACCGGGACCTGCTTTGGCGCGTCCTCGAACGCTCTTCGCAGGACTGCCGCGAGTTGTGGCGCATGATCCTCGCGGGGCACTCCTACCGCGACATGAGCCTGCGTCTCGGCGTCGCCGAGGGGACACTGCGGGTGCGCGCCCTGCGCTGCCGTGAGAAGGCTCTCGCCGCGCGCGCCGAGCTGCTCGCAACTCCCGCGACGAATCGCCGTAACGCCGAAGCGCCTGCGACGCCTAATCAGGTTGAGGAGGCGAACGGATGATCTCCAATTGCGATGATGTGCGAGGGATGTTCCCGTGGTTGCTCAACGGCACCCTGAGTGACGACGAACGGCGGGAGGTGCTCCAGCACCTGGCGACCTGCGCGACCTGCCGTCACGACCTGGCGGACACCCGGCTGGCCGCCGAGATCTTCGACCAGCACCCGCCGGCCGAGGCGATCCTGGCCCTGGCCTGGGACGAGACGCCCCCCGGAGTCGACCCGGCGCTCCTGGAGGAGCATCTGGCGAGCTGTCCCCGCTGTGCGGCGGAGCTCGAGCTGGCGCGGATGAGCCGCCGCCTCGAAGAGGACGACCGGATCGTCCCCCTGACGCGGCGGACTGCTCCGGCGGCACCGGCGACCGGCTGGCGCGGCTGGAAGTCGGCCGCCCTGGCCGCGGGGCTGGCCGGCGTGGTGGCGTCTGCCGGCTGGTTCCAGACCGCCGGGCGCGTCGGCACCCTGGAGAAGCAGCTCGCCGAGAAGCCGGCGGTCGCGGCCCCGGCGCCCGCACCGCCCGCCGCCGGCTCCCACAACGAGCAGCTCGCCGCCGAGCTCCAAGAGAAGATGAAGAAGATAGACCAGAAGGAGAAGGAGCTCAGTGCGCAGCTCGACCAGCTCGCCGAGGCCCGGCCGGCCGCTCCGACGCCCCAGATGATCTCCCGGACCCTGAATCTCATGCCGAGCGGTGACGTGGCGCGGGGCGGCGAATCGGCCGAAACTCCCGAGATCCCGGCGCGGTCGTCGGCCGTCCTCCTCCTCCAGGCCAACCCTCCGGACACCAATCTCGACCGCGCGGTCGAGATCGTGAATGCCTCCGGGAAGGTGGCATGGAGCGCGACCGGGCTCCCGTTCGATGCCGAGAACCACATCTACGCCCTCGCCCTTCCCGCGGGCCTGTCCGCAGGCACCTACACGATCCGCATCTACAGAATCGCGGCGGACGGCCGGCGCGAGCCGGTGGAGAGCTATGCGATCCGGGTGAAGTGAGCCTCCGCAGGGGGCACGGACTCTGCATCGAATTCTGGGCATGAGAGAAAGGAGTCCTCATGCCCAGATTCCACCTTGAGCAATTTCGGAGGCCGGTCGCCGGGGCGATCTTCCTCCTGCTGGTACTCGGGCTCGCCACGGCGGTCGCGGCGCAGAACCTGCCTCTTCCTCTGAAGCTCACGGCTTTCGCCGTCAACCTCGGCGCCGACCGCCCGGCGGCCCGCGCGAACATGGTCGAGATCAACGTCGACCGGTGGTCCACCGAGGCGGAGAGGAACGCCCTGATGGACACCTTCCGCCGCAACGGATCGGACGCGCTGCTCGCCGCGCTACAGAAAACGCCGCGCGTCGGCTACATCCGGACGCCCGACAGCATCGGTTGGGACCTCCACTACGCTCACGCCGAGCCGCTACCCGACGGCGGGTACCGCATCATCATCGGCACCGACCGGCGCATCAGCTTCTGGGAGCGCTACAACAACGCCCGGTCGGTCGATTATCCCTTCACGCTGATCGAGCTCCGGCTCGACCCGAAAGGCAACGGTGAAGGCCGGATGTCGCTCGCGACCCGGGTCACCACGAGCGGGGACGGCAAGCACCTCGAGCTCGAGAACTACTCGGCCCAGCCGGTGCTCCTCAACAACGTGAAGATCCAGGGGAAGTGAGCCGGCTCATCCGCCCAGGCGCTGGGAGGCGGCGCCGTAGATGACCCGGGTGGCCGGGTCCTGCAGGAAGGCGGCGACTCCCAGGTTTTCCCGCTTCCAGCGTTTGTCGAGGCCCAGGACCATCTCGGTGGACTCCCGGGCCCCGGCCTTCCCCGCCAGGGTGAAGGCCTTCTCCAGGCGGCGTACGACGTAGTCGTTGCGGAGCGTCTTCGAGGCGTTCTCCCCGGCACCGACCCGCGTCGCGAGGCCGGTCTCCCAGACCGCGACCCAGAGGTCGAGGTCACCGCCGGCCGCCGCCTGCATCTCGGCGCCCACCCGCACGCGCAGGCGGTCTCCTGCGCCGTCCGGGCTGGCGTCCAGCGTCACCCGTCCCGCCGGAGGAGCGGCGAGGGCGGAGGCAATCTGCTGGCGGACGACCAGCTCCTGCGAGCCGACGCACTCGGTCTTGCCGTTGATCACGAGCTGCGGCGTGTAGATGCGGTTTGAGCGGAAGGCCTGCGCGTAGGCGCGCTGGCGCTCGGACCAGCGCGGCGAGTCGAACGGGTCCTGCCAGCCGATGTAGTCCCAGTAGTCCACATGGAAGGACAGGGGGATCACCCGCCCGGCGAGCGCCGAGTCCTGGGACAGGCGGGTCAGCAGCCGGTCGGCCGGCGGACAGCTCGAGCACCCCTGGGAGGTGAAGAGCTCCAGCACGATGGGGCCTCCGTTGGCGGCGGCCTGGGGGGCGGCTGACCCGGAGCGGGAGAGAGCGGCCAGGACGGAGAGCCCGGCGAGGATCGGAAGCGCGAGAAGGATCTTGTTGCTCATGACCATGGATACGTCACTCGAAGGCCGGGTAGTTTTCGAACCACTGGCGCGGCCGGAGGATCTTCCAGTCGCGCTTCCCATCCGTCAGCTCCAGGCCCACGTCGAGCCGGCCCAGCGCCGCATACAGGATACCGCGCGGATGACCGCCTGCGATCCGGAATCGTCCCTCGACCTCCGCCTTGCCCCCGGCCACGGCCATATGGTCCACGTTCACGAAATTCTTCCCCAGCGTGAGGTCCGCCACGGCTCCGACTCCCTGGATGTCCAGCAGGTCGTCCACCCAGCGGAGGAGCTTGCCCCGTCCCGCGGGGGCGAAGAGGGCGAAGAGCGGACGGGCGTCGCTCAGCGTGCTCTCCACCTGGGCACGCAGGAAGACCCGCGCTCCCGGTGCGAGCACAGCGCGGTCCAGGTGGGCGCGCGCCCACCAACCCTGCGGCCCGCCCAACACAGCCACGTTCGTGAGATCGATCTTGCTCCCCGAGATGTCGAACCGCCGGTCCTGGAGGTCCGCCCGGTTGAGCAGCGTGCGCAGGCTCAAGGTGCCGTTCAGCTGCTTCTCCTCGAAGCGGGCACCCATCCGGGGAGCGTCGAGCCGGATCTCGCCCGAGCCGATCCATTGCGGGGCTTCGGCGTGGAAGCGGGCGCTCATCCGGCCCGATCCCCCGGTCAGGACGAGCCCCGATCCCGCGGGGAGATAGGCGTTGTAGAAGCGCAGGTCGGGCACCTCGGCTCCGGGCATGTCGATCGCCACCCACCTGGGCAGGAAGAGCCCGCCGACCCGGGGCTCCCGGCTGGCCGCTTCGATGTGCAGCCCGCGTCCCCGCACGTGCGGGCGCCCATACCCCGTCCGCTGGATCTGGAAGTTGTCGAGGTGCAGCGAGATCCTCCCCTCCGTGGCGCGCTCGGCTGTGTCGACCCACCAGCGGACCGTGCCGTCTCCCTGGGCCCGGTAATCGAGCATGGAGACGGTGATCCCCTCGGGCCACGCCTCCAGATGGCTGC
>DASPXX010000262.1:0-5497 GCA_035637095.1 Thermoanaerobaculia bacterium
CACCCGGGCCTTCTGCGCGGTGGCGAGGTTGGTGGTCTCGTGCGGGTCGTGCGCCAGGTCGTAGAGCTCGACGCGGCCGATCGGGTAGTGGCCCGGCGGCGCGTTCGGGATGCAGATCGGGTCCACATGGTCCGGGTTGAAGACCAGCTTCCAGTCCTGGTCGAGCACCGTGCGCACCTGCGTGTTTCCGTACTCGGAGAAGGCCGGCCGGCCGCGCCCGCCCCCGCCGGGGCGCTCGAGGTACGGCACCAGCGACTTGCCGTGGGCTTCCGGCAGCGCGGGCAGGCCGAGCAGGGCGAGGAGCGTCGGCGCCACGTCGATCAGCTCCACGGTCTGCGGCACCCGCGTCCCCGGCGGGATCAGGCCCGGCGCCGAGATTCCCAGCGGCACGTGCAGGGTCGACTGGTAGACCGAGCAGGAATGATAGAGGTAGCGGTTGTGCTGGTAGAGCTCCTCGCCGTGGTCGGCGGTGACCACGACCACCGTGTTGCCGAGGCGCCCGGCGGCGGAGAGGCCGGAGAGCAGCTCGCCCGCGAGGCCGTCGGACCCCATCACCGCGGCGTCGTAGAGGGCGTTCAGGTGCTGCACGTCGCGCGCCGCGAGCGGGATCTTGTCGACCATGATCGCGTCGAGCATCCGCTTCCGGGGCGCCACCGGTCCTTGATAGCCGGGGTCGAGCTCGCGGTCCGCCAGGTCGCCGCCGTTGTAGTAGGGGTTGTGGGCGCCGAACAGGTGGACCCAGAGAAAGAACGGCTTGCCGCCGGCGGGCAGGGCGCGCGCCCATCCCAGGGCGTTCCTGACAGTCTTGCCGTCCTGGCCCGGGGTGCAGCCGAAGGCGTCCCACCCCTGGTGGTTCGCCTTGCACATGTTGCTCAGGAAGGCGCCGGTGCGATAGCCCGCCCCGTGCAGCGCCTTGGGCAGGGTCGGCAGATCGTCGGGGAAGCCGTAGCCGTTCTCCTGGACGCCGTGGCCGCTGGGGTAGAGGCCGGTCAAGAGCGAGGCCAGGGAGGGCCAGGTGGCGGCGCGCTGCGCCATGGCGGCGTCGAAGGTGAGGCCGGCGGCGAGCTGGGCGTCCAAGTGCGGGCTGGTGGGCCTGACCTTATATCCATAGGCGCCGAGATGGTCGGCCCGCAGAGTGTCGATCGACAGCAGGACGACGTTCCACCCCTTGGCGGCGCCGCCCAGGCGTGGGCGCGCCTCGCTCTGCGGCTCACCACGGCAGCCGGCGAAGGCGAGCGCGATGCCGGCCAGGCACACGACGGCCAAGTGGCGAGGCAGAAGGAGGCAAGGGCGTTCCATGGGAGGCGGATTCTAACCGCGCCGGGGTGAGAGCCGTACGGCGTTCAGGCGGCGTACCGGATGATCTCGAGCTCCGCTCGAGAATCGGCCTTGCCGAGGATCTCCTCGACCCGTTCCATGACAGGGTCCTCCAGGAGGTACTGACTGCACCCCGAGCACTGCAGGACAGGCAGGTCTTTGACGATCACGATGGTCGTCTCGCTCAGCTTGAACGGCAGGTCCGTCACCTGGCGGATCAGGTCAGCCCCGCAGAGATGGCACTTCATTTGTTCCTTCTCCTCTTTCTGAGGTCCTTGTCCCATTCATCCGGATCTGGCCGATAAGCCGTGATGATGCGGACCTGGTCGTTGGGGACATCGGCTGCAAAGAGTACATGGAAGATTTCCCCTGCGTACTCGGTCCAGACCAGGTAGCTCGGGAGATACTTGTCCTCTGGATAGCTCTCAATGACATCGAACCGGTCCACGGACTCCAGGATCACTGCGCGCGGGACGGACCGAGCCGTCATCCGCATGTTGACATGATACGTCCAGAGGATCTTCCGCTGATCCACACACATCTGGATGAAATCCAGAGGGTCTTCAGGTAGCTGGCGCTCCTTGGACAAGCTCTCCTCGATTCCGAAGCGGCTGCAACGGCGATCAGACGACTCGTTTCCCGCGGCGGAATCTAACACGGGCTCCTTCGGGCCATGCTACGATTTCCCCACAATGCTGCCCGCAACGCGCGACGAGACCTGCCCGCTCTGCGGCGGCCGGGGATGGGTCATCGAATCCGATGCCGGGACGGGGGCCGCGCGCCCGTGCTCCTGCCGCGAGCAGGACCGCGGCCGGCGCCTCGTGGAGGCCGCCGGCATCCCGCCGCGGTACCGGCATTGCCGGCTGTCCAATTTCCAGACCTCGAGCCCCGCGGCGGCGGAGAGGAACCAGCTCCAGGGCGCGCGCCGGCTCGCCGAGCACTACGTCGAAGGCTTCCTCCAGGAAGGCGGCTTCCGGCAGTCGGGCCTCCTCTTCGTCGGCCCTCCGGGGACCGGCAAGACCCATCTCGCGGTGGGCGTCCTCGTCGACCTGATCGAGCGCCTGCGGGTGCGCGGCCGATTCGCCGAGTTCACCTCGCTGATCCACCAGATCCAGGCCACCTTCGACCCCGGCTCGCCGGAGTCCAAGCGGGAGATCCTCGATCCCCTGATGGGGGCGGAGCTCCTGGTCCTCGACGAGCTCGGGGCGCAGCAGATGACCCCCTGGGTGCGCGACATCCTCTACCTCATCATCAACCACCGCTACACGCGGCAGCTGCCGACGATCTTCACCACCAACTATCTTCTCGACGAGACGGCGCAGAGGAAGAAGATTGCCAGGCCGGCGTTCCCCGGCCCGGCCAGCCTCGACCGGGGACCCGACGGTCCCGAGGTCGCCCCGGCCGGCGAGCTCCTCACCTCCCGTCTCCCCGCGATGCTCGTCAGCCGCTTGTACGAGATGGCCCAGCCGGTCCTCATGACCTCCATCGAGGACTTCCGGCGGGAGAACAAGGTGCACGGTTCCCGCTTGCGATGAGGTTTCACCCCGCGTGAAGACAACGCCGTACCCTATCCTGGCTCTGCTCCTCGTCCTCCTGACGATCCTGGCCGCCTGCCGTACCGCGCCGACTCCGCGGCCGGCTCCGCCCGTGCCGCGGCCCGCGCCTCCGGCCGGGAAGCCGCCGCAGCCCGCGCCCCGGCCCGAGCCGGCGCCGGTCGAGCCCGTGCCGATCGGTCCCTCGGTTCCCCTCCTGCTCAAGGTCGGTCTGGCCACCGACCTCGACGGGGTGACCTTCCCGTGTTGTGAGGATGCGCTGATCGTCTCGGCCGGGGAGCAGCCGCTGGAGGTGGTGGCGAGCTTCAAGGTGGAGCCCGCGGCGGCCGGCGCCGAGCAGGGGTACTACAGCATCCAGGCCGCGGCCCTGCGCGACGAGGAACAGGCCAACGATCTGGTGCGCCGCCTGTCGAGCGAGACCGGCCAGCCGGGCGAGGCGCACTTCGACGCCGGGATCGACCTCTACCGGGTGCACGTCGGCCGCTATGCCACGCGCGAGGCGGCGGAGGCCGACCGGCGGCGGCTCGGAGCGCTCGGCGTCAGCGACTCCTTCGTGATCAACGAGGGCGGCTCGGTCACCGCTCCGGCCCTGCGCGTCTCCCAGGGGGCGCATACCGCGGTCTACCCCGGCCGCTGGCTCTCCGTGGCTCCGGCCGGCGGCGACAGTGTGCGCGTGCAGGGGAAGCGCTGGCGCGGGCGGATCCTCGTCTACGTCAACGACCGCGGTCTGCTCAACCTGATCAACGAGCTGCCGGTCGAGGAGTACCTGCGCGGGGTGGTGCCGAGCGAGATGGGGCCGATCCAGTACAACCAGGTCGAGGCCTTGAAGGCGCAGGCGGTCGCCGCCCGCACCTACACGCTGCGCAACCTGGGCGAGTTCTCCCGCGAGGGCTACGACATCTGTGCCACGCCGCGCTGCCAGGTCTATAAAGGAATGGAGGTGGAGCATCCGCTCTCCGACCGCGCGGTGGCCGAGACCGCCGGCCAGGTCCTCCTCTATCAGGGGCGCCTCGCCGACGCGCTCTACAGCTCGACCTGCGGCGGCCACACCGAGGACGCGCCGGTGATCTTTCCGCTCAACCAGGAGCCGTATCTGAAGGGCGTCCCCTGCATGGAGGCCGGATTCGCGCGGATCGAGGGGAGCCTGCCGCCGGGCATCGATTTCCCCGGCGGGTTGACCCGCGCGCTCCTGCCGCCGGCGCCCGGAGCCGATGCGGCCGCGGCCCTCTCGGCGCGCCTGGAGCATCTGGCGCTCCTCGCCGGCTTGCCGGTGCCGCGGGAGCACCTCGGCTCGCTCGACCGGCGGGAGGTGCAGCGCTTCGTCGCCTACGCCTTCGACCTGGTCCTCGACGCCCACCTCTTCCTGGCGCCCGAGGACATCCAGTACCTGCTCCACGATCCGCCCAAGAACTGGAGCGAGGACGACCTGCGGCGGGCGGCCTATCTGATGAAGAGCGGCCTGATGACCGGTCCGCTCGACCGGCCGCTCGCCGACGGCGAGGTGGAGGGGCTGCTCCTGGCTCTCGCCGAGATGCTGCAGGTCGTGCGCCGCGAGGACGCCTCGTTCCTCTCGCTCGGGGAGAGCCGGCTGGCCGTCCGCTCGGGCAAGGAGGACAGGACCTACGACGTGCCGGCGGAGCTCGCCACCTTCCGCCGCCGCGGCGAGAGCATGACGAGCGCCAGCCTCGCCCTGCTGCCGGGGGACGATCTGGTGCTCTTCTGGCAGGGCGACCGGCTCCTCGCCGCGGTCCAGGAGGTGGACCTGGACGGCGTGGCCTTCGACCGCAGCAGCCCCTACAGCTCGTGGACCCGCTTCCGCAGCGACGCGCAGCTCGCCCGGCAGGTCAACCAGCGCTTCCCGGGAGTCGGCTTCCGCGACCTGGAGATCCTCTCCCGTGGCGAGTCGGGCCGGGTGGGGAAGATCCGCATCCACGGTGAGAACGACCAGGTGGTGGAGGTGGACGGCCTGGCGATCCGCTGGACGCTCGACGTGCCGGACACCCTGTTCACCGCCAAGCGCCTGGCACCGAGAAATCAGGAAGCCGGCTGGCTCTTCACCGGCCGCGGCTTCGGCCACGGCGTCGGCCTGTGCCAGGTGGGGGCCTACGGCATGGCGCAGCGCGGCCATTCTTATAAGGACATCCTCACCCACTACTACACCGGCGTCGAGCTGGGCCGGGTGCGCACGCCGGCGGCGGGGGCGGCGGCGGTGGGCAAGCAGTAGTGCTAAGCTTCCCCCATGGCCGTCCAGGACCTCCGTGAGCACGCCGCCCGCCCTTCCCGCTGGGCGGAGCCGCACCCGGAGCGCAACCCGGGCATCCCGCTCGACCTGGGGTGGGTGCGCGACGTGCGGGTCAACACCAGCGCGGTCGAGCGCCGGGCGGCCACCCTGCCCAAGCGGCGGACGGTCAAGAAGGACTGGCAGGCCGCCTGGTACCTGCGGGCGATCACCTGCATGGACCTGACGACCCTCCAGGGCGACGACACCCCGGGCCGCGTGCGCCGGCTCTGCGCCAAGGCCCGCCGGCCGGTCCGCCAGGACATCCTGGAGGCTCTCGGCGTGGCGCACCTGGACATCCGGGTGGCGTCGGTCTGCGTCTACCACGCTCTGATCGCCGCCGCCCGCG
>DASPXX010000263.1:0-2981 GCA_035637095.1 Thermoanaerobaculia bacterium
GGTCGGCCGGCGCCAGCTCCCTTTTTCCAACTACACCTCGGTCGACCTCTCGCAGCCGTTCGATCTGGAGTTCGAGCCCGACGTGGTGATCCATGCCGCGGCGCGCGCCGCTCCCTGGGGGACCGCCGCCGAGTACGAGCGCGACAACGTCGAGGCCACCCGCCAGGTGATCGACTTCTGCGGGCGCCGCCGACGCCCACCGCGGCTGATCTACGTCTCGTCGAGCTCGGTCTTCTACCGCCCCGGCCCGCAGCTCGGCCTGACCGAGGACTCGCCGATCGGACCCCGCTTCGTCAACCGCTACGCGGCGACCAAATACGCCGGGGAGCTCCTGGTCCGGGAGTACCGCGGCCCTTGGCTGATCCTCCGCCCGCGCGCCGTCTTCGGACCGGGGGACACGGTGCTCTTTCCGCGCCTCGTCGCGGCGGCCCGGGCCGGCCGGCTGCCGCTCCTCACCGGCGGCCCCCCGGCGGTCGGCGACCTTATTTATATCGATACGCTCTCCGACTACTTGCTGCGCGCGGTCGAGCGGCGGGAGCTCACCGGCGCCTACAACCTCACCAACGCCGAGCCGGTGGAGATCCAGGCGTTCCTGCTCGACCTCTTCACCCGCCTCCGCCTGCCGGCGCCCCGGCGGCGGGTGTCGATCCGCACCGCCCTCTGGGCCGCGGGCTTGACGGAAGCGGTCTGGGCGCTCTTCCGCCTGCGGGGCGAGCCACCGGTCACCCGCTTCGGCGTGGGCGTCCTCGCCTGGTCGAAGACTTTCGACGTGCGCCGCGCTCTCGCCGACCTGGGTCCGCCCTCGGTGTCGATCGCCGAGGGACTGGAGTCGTTCATTCGCTGGACGCGGGATACGGAGCCGCCGGTTTGAGCCTCGTCGCCGTGACCTGTTGCGCCGCCGCCTATCTCGCGCTGCTCGGGGCCAAGGCGCTTCTCGCCCTGGGAGTGGCGCGGCGGGAGGAGCGGCAGCAGGGGTCCGACGGCTCCGGGGTCGCGATCGCCCAGCCGATCCTGGCGGGCGATCCGCAGCTCGCCACGGTGCTCGCGGCCAATCTCGAGGAGCTGCCCGCGGCGCAGTTCCTCTGGCTGATCGACGAGGACGATCCGGAGGCGCAGGCGGTCTGCCGCGAGCTCGCGGACCGCCATCCGGAGCGGCGGATCGACGTGCTGGTCTGCCCGCCGCCGCCGGAGGGGTGCAACCCGAAGCTCTGGAAGCTCGATCTGGCACGCCCGGCGATCCGCGAAGCCGTGCTCCTGGTGCTCGACGACGACACGCGGATGCCGGCCGAGACCCTGGCCGCGCTGGTCCAGGCCCTCGACGACCACCAGCTCGCGACCAGCCTGCCCGGCTACCTCGACGACGGCCGTCTCCCCTCGCGCCTCCTCGCCCAGTTCGTGGACAACAACGCCGCGCTCCTCTATCTGCCGCTCCTCCCGTTCCTGCCGCCGCTCACCATCAACGGCATGGCCTACGCGCTCCGCACCGAGGGCCTGGAGGCGCAGGGCGGCTTCGCGCCCCTCCTCAGGTGCCTGACCGACGACCTCGCGGTCGCCGAGCGGACCCTCGGCGACGGGGGCCGGATCTTCCAGAGCGCCCGCCCGCACTGGGTCGAGACCACCGTCCGCGACGGCCGGCACTACGTCCAGCTCCTGCACCGCTGGTTCCTGTTCGCGCTCCTCTTGCTGCGCAAACAGCCGCCCGGGCTCCGCGCGCTCATCGCAGTCCTCGGCGCGCTGCCGCCCCTCCTGCTCGGCGCGCTCCTCGTCTCCTTCGCGCTCGCGCCCTCGGGGCCTGCCGCAGGGATCCTGGTGGCGTGCCTGGCTCTCCGTGCTCTCGGCCTCGTCGCAATCCAGCGCTCCATCTATGGCCGGCCTCTCCACGCGCCTTTCTCGTCGCTCGTCTCCGAGCTGCTCCAGCCGCTCCACCTGCTCCACGCCCTCGTCTGGCGGCGGATCGTCTGGCGCACCCGGCACTACCGCGTCCACGACGACCGGCGGTTCGAGACCGTGCGATGAAGCGATGAGGCCGCCTGTCTTGGCAGAAAGGTCGTGAGACTGGTACCCTTGGACGGAGAGGAGAATCGAGAGCACATGACGAAAACCCTCGAAGCCGTCTATGAAGATGGCGTCCTCAAGCCGCTTGGAGATCCGGGACTGTCCGATCACCAGAGAGTCATCGTCGACATCCGCCTTCCTGTAGAGCAGGATACGGAGTCCGAGCTCGGAGCTTGGCGGCGCGTTTACGAAGGACTGTCGGAGAGCGACATCGCCGAAGTCGAGGCGATCGCCCTCAACAGAAGCCGCTCCTCCCTCCACGAGCCTTGATGGCGCACCCGCCCGCCCTCCTCGACTCGGACATGCTCTCCGAGATCATGAAAGGTCGGGACCAGCGAGTCCTCGTAAATGCCGGCGCGTACTTGCGGGAGCACGCGTGCTTCCGGTTTTCCATCATTACTCGCTACGAGGTCTTGCGAGGGCTCCACGCGAAAGACGCCTTCCGGCAGATGGCAATCTTCCTTCAGCAATGCCGGGCCAGCACCGTCTACCCCATGACGGAGGAAGTTGTCGACCGAGCCTCCGAGATCTATGGAATCCTTCACAAGCGAGGCCAGTTGATCTCGGACGGCGACCCTCTGATTGCGGCGACTGCTTTCGTCCATGACCTCGTCCTCGTGACGGGTAACGAAGATCACTTTGGGCGCATCCCGGGTCTCCGCTTCGTCAACTGGCGAACTGCCTGATCGGCTCCCTGGGCAGGTTCTGGGTAGCCTGCTGCGATGAAGCCGCCGCTCCAGATCCTCTTCCTGACCGGCCGGAGCGATCCGCGGAGCGCCGCGTTGAGCCCTCTCCAGGCGGCGTTTCTCGACGCCCTGCCGGCGCCCGATCCCTGGAAGGTGAGGGTGAACTTCCCCTATCCCGCGGCGACCCCGTCCTACCGCGCGACGCCGCTGCTCCGCGCCAGCTGGCGCAACGCAAGCCAG
>DASPXX010000264.1:0-25578 GCA_035637095.1 Thermoanaerobaculia bacterium
GGTGTTGGCGTTGAAGGCCAGCCGGTCGCCGGGCGCGAGCGTCAGGTAGTTCGTCTCCCGGACCAGGCGCAGAATGGCCCGGTGGGGCACGGCCACGCCCTTGGGTTTGCCCGTGGAGCCCGAGGTGTAGATGACGTAGGCGAGACTCTCAGCCTGTGCAAAGGACGGCAACGACGGCAAGGTCTTCAGGGTGCCCTTGCCGTCTCTGATGTCCTTGACGTCCCTGGCCCCCAGCACCACCCGGGCTCCCGAATCCTCCCGAATGAAAGCCAGGCGCTCCGCGGGATAACTCGGGTCGAGCGGCACGTAGGCGGCCCCCGCCCGAAGAATCGCCAGGAGCGCGACGATCAGATCGGCCGAGCGCTCCATGGCCACTCCCACCCGCGCTCCCGGCTCGACGCCCAGCTTCGCCAGATGGCGGGCCAGGCGGCTCGACGCTTCCAGCAGGCGGCGGTAGCTCCAGACCTTCCCGCCGTCTTCGACCACCGCCGGCGCCTCGGGCTGCGCCCGGGCCACGGCCGCGAACAGCTCCGAAAGGCTCGCTTCCCGCGGATAGAGGCTCCGCGTGTCATTGGCCTCGACCAGCACCTGCTGGCGCTCCGCCTCGAGCAGCAACGGCAGGTCTCCCAGCCTCCGCCCCCCATCACTTTCGGCGCCAGTCATGGCCGTCAAGACGCTCGCCAGCCGTTCGAGCATCCGGGCTACCGCCGTGGTCTCGAAGTGCTCCCTGCCCCAGCGCAGCGACAGCGTCACCGCGCGGTCCGGAAGGACGACCACGGTCAGCGGGTAGTTGGTCAGCGAGCTCGCCGCCTCCTCCACGATCTCCAGACCTGGCAGAGGCCGCGACAGGTCGCCCGGCAAGGCCACGTTCTCGAACACAAGGATGTGATCGAACAGTGCCACCCCGGCTGGCAGCTCGCTCCACTTCTGCACGTCGACCAGGGGCGCGTGCTCGTAGCGGCGCATCGCGACCTGGCGTACCTGAAGCTCGCCGAGCCACTCCCACAGCCGCCGCTCCGGTCTCACCTCCACCCGCAGCGGCAGGGTGTTGATGAACGGTCCCACAATCGCCTCCACCCCCGGCAGGTCCGTGGGGCGTCCGGACACGGTGGCACCGAAGACCACCTCGTCCCGTCCGGTCGCCTGCGCCAGCACCAGCGACCAAGCCCCCTGGGCCAGCGTGTTCAGAGTCAGCCGTTGCCGCCGCGCCAGATCGCGCAGCCGCGCGCTCGTCTCCTCCGGCAGCGTGAGGTCCCGCCGCTGCGCCTCGCGGTGGGTCGGCCCCTCGGCACGGCCGTCGCCACGAGTCAGGAAGCTCGGCGCGGTGAAGCCCGCCAGTCTCTCGCGCCAGAACGACTCTGCCGCTCCCAGGTCCTGCCGCTGCAGCCACGCGATGTACTCACGGTAGTTGCGGGGCCGCTCCAGCCGCGGCTCCCTGCCGCCGGCGAAGGCTGCGTAGGCGGTGAGCAGCTCCTTGAGCACCTGGCCCTGCGACCAGCCGTCGACCACCAGGTGATGCTGCGTCCAGACAAGCTGATGGACCTCCGGGCCCAACTCGAAGAGCGCCAGGCGCATGAGCGGCGGCTCGGTGAGATCGAAGCCCCGCTCCCGATCGCTCTCCAGGAAGCACGCGAGGCGGGATTGCTGCTCCTCCGGAGCGAGATCGCGCAAGCATCCGAGAGGATCGCGCGCAATCTCCAGATCGACCCGGCGGAAGACCACCTGACGCGGCTGCTCCAGGTCTTCCCAGAAGAACGCCGAGCGCAGGATGCCATGGTGTTCGAGGACGTGACGCCACGACCTCTCGAGAGCGGAGACATCCAGCCGCCCGGTCAACCGCAGGCTCATCTGCAGCACGTAGACCCCCGAGCCCGGGGCATACAAGGCATGAAAGAGCATCGCCTGCTGCATCGGCGACAGCTCGTAGATGAGCTCGATGTCACTTGCGCTCACAGCGTTTTCCTTAATATCCGGCACCTCTCGAGCGTGCCTGACAGCGCGCACGAGGAGAGCTCCTCAACGATCAGCGATTACGTGACGGCAGGTCGCGTGCAGGCGAGCGAACCAGCAACTGATCCTATTAAGGGGTGGATCATAGCAGCTAAAGCGGGACAGCTTCTGTTTTCGGACCAGAGGGAGCAATGGAAGCCAAAAACGCGAAAACTCGATTTCAGAGAAAGAATTGATCAGGTCGTGGGGTAGTTTCTGGATGGGCTGATGATCTCCAGGCCGGCGGCCTCACGGTCCGCCTGATCCAGCGCCCGTCCTGCGCACGCCGCGAGGCGTTCGGCCAGGGTCCCCACGTGCGGCGCTCGCAGGAGCGCATAGTGGTCTCCGGGCAGGATGTGGACGTCTAGCCCGCCGGCTGCCAGGTCGCTCCAGGCCTGCGCGGTTTCCGGAGACAGAGCGACCGAGGCGGCGGCGCGCAGCAGGGTGATCCGCCCGCCATACGGGTGGGGGCGGTAGGCCTCCAGGGCGCGGCGGTTGGCGCGGTGGAGAGCGAACAGCTGGCGGAGATGATCCGCGCTCAGGTCAGGCGGAAGGAGCGCGCGGACCTCGTTGTTCGCCAGAAGGGCGTCGAGCGTGGCCACGTCGCGCGGCAGGGAGAGGGGCGCGGAGGTGTCGAGGCCCGCGAGCCCCCGGAGGTCGAAGGCGAATGCGGCGAGCTCGTCGAGCTCGTGGGTGTCCGGAGCCGCGGAGCCCCGCCGCGGAGGACCAGGATCGATCATTGCCACCAGGGCCGCCTCGCTGCCCTGCGCTTCGAGCTGCCGCGCCATCTCGAACGCCACGACGCCTCCCAGGGACCAGCCGGCGAGCATGTACGGTCCCTCCGGCTGGATCTCGCGGATTGCGGCGAGATAGCGCTCCGCCATGGTCTCGATAGTCCACGGCTCGGTCAGCTCCTCGTGACCCGGGGCCTGGAGACCGTAGAGCGGACCATCCAGAGTTCCGGTCTGCGCCAGCGGCACATAGCAGAGGACGTTGCCTCCCACCGGATGCACCAGGTAGAGCGGCGGCCGCAACTCCGGCGCCGCTTCGGCCGGATGAACACCCGGTTGGATCGGAACCAGGAGAGAGCGCGGCAGGCCGGCCTCGCGGCGCACCAGCGAGGCCATCTGCGCGACGGTCGGCGCCTCCATCAGCGCGGAGACCGGGAGCCTGCGGCCGAGCAGCCGCTCGATGCTCCCCATCAGGCGCACCACCAGGAGGGAGTGCCCACCCAGAGCGAAGAAGTTGTCGTGGATGCCGACCGGCCGCACGTTCAGGAGGTCCTCCCAGAGGCGCGCCAGCCGCAGCTCGATCTCGTCGCGAGGCGGCTCGAAACCTTCGCTCCGCCGCCCCGGGGCCGGCAGCGCCCGCCGGTCCACCTTGCCGTTGGGCAGGAGCGGCAGCTGCTCCAGGCTGACGAAAGCCGAGGGGACCATGTAGGCGGGCAGCTTCTCGCGGAGTGCCTCGGCGAGAGCCGGTTCCGGACGCTCGAGGACGGTCCAGGCGATGAGGCGGCGATCGCCGGGCCCCTCCTCGCGGACGTCGACCACGCAGTCGCGCACCGCTGGATGGCTGCGCAGGACCGCTTCGACCTCGCCCAGCTCGATGCGGAAACCGCGGATCTTGACCTGGTGGTCGATGCGCCCGAGGAACTCCAGCTCGAGCCCCGGATCGTCGGCGGGCCGGAATCGGACCAGGTCGCCGGTGCGGTAGACGCGCTCCCCGGCGCTGCCGAACGGATCGGGGGTGAACCGCTCCGCGGTCAGCTCCGGCCGTCCGAGATAGCCGCGCGCCAGCCCGGCGCCCGCGAGCCAGAGTTCTCCCGCGACTCCGAGCGGGACGGGCCGGCCGCGCAGATCGACCACATAGGCGCGCGTCCCCGGCAACGGACGGCCGATCGCCGGCCCGCGCGTGCCGCCCCGCCTCACCCGCGCCGCGGTCGAGTATGTCGTGTCTTCCGAGGGGCCGTAGAGGTTCAGCACCCGCTCGACGCTCCCGGTGGCGTAGAGCTGCTCCACGAGGCTCGCGGGCAGCGGCTCGCCGGCGAGGGCGACCGTACGCACCGATGGCGGCACGCCGCCGGCACGCACCAGCTCAGCTGCGGCGGAGGGCACGGTGTTGAGCAGCCGGACCCCGGCTGCGGCTGGCAGCGTGGGTAGCTCCAGGGCGTTCTCGGCCAGGTAGACCGTGCCGCCCCACGCCAGCGGCATGAAGATCTCGAAGACCGAGAGATCGAAGCAGATCGAGGTGGCGGCCAGCACGCCGGAGAGCTCCTCTTGAGAAAGCTCCCCGCGCGCCCAGCCGGCGAGGGCCGCGGCGCTGCGGTGCTCGATTGCCACGCCCTTCGGCCGTCCGGTCGAACCCGAGGTGTAGATGACGTAGGCCAGGTGATGCGGATTCACCGGGGCTTCCCCGGGCAGCTCCGCCGACGGGATCTTCTCCGCATCGAGATCGAGCACCCGGAGACCCTCACCTCCCAGTGGCGCCAGTGTGGCGCGTGTCACCAGGACGGCGCTCCCGGAATCCTCCAACATCAGAGCCCGGCGCTCCGGCGGATAGGCCGGATCGATCGGCACGTAGGTACCACCGCTGGCGAGCACGCCGAGCAGCGCGGCGATCAGGTCCGGCGAGCGCTCCAGGCAGACAGCCACCCGTATCTCGGGTCCGACACCCAGGGTTCGCAGGCGCCGGGCGATCCCTCCGGCGCGGGCGGCCAGCTCCGCGTAGGGCCAACGGCAGGTGCGATGGACGAGGGCGGTCGCGTGCGGCGTCCGCGCCGCCTGAGCCGCGAACAGCTCGTGCAGGCAGCATTCCGGCAGTGGCGCCTCCCCGGTGTCGTTCCACTCCAGGAGCAGCTGCGAGCGCTCCTGCGGTAGCAGCATCGCCAGGTCGTCGACGCTCCGGTCCGGGTCAGCGACGGCCGCTTCCAGCAGGGCGGCGAAGCGGGCGGCCAGGCGCGCGGCCGTGGTGGCGTCGAACAGGTCGGTGTTGTGCTCCAGCACGCCGGCGATCCCGTGCGAGGTCTCGGTCAGCGCGAGACCGAGATCGAGCTTGGCGACTTCACTCCGAACCTCCAGCGGCTCGAGAGCGATCCCGCGGATCCGGAGTTCCCCGGCGGGAGCGTTCTGCAGAACAAAGAGCGTCTGGAAGAGCGGCGAGACCGCTAGATCTCTTTCGCTGACCAGCGCTTCGACGAGCCGCTCGAACGGCACGTCCTGGTGCGCGTAGGCGTCGAGCGCCGCCTCGCGCACCCGCCCCAGCAGGGCGCCGAAAGCCGGAGATCCGGAGAGATCCGACCGCAACACCAGAGTATTGATGAAGAACCCGATCAGGTCCTCGACCTCGCGGCGGCTGCGGCCGGCGATGGGGGTTCCGACGAGCACGTCCTCCTGGCCGGCGTGGCGCCCCAGGAGGAGCGTCCAGGCAGCCAGCAGGGCCATGAACGGAGTCGCGCCCGCCTGGCGGCAAAGCGCCGCGATCCCTTGCGACAGCGCGGGTGGGAGAGCCAGCGGCGTCGCCGCGCCGCTGAAGGTCTGCATCGCGGGACGCGGCCGGTCCGTCGGCAACTCCAGGACGCGCGGCGCCCCGGCGAGCCGCCGCCGCCAGTGCTCGATCTGCTCCTCCAGCACACCTCCCTGCAACCAGCCGCGCTGCCACACGGCGAAATCGGCGTACTGGATGGGCAAGACGGGAAGCGACGAGGGTTCCCGCCGGACCAGCGACCCGTACAACGTGCCGAGCTCGCGCAGCAGGATGCCTCGCGACCAGGCGTCGGAGGCGATGTGGTGCAGGGTGATCAGGACCGCGTGCTGGTCCGCGGCCAGCCGCACCAGACCGGCTCGCCAGACCGGCCCTGCCGCCAGATCGAAGGGCCGCAGCGCCTCGGCGCGGGCGAGCCGCGCGACTTCGGGCTGCCGTACCGGCGCAGGGAGCGCGGCCAGATCGATCAGCGGCAGATCGAGACAGGGAGCCGCGCCGATACGCTGGACCGCTTCGCCCTCGACCGTGGCGAAGATCGTGCGCAGCACCTCGTGCCGCCGCTCGATGGCCCGCAAAGCAGCTTCCAGGGCGGGCACGTCCAGGAAGCCGCGGAGGAGCACCGGCATGGGGACGTTGTACGCCGGGCTGTCCGGCTCCAGCTGAGCGAGGAACCACAGCCGCTGCTGGGCGAAGGAGAGGGGGAGGTCCCGCCTGCGCGGTACCGGGACGAGCGGCGGCGTCTGGCGGCCGGCGCCGCTGCGCCGGGCCTCGCGCACCACGGCGGCGAGCCGCTCAGGTGTCCGCGCTTCGAACAGGCTGCGCAACGGGAGCTCCACGGCGCATGCCTCGCGCACCCGCGAGACCACGCGCGTGGCGAGCAGGGAGTGGCCGCCGATCGCGAAGAAGTCGTCGTCCGGCTGCACCTGCGGCAGGCCCAGCACGTCGGCCCAGAGGCCGGCGAGCAGCTGGGTGACCGGGTCCGAGGCGCCGTCTTCCGCCGTCTCCGCCGGATGCTCCGAGGCGGAGCTCGCGAGGAGAGCGGCGAGGGCTTTGCGGTCCACCTTGCCGTTGGGCGTCCGCGGCAGGGTGTCGACGAGCCCGAGGTTGGACGGCACCAGAGCGGCGGGGAGCTGCTCGCGCAGGCGGGAGAGGAGCTCCGAGGCAGCCACCGGCGCTGCGACCGCGACGAAGGCGGCGAGGCTGCGGTCGCCGTTGGCGCGGTCGCGGACCAGGGCCGCGGCCGCGCAGACTTCGGGCAGCGCGAGGAGCGCCGCCTCGACCTCCGCGAGCTCCACCCGGAAACCGCGGATCTTGACCTGATCGTCGATGCGCCCGAGGAACTCGATCGCGCCGTCCGGCCGCCGCCGCACCAGGTCTCCCGTGCGATAGAGGCGCTCGCCGCCATCGCCGTACGGATCGGGGACGAACCGCTCGGCGGTCAGGTCCGGCCGGCCGAGATAACCGCGGGTCACCTGCGGACCGCCGACGCAGAGCTCGCCGGGCACGCCGATGGGCAGGAGCTGCCCATGGCGGTCCATCACCCGGGCGCGGGTGAAGCCGAGCGGACGGCCGAGCGGAGCGCTCGCGCCTCCTCCTTGCCCCTGCACCTCGCCGGCGAGGACGCCCACCGTCGTCTCCGTGGGGCCGTAGTGATTGAGCACCCGCAGCTCGGGCGACAAGGCGCGCACTCGCTCCACCAGGCTCCAGGGGAGTGGCTCGCCGCCGAGGACGAGCAGGCGTCGTGGGAGCACCCGCTCCGGGCGCTCCGCGGTCAGCAGGGCTGTCAGATGCGACGGGACGATCTTCAAGCCGTCGACGGGCCGGCGCTCCATCAGCGCGGCCAGGGCCGCGGCGTCTGCCAGCCGCTCGCGGGAGACGACGTGCAGGCAACCGCCGTTGAGCAGGGCGGCGAAGATCGAGGTGTTGCCGAGGTCCGCGGCGAAGGAGCTGACCGTGGCGAAGCTCGCGCCGGAAGGGAGACCCAGGCGCTCGACGACGCCCTGGACGTACGCGGCGAGCTGGCGGTGCTCGACCATGACCCCCTTGGGCCGGCCCGTGGAGCCCGAAGTGTAGAGCACATAGGCCAGATGGCCAGGACCGATCCCGGAGGAGATCGCGCCGGGCGGTGGATCGGCGTCCGCCTCCAGATCTTCCAGGAAGATCCTGCGAATGCCGGCCGGCAGCGCACCGGCCAGCGGGCGCTCGGTCACCGCCACGGCCGCGTCGGCGTCCCCGGCGAGGAGCTCCAGGCGGGCGCGCGGCAGGTCCGGCTCGACCGCGAGATAGGCGCCCCCCGCTTCCAGGATGCCGAAGAGGCCAGCCACCAGGCCCGCGCCGCGCTCGGCACAGAGGAGCACCGGCCGGCCGAGATCGACGCCCAGAGCGCGCAGCCGCGCGGCCAAACGCCGGACCCGGCGACCGAGCTCGGCATAGGTCCAGGCGACCTCCTTGCCGTCCTCCTCGGCAAAGACGGCGAGCGCCTCGGGGGTGCGCGCCACCTGCTTCGCAAAGAGCTGATGGATGCACAACTGGTCTGGCGGCGTGGAGGCGCTTGCCGCCTCGTACACGAGCTGGTGCAGCTCGGCCGGCGTGAGCAAGGAGAGGTCCGAGAGCCGGCAGTCGGGATCGGTCAGGGCTGCCGCGAGCAGATGCTCGAAGTGGCCCACGAGGCGCGCCACCGTGGCCGTCTCGAACAGGTCGGTGCTAAAGGACAGCAATCCCTCGATCCTCTCCCCCTGCTCGCTTAGATGGAGGCTCAGGTCGACCTTTGCGGTCTCGTTGTCCTCGGCGAGCGGCTCGAAGGTCAGCCCCTCGGCAGAGAGTGTCTGCACCGGCGTGTTCTGCACCGCGAGCAGGACCTGGACGAGGGCGTTGCGCGAGAGGTCGCGCTCGGGCTGGATTTCCGCCACCAGGCGCTCGAACGGGAGCTCCTGGTGCGCATAGGCGTCGAGGGCAGTGTCGCGGACCCGTTCCAGGAGGGCGCGGAAGCTCGGATCGTCCGCGAGCTCGGCGCGCAGCGCGAGAGTGTTGACGAAGAATCCGATCAGCGGCTCGGTCTCGGCGCGGAGACGGCCGGCGATGGGGGTCCCGACGACGAAATCGTCCTGGCCCGACCAGCGGCCGAGAAGAGATTGGAACATGGCCAGGAGCACCATGAAGGGCGTGGCCCCGGCAGCGCGGCCGAGGGAGGTCAGGCGGTCCCGGATCTCCGGTGGCAGAGACACGGGCAGTGCGGTGCCGCGGAACCTCTGCTGGGCCTGCCGCGGCCGATCGGTGGGCAGCTCGAGGGCGGTGGGTACGCCCGCGAGCCGCTGCTTCCACCAGGCAATCTCGGCCTCAAGGCGCTCTCCCGACAGCCAGGCCCGCTGCCAGGCTGCATAGTCCGCATACTGGACGGCCAGCTCGGGGAACGGAGACGGCCTCCCCTGCACGACTGCCGTGTACAGGGCCACCAGCTCGCCGAGGAATACGCCCATCGACCAGCCATCCGAAATGATGTGGTGCATCGTGACGAGCACCGCGTGCGCCTCCGGCTGCGACCGCACCAGTGTCGTGCGGAGTAGCGGTCCTCGGCACAGGTCAAAGGGGCGCAGGGCCTCGGCGCGGGCCAGGCGCCGCAGCTCATCCTCCCGGCTCGGCTCCGGCAGGCCCGCGAGATCGATGAGCGGCAGGGATGCGGCGGAGAATTCGGCCATCACTTGCGCCGGCTGGCCCGCGACCGCAGGGAAGCAGGTGCGCAGCGCCTCATGGCGGTGCACGATCTCGCAAAGCGCCGCGGCCAGCGCGGCCGGCCGGAGGGCGCCGGTGAGCCGGACCCCGAGAGGGATGTTGTAGGCCGGGCTCTGCGGGTTGAGCTGGTCGAGGAACCAGAGCCGCTGCTGCGCGAAGGACAGGGGCAGGTCACTGCCCGATATGCCGCGGGGTACCGGAACGATCGGGGGAACCTCCTCCACAGCGCCTTCCGGACGTGCCTCGCGCACGGCCCGGGCCAGATCTGCGATGGTCGGCGCCTCGAACAGCGTGCGCAGCGGCAGCTCGACGCCCAACGTGCCGCGGACGCGGGTCGCCACCCGGGTGGCCAGCAGCGAGTGCCCGCCAAGGACGAAGAAGTTGTCGTGGACACCGATCGGCCGGACGTCCAGGAGCTCTTCCCAGATCCGCGCCAGCCGCAGCTCGATCTCATCGCGCGGCACCACGAAGCTCTCCCCCGGCACGAGGGTCCGGTCGGGTCGCGGCAGGGCTCTTCTGTCCACCTTGCCGTTCGGCGTCAGCGGCAGGGCTTCCAGGAACATGAAGGCCGCGGGCATCATGAAATCGGGCAGCCTCTCGCGAAGCCAGGCGGACAGGCGAGCCCTTGGATCGGACGGAGCGGTCGGATCGATCCGCTCAAGCACCACATACGCGACCAGGCGGGTGTCCCCTGGGGTGTCCTGCCGGGCCATGACAGCGCAATCGCGCACGGCAGGATGAGCGGAGAGGACGGCTTCGATCTCTCCCGGCTCGATACGGAAGCCGCGGATCTTCACCTGCCGGTCGATGCGGCCGAGATAGTCGAGATTGCCGTCCGGCAGAGCGCGCACCAAGTCGCCTGTCCGGTACATCCGCGATCCCGGCTCCTCGCTGAACGGATCGGGCAAGAAGCGCTCGGCCGTCAGATCCGGCCGGTTCACGTAGCCGCGCGCCAGGATGCCGCCCAGGCACAGCTCCCCCGGGACACCCACCGGCTGCAGCGAGCCGCGCGGATCGATCACAGAGCCGCTGCGAAACGGCAGGAGCCGACCGATCGGCACCGACGAGGCTTTCGGTGCAACGGAGTCGACCGTGTAGCGCGTGGCCGTAACCACCGTCTCCGTCGGGCCATAGCCGTTGATCAGACGCACGCCGCCGAGTCCCAGCGGTCCGGCCAGGGCAACCCAGCGGCGCGCCGCCTCTGGAAGCATGGCCTCGCCGCCGACGCACTGGACGCGCAGGCAGAGCGGCAGCAGGCTCGCCTCCGCCGACCACTCCTGGACCGCCTGATGCCAGTACGCGGTGGGCAGGTTGGCACTGGTGATCCCCAGCCGCGAGAAGCCGGACTGAAGATTCCTTGGATCGTCCAGCTCCTCTCCGCGCAGCACCACCGCTGCTCCCGAGATCAAGGTAGACAGCATCTGCTCCAACGACACGTCGAACGAGAGCGAGGAGAACTGGATCACCCGCTCGCCGGGGCCGAGGCCGTCGTCCTCCGCGATCACCCGGGAATGGAGCATGGCCGCTCCGTGCGGGACCCCCACGCCCTTCGGCACACCGGTCGATCCCGAGGTGTAGATGACGTAGCACAGGCTCTCAGCTGGAACCTGCAACCCGAGTGGGGTGGCGTCTCCAGTCTCACAGATGAGGGAGTCCACCTCCCGGCGGTGCTCCGGGAGCCGGTCGCGGGTGCCGGCATGGACGAGCACGACGCGGGCGCCGGTGTCCTCGATCTGGAAGAGCAGGCGCTCGTCGGGGTGGGCGGGATTGAGTGGCACGTAGACGCCGCCGGCCTTGAGGACGGCGACGACGCCGAGGATCAACTCCGGCGAGCGCTCCATGCAGAGGCCTACCGCCTCATCCAGCCCTACACCGAGAGCGCGCAGCCGCCGGGCCAGCCGGTTGGAGGCTTCGTCGAGCCGGCGGTAGCTCCAGACCTCCTCTTTGGCGCTGACAACCGCCGGCTCTTCGGGGAAGGCGCGCGCCGCCGCGGCGAACAGCTCGGGAAAGCTCGCCTCGCGCGGCGCGATCCACGGTTGGTCGCTCCACTCGCGGAGCATCTGCTGGCGCTCCGCCGGCAGCAGCAGCGGCAGGTCTGCAATCGGGAGGGTGGGATCGGCGACCGCGGCCTCCAGCAGGATCGCGAAGCGGGCCAGCAGGCGCTCCGCCGTGCTGCGGTCGAACAGGTCCGTGCTGTATTCGAGCGTCCCGGAGATGCCGTCCGGGCTTTCGCCCAAAGACAACGTGAGGTCGAGCTTCGCCAGCCCGGCCTCCACCGCGACCGGGGAGAAGGAGAGGCCGGGCACAGTCAGCGACTCCTGAGGCGCGTTCTGCAGCACGAACAGCACCTGGAACAACGGTGCGATCGCCAGGTTCCGCTCACTGACGATCTCCTCGACGAGCCGCTCGAAGGGGAGATCCTGGTGGGTGAAGGCGTCGAGCGCGGTCCGCCGCGCCTGCTCCACGATCACGGCGAAGGTTGATCCCCGGGGAGAGGGAGCTTCTCCATTCAAAACGATCCGCAGGACCAGCGTATTGACGAAGAACCCGATCAGATCTTCCGTCTCCCGCCGGGTGCGACCGGCGATCGGCGACCCTACCAGGACATCGTCCTGGCCCGCGTGACGCCCGAGAAGGACCGCCCAGGCGGCGAGCAGGGCCATGAAGGGGGTTGCCCCCTGCTGGCGGCAGAGCTTCCGCACCGACTCCGACAAGGCGGGACCGAGAGCGATGGAGCGCGCCGCGCCGCGCCAGGTCGGTGCAGCCGGGCGCGGGCGGTCGAGCGGCAACTCCAGCACCGCGGGCGCGCCGGCGAGTTGGCTCTTCCAGAAATCGAGCTGCGCGGCGAGGACATGACCTTGCAGCCAGCCGCGCTGCCACACGGCATAGTCGGCGTACTGCATCGGCAGCTCCGGCAGAGGCGAAGGCCGACCCTGCACAAAGGCTTCGTAGAGGGCCGCGATCTCGCGCAGCAGCACGCCCATCGACCAGCCGTCCGTGATGATGTGGTGCAGCGTGAGCAACAGGAGATGCTCGGTCGTGGCAAGCCGCACCAGCAGCAGGCGGAGCAGCGGCCCGCGCCGGAGATCGAATAGCCATCGCGCCTCTGCCAGGGCGATCTGCCGGGCCTGCAGGTCGGCCCGATCCGGCAGATCCGATAGATCGATGAGCGGCAGCTGGGGTGCGCGCTCCGGCGGAGCGATGACCTGTACCGGCCCGTCCTCCCCGGCCGCGAAGGTGGTGCGCAGCACCTCGTGCCGACGCACGACCTCGGCGAGGGTCCGCTCCAGCGCTCCCGGCGCCAGCTCGCCCGTGAGGCGCACCGCGAGATAGACGTTATAAGCAGGATTGCCCGGCTCCAGCTGGTCGATCACCCAGAGCCGCTGTTGCGCGAAGGAGAGCGGCAGATCACCGCGCCGCGGATCTTGCGGCACCGGCGCGAGCGAAGGGACCGGCGGAGCCGTCTGGCGAACGCTCCGCACCCTTCGGGCCAGTGTCGCCACTGTCGGCGCTTCGAAGAGCGTGCGTAGGGGCAGCGTCACGCCGAGAGCCACGCGGATCCGCGATATCACCTGGGTGGCGAGCAGCGAATGCCCCCCGAGAGAGAAGAAGTCGTCGTGCACGCCGATGCGCTCCAGCCGCAGCACTTCAGCGAAGAGGCCGGCCAGCATCTCCTCCACCGGATCGGAGGGAGCCGCGTAGCTCCCTTCCTCCAGCCACCCCCGCTCCGGCACGGGCAGGACTTGCCGGTCGAGCTTGCCATTGGCGGTTGTCGGCAGCGACTCCAGCACCACACAAGCCGCGGGCACCATGTAGGCGGGCAGCCTCTCCGCCAGCCACGCGCGCAGCGCGGCAGCGTCCGGCGCGCCGCCCTCCCGCGGCACCATATAGGCGGTCAGCATGCGGTCGCCCGGCGCATCTTCGCGCACGATCGCCACGGCCTCGCGCACTGCCGGGTGGCGCAACAGCGTCGCTTCGATCTCCCCCAGCTCGATGCGGAAGCCCCGCACCTTGACTTGGTGATCGATCCGGCCGAGGAACTCCAGGTTGCCGTCGCGCCAGGTGCGGGCCCGGTCGCCGGTCCGGAACAGGCGCATCCCGGTTTGCGGAGAGAAGGGATCGGGCAGGAATCGCTCCGCGGTGAGCTCCGGCTGCCCCGTGTAGCCCACGCACAGGCACTCCCCGCCGATGTACAGGTCGCCGGAAACGCCGATCGGGCAAGGCTGCAGTCTGGAGTCCAACACGTGATACCGGGCGTTCGCGATCGGCCGGCCATACGGGATGCTCGTCCAGACCGGATCGACCTCGCTGATCGCGAACCAGTTGGACCACACGGTGGCTTCGGTGGCTCCTCCCAGGCTCACCACTCGGGCGCCGGGAAACGCCGCCCGCACCGCGTCTGGCAGGCGCACCGGGATCCAGTCGCCCGACAGCAGGACCAGGCGCAGGGGTCGCTCCTCGGGTTGCGGCGGTAACCACGGCGCGAGCTGCTGCAAGGTCGCGGGCGCCGAATCCCACATCGTGATCGGTTCCTCGCGCAGCAGCCTCACCAGCTGCTCGGCGTCGCGGAGCGCCGCCTCCGGCGCCACCCGCACCGTGCCTCCCGCGGCCAGCGCACCGAAGATGTCATAGACCGACAGGTCGAAGCAGAGCGAGGTGACGAACAGCAGGCGGTCGTCCGGTCCGACGCCGAAGGTCCGGTTCACCCAACGGATCAGACGCACCGCGGGAGCATGCTGCACTGCGATCCCCTTGGGGATCCCGGTGGAGCCGGAGGTGTGGATCACATAGGCGAGGTCCTCCGGCGCACCGCACGCCGGCGGGCGCGCCGCCGCAGCCCTCTCCACGTGCCAGCCGGTCCATGATCGCTTGCGCCGTGCGCCTTGCGATGCGGTCGCGGCATCACCGCCTCTTCGGATGACGACATCGTAGCGGTAACCCAGCTCGTTGGCGAAGCCCGCGGTGCGGTGGAGGATCTCGACCGCGCCGGCTTCCGGCAGCGCGGCGCCGACATCGCGGAATAGATCCTCGTCGAGCCACAGCTCGCGCGCTCCCTGCTTGGCCGGGGCCCCCGCCGCTTCCAGGGCCCGGCGCAGCTCGCCCTCCCGCCGCGCGTCCATCACATCGGCCACCAGCAGGGCTCCCCCGGGAGCCAGCAGCCGCAGCGCATCGGCCACCACCCGCTCGAGGTAGCGCGGCCCGGGGAAGAACTGCACCGCGCTGGCCAGCACTACCAGATCGAATGATCCGGCGGCGAACATCCCGCCGATCTCGTGGGCGAAGCCCACCCGCAGATCGACGGAGCCGAGCCCCGCGAGCCGGGCACGCTCCCGGTTGCGCTCCTGCGTCAGCTTCGACGGATCGACGCCGGCGCAGCGGTCCACCTGCCGGGCCATCTCCCAGAAGATCAGGCCGGAGCCGCAGCCCACCTCCAGGGCCCGCGCTCCGGGGCGCAGCCACGGCGCGGCCAGCGATAGCACGCGGTCGCGGTACTCATCGACCTCCTCGGCGGCGAACGGCAGGCCGGTGAAGCTGCTCACGAAGCCGCCCGCGGTGATCTCGTCGGTTGCACGTTCGGCCACGAAGTCCCACAACGCGCGCACGGCCGATGCATCGAGGGTCTCGGGCTCCGGCTCGGGGGTGTCCATCTCCGGGCAGACCGTATCGGCCAGGAGTGGCAGGCGCCAACGCATCTCGTCCACGGCCGGCAGGGTCCTGCGGTCGGCCACGATCACCGGCGCTCCGGTGCCGGCCAGGATCGTCTCCACCCGCTGCGCCGGCCAGGCGGCGTCGAGAGGCACGTAGCAGCCGCCGGCCTTGAGGATGCCGAGCACCGCCGCGAGCATGTGGTGCGAGCGCTCCATCCAGACCGCCACCGGCGTCCCCCGCCCCGCCCCCAGACTGGCCAACAGGTGCGCCAGCCGGTTGGCCCGCGCCTCGAGCTCGGCATAGCTCAGCTCGATCTCCTCCCAGAGCACCGCTGGCGCCTCCGGCTGCGCGTCGACCCGCTCCTCGAAGAGCTGTTGCATCAGCCGGTCCGGGCAGAACGTCTCCGCCGTGTCATTCCACTCCAGCACGGTCTGGTGGCGCTCCGCCGGGAGCAGCAGAGGCAGGTCCGTCAGAGGGAGGCCGGGCGCGTCGACCGCAGCTTCCAGGAGGACCGAGAAGTGGGTCCAGAGGCGCTCCGCCGTGCTGCCATCGAACAGATCCACATTGTGCTCGAGGCTGCCGGAGAAGCCGGACGCGCTCTCGGCGAGGGTCAGCGTCACGTCAAACTTCGCCAGCCCGCTGTCCACCGCGACCGGCGCCAGAGAGAGCCCCGGGACCGCAAGCCGGCCGGCCGGAGCGTTCTGGAGCGCGAAGGCCACCTGGAACAGCGGCGAGCGCGACAGGTCCCGCCCGCCCGCCAGCTCCTCGACGAGCCGTTCGAACGGGACGTCCTGGTGGGCGAAGGCGTCCAGGGTCGCTGCGCGCACCTGCGCCAGCAGCTCACGGAAGGTCCCTCCTCTGAGCCACGTCCGCAAGACCAGGGTATTGACGAAGAAACCGATCAGATCCTCGATCTCCCGCCGGTTGCGCCCAGCCACCGGCGCGCCCACCAGCACATCGTCCTGGCCCGCGGTGCGCCCCAGCAGGAGCGCCCAGGCGGCGAGCAGGGCCATGAAGGGGGTCACGCCTGCGGATCGGCAGAGATCCCGGACCGCTCCGCTCAGGGCCGGCGGCAGGAGCTCCGGGCGCGAGGCGCCGCGAAAGGTCTGCACGGCCGGGCGCGGGCGGTCCGTGGGCAGCTCGAGGAGCTGCGGGGCGCCCGCGAGCTGGTTCTTCCAGAACGAGATCTGCCTCTCCAGCACTTCGCCCTGCAACCAATCCCGCTGCCAGACCGCGAAATCGGCGTACTGCACCGGCAGCTCCGGAAGGGGAGACGGCCGGCCTTGGGAAAAGGCGTCATAGAGAGCGGTGATCTCGCGCAGCAGCACTCCCATCGACCAGCCGTCCGTGACGATGTGGTGCAGGTTGAGCAGCAGGATGTGCTCGGCCGCGCCCAGGCGCACGAGCAGCGTGCGCAGCAGCGGCCCGCGCTGCAGATCGAACGGCCGCCGCGCCTCCTCCAGCGCGATCTCGCGGGCTTCGAGATCCGACCGCTCCGTCAGACCCGACAGATCGATCACCGGCAGCTCGACTTGTGCATCGGCATGGATCACCTGGACCGGCCCGCCCTCGCCCGCCGCGAACGTCGTGCGCAACGCCTCGTGCCGGCGGACGATCGCTGTGAAGATCTTCTCCAAGAGGCCCACGGAGAGCTCGCCGTCCAGCCGTACGGCGAGCGGGATGTTGTAGGCCGGATTGCCCGGCACGAGTCGATCGATAAGCCAGAGCCGCTGCTGTGCGAAGGACAGCGGCAGCTCGCCGCTGCGCGGCACGGGCGCAAGCGGGGGAGCCATCACGCCCTGCCACCGGACCGCCCGCACCTCCTCCGCCAGCTGGCCGATCGTCGGTCTCGCAAACAGCACCCGCAATGGCAGATCTACCCCCAGCGCCTCGCGGATGCGCGATATCACCTGGGTGGCCAGCAGCGAGTGGCCGCCCATGGTGAAGAAGCTCTCGTAGACGCCCACCCGCTCCCCCAAATCAATCCGCAGCACCTCCCGCCAGATCCCGGCCAGCGTCTCCTCCACCGCGTCGCGGGGCGCTACGAAGATCGACTCGTCCGCCCGGCGCTCCGGCGCCGGCAGCGCCTTGCGGTCCACCTTGCCGGTGGGAGTGAGCGGCAGCGCATCCAGGAAGACCCAGGCCGAGGGCACCATGTACTCGGGAAGCCTCTCCCCCAGGAAGCTGCGGAGAGCATCCGTGAGATCCTTGCGCTCCCCGACCACATAGGCGACCAGCAGGCGCGACCCCGCCACGTCGTCGCGCACCACGACGACGCAGTCGCGCACCTCTGGGTAGCTGCGCAGCGCGGCCTCGACCTCGCCGAGCTCGATACGGAAGCCGCGCACCTTGACCTGGAAGTCGATCCTGCTCAGGAAGTCCAGCTCGCCGTCGGGCCGGAAGAGCACCAGGTCGCCGGTGCGGTAGACGCGGGATCCCGCTTCGCCGCTCCAGGGATCGGGAGTGAAGCGCTCGGCGGTCAGCTCCGGCCGGCCCAGATAGCCGCGAGCCAGACCGGCGCCCGCCAACCACAGCTCCCCGGCCATGCCGGCCGGCACCGGCCGGCCCGCGGGGTCGACCACGTAGGCGCGCGTCCCGGGGAGCGGACGGCCGATGGCCGGCGCCCGCTCTGCCTGCCGCGGCACGAGCGCTCCGGTGGAGTAGGTGGTGTCTTCCGACGGGCCGTACAGGTCGAGCACCCGCTCGACCGTGCCGGTTTCGTAGAGGCGTGCGGCCAGGGCGGCCGGCAGCGGCTCGCCGGCCAGACAGACGGTGCGGACCCCGGCAGGCAGACCGCCGCTCCGCACCAGCTCGGTCGCCGCCGACGGTACGGTGTTGAGCAGCCGGACCGCGGAAGCCGCCGGCAGCGTTGGAAGCTCCAGGGCGTTCTGCGCCAGGATCACGGTGCCGCCCCAGGCCAGGGGGGCGAAGATCTCGAAGACCGACAGGTCGAAGCAGACCGAGGTGGCGGCGAGCACACCGGACAGCTCTTCGGCCGAGAAGGTCTCGCGCGCCCAGCCGGCCAGCGCTACGGCGCTCCTGTGCTCGATGGCGACACCCTTCGGGCGTCCGGTCGAGCCCGAGGTGTAGATGATGTAGGCCAGATGACCCGGCGTCACAGATCTTTCGAGCGGCAGCTTTGCCTCGGAGATCTCCGCCGCGTCGAGATCGAGCACCCGGAGACCCTCGCGTCCCACCTCCCAGGTCCACGTCCGGGTCACCAGGACCTCGGCTCCCGAGTCCTCCAGCATGAAGGCGCGGCGCTCTTCGGGGTATTTGGGATCGATGGGGACGTAGGCGCCGCCGGCCGCCAGCACGCCCAGCAGGGTTGCGATCAGATCCGGCGAGCGCTCCAGGCAGACGGCCACCCGCGCTTCGGGCCTCACTTTCAGACGGCGCAAACAGCGGGCCAGCCCCCCGGCACGCGAGGCCAGCTCCGCGTAGGTGAGCTCGAGGTTGTCGTGCACCAGGGCCGCGGCCTGTGGGGTCCGCGCCGCCTGCCAGGCGAACAGCTCGTGCAGGCACGGACCCGCGAGCGGCGCCTCGGTCTGGTTCCACTCCAGGAGGACCTGCTGCCGTTCGGTTTCCAGGAGCAGCGGCAGCTCCAGGACGGCCAGCCCGGGATCGGCGACCGCCGCGGCCAGCAAGACCTCGAAGCGAGCCAGGAAGCGCGCCGCTGCCGTGCCGTCGAACAGATCGGTGTTGTGCTCCAGGCCGCCCGAGAAGCCGTCCGGCCCTTCCCCGAGGGTCAGCGAGAGATCGAACTTCGTCACGCCGCTGTCGACCGCAAGGAGAGTGAGGGAGAGCCCCGGGAGCCGCAGCGGCTGGGCCGGCGCGTTCTGCAAGGCGAACAGGACCTGGAACAGAGGAGAATGCGAGAGGTCGCGCTCTTGCACCACCGCCTCCACGATCTGCTCGAAGGGGAGGTCCTGGTGGGAGTAGGCGTCGAGAGCCGTCTGCTGAACCTGCCGGAGCAGCTTTCCGAAATCTCCCGCGAGCTCGATCCGGAAGACCAGGGTATTGACGAAGAACCCGATCAGGTCCTCGATCTCGCGGCGGTTGCGGCCGGCGATCGGAGAGCCCACCAGCACATCTTCCTGTCCGGCATGGCGGCCGAGGACGACCGCCCAGGCGGCGAGGAGGGCCATGAACGGGGTCACCCCCTCCCGCCGGCAGAGCTCGCGGACCGCGTCCGAGAGAGCGGGCGGGAGGATGGCGGGGAGCGCCGCGCCGTTGTACGTCTGCACCGCCGGCCGCGGCCGGTCGGTGGGCAGCTCGAGAAGCCGTGGAGCTCCGGCGAGCCGCTCCTTCCAGAAGGAGAGCTGCGCCTCCAGGACCTCGCCCTGGAGCCACTCGCGCTGCCAGACGGCGAAGTCGGCGTACTGCACCGCCAGCTCGGGGAGCGGCGACGGTCTTCCCTGGGAAAACGCCTCATAGAGCGCCGCGACCTCGCGCAGCAGAACGCCCATGGACCAGCCGTCGGAGACGATGTGGTGCATGGTGAGGAGCAGCAGGTGCTCGCGCTTCGAAAGCCGCACCAGGGCGAAGCGCAGCAACGGGCCGCGCTGCAGATCGAACGGCCGCAGCGCCTCTTCCAGGGCGAGCCGGCGGGCCTGCAGATCGGACCGATCCGACAGATCGATGAGCGGCAGCTGTAGCGCCGGCGCCGGCAGGATCACCTGCACCGGCTGGCCGCTCACGACGCCGAACGTGGTGCGCAGCGCCTCGTGCCGCCGCACCACCTCGGCGAAGACCCTCTCCAGCACGGGCACCGACAGCTCGCCGCTCAGGCGCACGGCGAGGGGGATGTTGTAGGCCGTGCTGCCCGGCTCGAGCCGATCGAGGAACCAGAGCCGCTGCTGGGCGAAGGACAGGGGGAGGTCCGGTGTCTCCCGATCCCGGAGGCGGAGCACCGGCACCATCGCGGTCTCCTCCGGGAGCGCCTCGCGCACCGCACACGCCAGCTGCGCCACGGTGGGGAGCTCGAAGAGGCGGCGCAGCGGCAGGTCCACGCCCAGGGTCGCGCGGATGCGGGAGGCAACCTGCGTAGCGAGCAGGGAGTGGCCTCCCAGCGCGAAGAAGTCCTCCTCGATCCCGACCCGGTCGACGCGCAACACCTCGGCCCAGATCGCGGCCAGCTGCTCCTCGACCGGATCGGACGGAGCGACGTAGCCGCGGTCCGCCCCCCGGGCGCTCTCGGGAGCAGGCAGCGCGCGGCGGTCGAGCTTGCCGTTGGCGGTCAGCGGCAGCGCTTCCAGAAGGGTCCAGGCCGCGGGAACCATGTAGTCCGGGAGGCGCTCCTGCAGCCAGGCGCGGAGAGCCGATTGGGGATTTTCGATGTCCGATTTTGGATCGAGGACGGCATAGGCCACGAGGCGCGTCTCGCCGCCGTCGCGCCGCGCCAGGACGGCACACTCGCGGACTTCCGGGTGGCCGGCGAGCACGGCCTCGATCTCCCCCGGCTCGATGCGGAAGCCGCGGATCTTCACCTGATCATCGAGCCGCCCCAGATACTCGATCGGGCCGTCCGGCCGCTGCCGTACCAGGTCGCCCGTGCGGTAGAGGCGCTCGCCCGCCGCCCACGGATGGGGCACGAAGCGCTCCGCCGTCAGCTCCGGCCGGTTGAGGTAGCCGCGCGCCAGGCCGTCGCCGCCGATGCACAGCTCGCCCACCGAGCCGGGCGGGACCAGCCCCTGCCGGCGATCGAGCACATGGAGCGTCGTGTTGGCCAGCGGCTGGCCGATGGGGATGCTGGTCGCTCCAGCCGGCACCTCGCGGATGAAGTGCCAGGCCGCGAAGGTGGTGCTCTCCGTCGGCCCGTAGCCGTTGAGCAGCCGGCGCGGCGGCCGGAGCGCCAGCACCGTCCGCGCCGCGACGGGATCGACCGCCTCGCCGCCCACCAGCAGCTCGCTCATCCCTGAGAAGGCGTCCGGTACCTCTCCCGCCATCTTGGTGAACAGGGCGGAGGTCAGGAACATCGAGCTGACCCGCTGCCCGGCGAGAGCCGCGGCGAAGGCCTGCGGATCGAGCACGGTCTCGCGCGGGATCACCACCACGGCGGCGCCGGTGAGCAGGGCGCCCCAGATCTCCCAGGTCGCCGCGTCGAAGCTGATATTGGCCACATGGCCGGTGCGGTCGCCCGGCCCGAGGCGGACGTAGTTCGTCTCGCGCACCAGCCGCACGATGGCGCGGTGGGTCACGGCGACCCCCTTGGGGCGTCCGGTGGAGCCCGAGGTGTAGATGACGTAGGCGAGGCGGTCGCCGCCCAAAGACTCCAAGGACCTTTCTTCGTCCTTGTCGTCCTTGGTGCTCAAATCCACGAGCACCTGCGCAAACCCCGCCATTCTCAGCCGGGTCTTCTCATGCACCAGCACGACCCGGGTGGCCGTGTCTTCCACCATGAAGGCCAAGCGCTCGTCCGGGTAGGTGGGATCGAGCGGGACGTAGAAGCCGCCGGCCTTGAGGATGGCGAGGGTGGCCAGGATCAGCTCGGGCGAGCGCTCCAGACAGAGGCCGACAGCGGTCTCCGGTCCGGCACCCAGAGAGCGGAGATGCCGCGCCAGGCGATTCGACGCCTCATCCAGCCGGCGGTAGCTCCACTCCTCGCTGTCTGGAGCCAGGGGAGCCAGGATGGCCGGCGCGTCCGGCAGCTCCTGCACCACCTGCGCGAACAGCTCGGGCAGGGAGGACTCCCGCGGATAGGCATGCGCCGTGTCGTTCCACGTGCGCAGCACCTGCTCCAGCTCGGCCGGGAAGAGCAGCGGGAGAGCAGAGAGGTCCGTCTCCGGGGCCGCGGCGGCACCCTCCAACAGCAGAAGATAGCGGCTCGCCAGGCGCTCGGCCGTGCTCGGGTCGAACAGGTCGAGGTTGTGCTCCAGGCTCCCGGCGAAACCTTCCGCCCCTTCGGAGAACCCGAGAAGCAGGTCGAACTTGGACTGTCCGCTCTCCACCGCGACCGGCGCCAGGGTGAGGCCGGGGATGGACAGGGCGCCGGCCGGCGCGTTCTGCAGAGCGAAAGCGACCTGGAAGAGCGGCGAGCGCGACATGTCGCGTTCGGAGGCCAGCTCCTCGACGAGGCGCTCGAAGGGGAGGTCCTGATGGGCGAAGGCATCCAGGGTGGTCTCGCGGACCCGCCCCAGCAGCTCGGAGAAGCTCCTCACCTCGGCCAGCTCGGCGCGCAGCGCCAGGGTGTTCACGAAGAAGCCGATCAGGTCTTCGATCTCCCGCCGGTTGCGTCCGGCGATCGGGGTTCCGACGAGCAGATCGTCCTGGCCGGCGAGGCGCCCCAGGAGCACCGACCAGGCGGCCAGCAGGGTCATGAACGACGTCGCTCCGTGGCGCCGGCAGAGCCCGAGCACCGCCTGCGACAGGTCGGGCGCCAGGTCCACCCGGCGGCCGGCGCCGCGGAAGGTCTGTACCGGCGGGCGCGGCCGGTCGGTGGGGAGATCGAGCACCTGCGGAGCGCCGGCGAGCCGGCGCCGCCACCAGGCGAGCTGCGCCTCCAGGACCTCGTCCTGGAGCCACTCGCGCTGCCAGATGGCGAAGTCGGCGTACTGCACCGGCAGCTCCGGCAGGGGAGACGGCCGGCCCTGCGCGAAAGCCTCATGGAGAGCCGCGATCTCGCGCAGCAGGACCCCCGTCGACCAGCCGTCGGAAACGATGTGGTGCAGGGTCATCAGGAGCAGATGCTCCCGTCTGCCCAGCCGCACGAGGGTGAGGCGCAGCAACGGGCCGCGCCGCAGGTCGAACGGCCGCACGGCCTCGGCCAGGGCGATCTCCCGGGCCTCGAGATCAGACCGATCGGACCGATCGGACCGATCCGACCGATCCGACAGATCCGACAGATCAATCAGCGGCAGCGCAGGCCGCAGCGCCGGCGCGATCACCTGCACCGGCTTACCGCCGCGGGGCTCGAAGGTGGTGCGCAGGGCCTCGTGCCGGCGCACCACCTCGGCGAACACCTGCTGCAGCAGATCCAGCGAGAGCTCGCCGGTGAGGCGCACGGCGAACGGCATGTTGTAGCTCGCGCTGCCCGGCTCGAGCTGGTCGAGGAACCAGAGGCGCTGCTGGGCGAAGGAGAGCGGCGGAGCGTCCTCTCGCGAGACCGGAACGATCGGCGGCGCCTGCCGGGTCCCCTCTTCGCGCGCCAACCGCACCGCACGGGCCAGCTCCGACACGGTCGGCCGCTCGAACAGCTGGCGCAGCGGCAGATCCACCGCCAAGGCCTCGCGGATGCGCGACATCACCTGGGTGGCCAGGAGCGAGTGGCCGCCGAGCGCGAAGAAGTCATCGTTGCTCCCTACTCGCTCCAGCCCCAGGACCTCGGCCCAGATCGCCGACAGGGTCTCTTCGACCGGGTCGGACGGCGCGACGTAGCCCCGCTGCCCTTCGCGGGAGATCTCGGGAGCCGGCAGCGCCCGGCGGTCCACCTTGCCGTTGGGCGTCAGCGGCAGCGCGTCGAGAAATACCGTGGCGGACGGCAGCATGTAATCGGGCAGCGTCTTCTTCAGGTCCTCGCGCAGGCTGTCGCCGGTCAGCTCTGCTCCCGCGGCAGGCACCACGTAGGCCACCAGGCGGGCGTCGCCGGTCCCGTCGCGCCGCGCCAGCACCGCACAGGCGGCCACGCCCGGATGGCTCGCCAGCAGAGCCTCGACCTCTCCGGGCTCGATGCGGAAGCCGCGGATCTTCACCTGGCTGTCGATCCGCCCCTGGAACTCCAGGGCGCCGTCCGGCCGTGAGCGCACCAGATCGCCCGTGCGGTACAGCCTGCCGCCCGGCTTCGCATTCCACGGATCGGGCACGAACCGCTCCGCCGTCAGGTCCGGACGTCCCAGATAGCCCCAGGCCAGACCGTCGCCGCCGAGGAACAGCTCCCCGAGCTGGCCCAGCGACGCCGGCTCGCCGGAGCGGTCCAGCACATAGCCTCGCATCGCGCCGAGCGGCCGGCCGATCGGCACGGTCGCAGCTCCCGGCGCGAGACCGCTCACCCCGTGATACGTCGCGAAGGTCGTGCTCTCGGTGGGGCCGTACATGTGGAGGAGCCGTTGCGGCAGGTCGAGCTCCAGAGCACGCGCCACCGTCGCCGGATCCGAAGCCTCACCGCCGAAGAGCGCCATCCGCAACGACGGCGTGCCCAGGATCTCCGGCGCCTCGTGCACCACCCGGTTGAACAGGGCTGTGGTCAGGTGCAGCACCGTCACCCGCTCCCGGAGCAGCACGGCGGCCAGCTCGCGGGGAGAGAGCAGCAGGTCCTGGGGGATCACCACGAGCGCCGCGCCGGCGAGGAGAGTCGCCCAGATCTCGTACGTCGCGGCGTCGAAGCTGGTGTTGGCGTTCCACGCCAGCCGGTCGTCGGGCCGCAGCCGCAGCTCCGGCGTCCCCAGGACCAGGCGCAGGATCGCGCGGTGGGGCACGGCCACGCCCTTCGGTCTGCCGGTGGAGCCGGAGGTGTAGATGACGTAGGCGAGGGCCGAAGACGGCAAGGACGGCAGGGGCTCCAACGACACCGGCGAGGACGGGGCTTCGTTGTCCTTCAGCACCACCCCCAACCCCGCGTCTTCCCGCAGGAAGGCCAGCCGCTCGGCGGGATACCCGGGATCGAGCGGAACGTAGGCGGCTCCGGCCTTGAGGATCGCCAGGAGAGCCACGACCAGGCCGGCCGAGCGCGGCATGGCGACCCCCACGCGGTCTCCGGGCTCGATTCCCAGCGCCATCAGGTGCCGGGCCAGACGGTCGGACTCGTCGTCGAGCCGGCGGTAGGTCCAGACCTCGCCGGACGCGTCCACCACCGCGACGGCTTCCGGCGCGGCGGCGACCTGCGCCGCGAACGCCTCGGGGATGCTCGCCTCGCTCGGGTACCCGCTCCGTGTGTCGTTCCACTCCACCAGCACGTGTTGGCGCTCGCTGGCGAGAAGCCACGGCAGAGCGGCCACGGGCAGCGCGGGATTGCCGGCGATCCCCTCCAGCATGGCTTCGAGCCGCGCGGCCAGGCGCTCGACCGTGCTGCCGTCGAACAGGTCGGTGTTGTGCTCGACGACGCCGGTCAGCCCCTCCGGGGTTTCGGTGAAGCTCAGCTCCAGATCGAATTTGGCGGTCCCGGCTTGCAGCGAGAGCGGCTGCAGCGTCAATCCCGGGATCTCGCGGGCTTCTCCAGTAGCGTTCTGGAGCGTGAACATCACCTGGAACAGCGGCGAGCGGGAGAGGTCTCGCTGCGGCACCAGCTCCTCGACCAGCCGCTCGAACGGGAGGTCCTGGTGGGCGAAGGCGTCCAGCGTGGTCTCGCGCACCCGAGCGAGAAGCCCGAGGAAGCTGGAGGACTGGATCTCGACCCGCAGGGCGAGGGTGTTCACGAAGAAGCCGATCAGACCCTCGATCTCGCTCCGGTTGCGCCCGGCGATCGGCGTTCCGACCAGCAGATCGTCCTGCCCCGCGAGGCGCCCGAGCAGCACCGACCAGGCCGCCAGCAGGGCCATGAACGGCGTCACCCCCTGGCGCCGGCAGAGCGCGAGCACCGCTTCCGACAGAGCCCGAGAGAGAGCCAGCGGCCGGGTGGCGCCGCGGAAGGTCTGAAGCGCCGGGCGCGGGCGGTCCGAGGGGAGATCCAGCACCTGCGGCGCACCGGCGAGCCGGCGCTTCCAGAAGTCGAGCTGCGCCTCCAGAACCTCGCCCTGGAGCCAGCTCCGCTGCCAGACGGCGAAGTCGGCGTACTGCACCGGCAGCTCCGGGAGGGGC
>DASPXX010000265.1:0-27630 GCA_035637095.1 Thermoanaerobaculia bacterium
GGACCCGCCGTCTGGCCGAGATCGCCCGCGCCTCCGGGTGCGAGGCCGAGCTCGCCGGCGGGCTCGACGGCTGGGTGCGCGGCCTCATGGCCCAGGTGGACCGCGCTCCCAAGATCTTCCGCCCCCTGCGCCCCGGCACCGAGGAGAGCCTGGAGAAGGAGGGGCTCGCTCTGCGCACCCTGGACGGCGTCGTCTGGGTGCGCGCGCTCGAGGGGCCGCTCTGGTTCCTGGGGCGGCCCGAGCTGTCCCTCCCGCCGGGCGACTCTCTGCCCATCGCGGACGAGACCTGGGTGGTGAGCGGCGGCGCGGCGCGGGTCACCGCCGAGGACACCCCGGCCCTGCTGCAGGCTCCGGAGGAGGGCGGCAAGGCGAGGATCTGGGACGGGCTGGAGGGCTTCCATGGATTCCTCCTCTCCTGGGCCCGGGAGCGGATGGAAAGGACGGCGGCAGAGGAGCGGGGGAGGCTCGTCCGCAAGGCCGACCTGGATCGCGCCTCCCTCCAGAAAGCCTCGACCCGTCTCGCCTCGGTGCTCGCCGCCGTTCCGGTCCATGAGGCGGCCTTCGCCGCAGGCGGCTCCCCGCTGCTCGCCTCCTGCCGCCTGGTGGGAGCGGCGCTGGGGGTGGAGATCCAGAGCCCTCCCGAGTCGTCCGCCGGCTCCCGCCAGGGCGATCTCCTCCAGCGCATCTGCGCGGCCTCCCGCATCCGCCAGCGGCGGGTGATCCTGCGCGACGACTGGTGGCGGCGCGACAACGGTCCCCTGGTCGCCTTCCGCGTCCTCGACGAGGTCGAGAAGACCCGGCAGGCCGTGGCCCTGCTGCCCACCTCGCCCCACAGCTACGAGATGGTCGATCCCGTCGAGGGGACGCGGGTCGCGGTCGACGCCCGCGTGGCGGAGAGCCTCTCCGGCGAGGCGTTCATGTTCTATCCGCCGCTGCCGAGCCGGCCGCTGACCATGGGAGACCTCTTCCGCGCCGCCTTGCGGGACCGCCGACACGACCTCACGACCATCGTCCTCATGGGAGTCGCCGGGGGTGTGCTCGGCCTGGTGGTGCCCATCGTCACCGGCCGCATCTTCGGGGGAGCCATCCCGGCGGCCGACCGCTCGTACCTCATCGAGCTCACCCTGGCTCTCATTCTGGCGGCCGTGGCCGCGGCGACCTTCCAGGTGACGAGGAGCATCGCGGTCCTGCGCCTCGGCGGCAAGATGGACGGCTCGGTCCAGGCCGCCGTGTGGGACCGGCTGCTCGCTCTGCCGGCGGCCTTCTTCCGCCGCTTCACCGTCGGCGACCTGGCGAACCGCTCGCTCGGCCTCGACACCATCCGCGACCTGCTCACCGGCAACATCCTGACCTCGATCCTGGCCTCGATCTTCTCGGTCTTCAGCTTCGCGCTCCTCTTCTGGTACAGCCGGCGCCTGGCGCTCCTGGCGACCGCCCTGGTGCTGGTGCTGATGGCGGTGACCTCCGGGCTGGTCTGGCTGCAGCTCCGCCATCAGCGCCAGCTCGTGTACCTGGAGGGCAAGATCGCCAGCCTCCTCCTCGGCTTCCTCGGCGGTGTCGCCAAGCTGCGGGTGGGGGGCGCCGAGCAGCGCGCCTTCTCCCTCTGGGCCGAACGCTTCGCCGAGCAGCGGGAGCGGGCCATCCAGGCGCAGAAGGCGTCGATCCTGCTCGCCTCCTTCAATGCCATGTATGGTGTGCTCACCTCTCTGGCCATCTTCGCGATGGTGGGATTCTCCACCACGGAAACGCTCTCCGTCGGCGATTTCCTGGCCTTCTACGCCGCCTTCGGCCAGTTCCTGGCCGCCGCCCTGGCGATGACCGGCGCCTTCTCCAGCGTGCTCACCATCGTGCCGGTCTGGGAACGCCTGCAGCCGATCCTCCGCGAGATCCCCGAGGTCGACCCGTCGAAACCGGACGCCGGCGAGCTCGCCGGGGACATCGAGTTCAGCCACGTCTCGTTCCGCTACCAGGAGGACGGGCCGCTGATCCTGGACGACGTCTCGTTCAAGGCGCGGCCCGGGGAGTTCATCGCCCTGGTGGGGCCGTCGGGGGCGGGCAAATCGACCTGCCTGCGCCTGCTCCTCGGCTTCGACAAGCCCGTGTCGGGCTCGATCTACTTCGACGGCCAGGACGTCTCCTCCCTCTCCCTCCAATCGGTGCGCCGGCAGCTCGGCGTGGTGCTCCAGAGCGGGCGGCCGATGACGGGAGACATCTTCCGCAATATTGTGGGAAGCTCTAATCTGGGGATCGAGGATGCCTGGGAGGCGGCGCGCATGGCCGGCATGGAGGAGGACATCAAGGCCATGCCGATGGGCATGCACACGGTGATCAGCGAAGGGGCGGAGACCTTCTCCGGCGGCCAGAAGCAGCGGCTGCTGATCGCCCGGGCCATCGTGAACCGGCCGCGGATCATCCTCTTCGACGAGGCCACGAGCGCCCTGGACAACCGTACCCAGGAGATCGTCAGCCGGAGTCTGGAGGGTCTCAAGGCGACGCGCGTGGTCATCGCCCACCGCCTGAGCACGATCATCAACGCCGACCGCATCTACGTGCTGCAAGGGGGGCGGGTGATGGAGGCAGGGACCTATCAGGAGCTGTTCCGGCAGGGTGGCCTCTTCGCGCAGCTCGTGGCACGGCAGGTGGCGTGAGGGATTCACCGGAGGTCATGACACCATGAGAAAAGTTCTCTTCCTCTTCGGCCAGCTCAACGACGACGACGTCGAATGGATGATCAACACCGGCCGCCGCCAGCCTGTGGCCCGCGGAGAGGTGCTGATCCGCCAGGGGGTGCCGGTGGATACCCTGTTCATCCTGCTGGAAGGGCGGCTGTCGGTCCTCCTTGGCCGCCAGGAGCGGGAGATCGCCCGCCTGAACGCCGGCGAGATCGTCGGCGAGATGTCGTTCGTCGACGCCCGGCCCCCCTCGGCCACGGTGCGCGGGTTGGAGGACGCCATCGTGTTTGCGATCTCGAAGGCCGTGCTGCAGAGCAAGCTCGACCGGGACACCGGGTTCGCCGCCCGCTTCTACCGGGCGCTGGCCGTCTATCTGTCCACCACCGTGCGCGAGCGGCACCGGATGATCGGCGTCGGCGGCGACGTGAGCCTGGACGAGGCCCAGGACGACGTCGACGAGCTCGATCCCAACGTGCTGGATGGGGTCTACCTGGCGGGCGAGCGCTTCGACCGGATGGTCAAACGGGTGCTCGCCGCATGACCCTGGTTCCTTTTCTCCTGGTCCTCGCCGCGAGCGTGTCCTCGTCGGGTTTCGACCTGTTCCGCAAGGTGCTGGTGAAGCACCTGGCGCCGGTGCCCATGGTCTTCCTCCTCGCCACGGCCTCGGTCCCGCTCTTTGGCGCCGCCGTGCTCTTCGGGAAGCCTGCGCCGGTTGATCCGTCCTACTGGCTGCCGGCGCTCGGCTCCGTGGCTTTGAACGTGGTGGCCAACCTGACGTTTCTCGAGGCGGTGCGGATCTCCCCCCTGTCGGTCACCGTGCCTCTCCTGTCGCTCACCCCGGTGTTCACCGCGCTCCTCGGCTTCGCCCTCCTGGGAGAGCGGCCGGCGCCTCTCGCCCTGGCGGGGATCGCCCTCGTGGTGGTCGGCGCCTTCTGGCTGAACCTCGGGATGACCGCCGGGAGCGGGGAGGACACCGGCGGCGAGCCGCGGTCGCTGGCGCGCTCCTTCCTCTCGCAGCCCGGCGCCTGGCTGATGGCGGGGACGGCCCTGCTGCTGTCGCTGACCATCCCTCTCGACAAGCTGGCGGTGCGCCGCGCCAGCCCACCGTTCCACGGTCTGGTGCTGACCGCCGGGATCGCCTTGGGCGCGCTGGCCGTCCTGATCGTCCAGAAGCGCTGGCGGGAGCTCGCCGGCCTGCGCCGCGGCTGGCTGCCGTTCGTCCTCGCCCTGGCCTCGAGCACGCTCGCTCTGGGATTCCAGCTCGTGGCGCTCAAATATGTGCTGGTGAGCCTGATCGAGACGCTCAAGCGGGGCATCGGCAACCTGCTGGCGGTGATCCTGGGGCGGGCGGTCTTCGGCGAGACGGTGACGCCCGGCAAGCTCGCGGCCGCGCTCCTGATGGCGGCAGGGGTGGCGCTGATCCTGTTGTAGAAATGCTACACTTCTCGGGACGACTGCCTTCCCAGCCGAAGCCATGAAGTGTCCCCAGTGCCAGTTCGAGAGCCCCCCCGGGTTCAAGTTCTGCGGGCAGTGCGGGGGCAAGCTCGCCCCGATCTGCGCCCACTGCGGGACGGAGAACCCTCCGGGCTTCAAGTTCTGCGGCGCCTGCGGCCAGCCTCTCGGCGCGTCTCCGTCGCCGCCCCCGCCCCCGGCGATCACCGCGGCAGCCGCCGTCCCGGTTCCGCCTCCACCCGTCGCGGTCGAGCCTCCGGTGCCCCCTTCTCCCGAGCGCTCCGCCGCCGGTCCGGTCCTCCAGAGCTACACGCCCGGCCATCTCGCGGAGCAGGTCCTGCAATCCCGGATCGCCATGGAAGGGGAGCGCAAGCAGGTCACGGTCGTCTTCTGCGACATGGTCGGGTCCACCGCTCTGGCGGAGCGGCTGGGACCGGAGGTCATGCATCTCCTGATCAACCGGTTCTTCGAGCTCGCCCTGGGGGAGGTCCACCGCTACGAGGGGACCGTCAACCAGTTCCTGGGCGACGGCTTCATGGCTCTCTTCGGCGCGCCGATCGCCCACGAGGATCACGCCCGCCGCGCCGTCCTGGCGGCCCTGGGGCTCCAGAAGGCGATCCGCGACCACCGCGGCGACCTGGGCGAGCGCTACGGCGTCGAGCTCAAGGTCCGGATGGGGCTCAATACCGGCTGGGTGGTGGTCGGCGGCATCGGCGACCACCTCCGCACCGACTACACCGCCGTGGGGGACACCACCAATCTGGCGGCCCGCCTGCAGCAGATCGCCGAGCCCGGCTCGGTGCTGATCAGCGAGTCGACCTGGCGGCTGGTCCATGGCGACGTCCAGGCCGAGCCTCTGGCTCCCACCCAGGTCAAGGGCAAGGCGGAGCTGATCCAGGCGTACCGGCTGCTCGGGCTCGGCGCCACCGAGGCGGACGAGACCGTCCTCGGCGGCGGCGTGCTGACGCCGTTCGTTGGCCGGGAGCGCGAGCTGGCGGTCCTGGACGAGCTGCGCGAGCTGGCCGAGAGCGGGCACGGGCAGGTCATCGGCATCGCGGGCGAGGCGGGCTCGGGCAAATCGCGCCTCCTCTTCGAGCTCCGCCGCAGCGCCTGGGGCTCTCCCGCGGCCCGGCTCTCCGGACGCTGCCTCTCCTACGGCACCGGCGTCCCCTACCTGCCGCTCCTCCACATGCTGCGCAACGAATGGGGGATCGGCGAGACCGATGGCCCGGGGGCCGTCGCCGCCAAGATCCGGCAGGGCCTGGCGCGCACGGAGCTGGACCCAGAGGAAGCCCTGCCCTACCTCCTGCGCCTGCTCGACGTCCGGCCGGGGACCGAGGCGCTCGCCGAGCTCAGCCCGCAGGCCCTCCAGGCGCGGACCTTCGCCGTGCTGCGGCAGGTCCTCATCCACGCCGGCCGAGGCGGCCTGGTCCTCCTGGAGATCGAGGACCTCCACTGGATCGACCAGACTTCCGAGGACTTCCTCGCCTCGCTGATCGAGGGGATCGCGGCCGTCCCCCTGCTCCTCGTCCTCACCTACCGCTCGGGATACCAACCGCGCTGGATGGGCAAGTCCTACGCCACCCAGATCGCGCTGCGCCGCCTCACCGCGCGCGACAGCCGGATCGTGGTGAACGCGGTGCTGCGGCAGGCCCAGCTGTCGGACGACCTGGCGCAGGTGGTCCTCGACAAGGCGGAGGGGAACCCGTTCTTCCTGGAGGAGCTGACCCGGTCGCTCCTGGAGCGCCAGTCGCTGGGTGACGTCTCGGTGCCGGACACCATCCAGGGCGTCCTCATGGCGCGCATCGACCGGCTGCCGGAAGAGCACAAGCGGCTGCTGCAGACGGCCTCGGTGCTGGGCCGGGAGTTCGGGCTCGACCTGCTGCAGGGCATCTGGGACCAGAGCACCTCGCTGACGCCGCTCCTCGCCGACCTCAAACGCTGGGAGTTCCTCTATGAAGCGCCGGAGAGCGCCTCGGGACGTCCGGCCTGCTTCTTCAAGCACGCCCTGACCCAGGAGGCGGTGTACCAGAGCCTGCTCACCGGGCGCCGCCAGAGCCTGCACGCCGCCACCGTCCGGGAGCTGGAGGCGCTCTACGCCGACCGTCTGGAGGACGCCTACGACAGCCTCGCCTACCACTCGCCGCGCGCCGACGAGCCGGAGAAGGCGGTCGAATACCTGAGCCTCTTTGCGGAGAAGGCGGCGCGCAGCTACGCCCATGCCGAAGCCGCGAAGGCGCTCGGCGAGGCGCTGGAGCTGGCCGAGCGTCTGCCGGAGGAGCGCCAGGACCGGCGGATTCTCGAGCTGGTCCTCCAACTCGCCGATTCGCTCCTGCCCCTCGCCCGCTTCCGCGAGAAGCTGGAGCTGCTTCTCAAACATGGCGATCGTGTGGAGCGCCTGGACGACCCGGCGCTCGCCGGCCGATACCATTTCTGGATCGCCCACACCCACAGCTACATGGGCAGCCAGGACGAGGCCGTGCGCTGCGCCCGCCTCGCCATTGCGGAGGCGCGCCGCTGCGGCGACGAGGCGACGGAAGGCCGCGCCTGGTACGTGCTCTCCCGCGACGCTTTCTGGATCGGCCGCTTCGCCCAGGGGCTCGAGGACGGCCTGCGGGCCGTGGCGCTGCTCGACAGGAGCGGCGAGCGCTGGTGGGTGGGGCAGGCCTATTGGGTCGCCGGCTTCAACCACTACGCTCTCGGACAGTTCGATGCCGCGCTGGAGTCCATGGCGCGGACCTACGCGATCTGGAAAGCGCTGCAGGATCCGCGGCTGGATGCGTCCTGGAGCACGGGCTACTTCTATGCCTCTCTGGGGGATTGGGAGCGGGGGATTGCTGAGTGCCAGGGAGGGGTGGCGCGGGCGCAGGACCCTCTCAACACGGCGGTCGGCCGCGGCTTCCTCGGCTATGCCTACCTGGAACAGGGCGATCTGGAGAGAGCCGTGGAGATGCTGAAAGATTCGGTCGGTCGGCTCGCCGGAGCCGGCATGCCGCAGCTCCTCGGCTGGTTCTCCGCCTACCTGGGGGAGACCTATCTCGGCCTCGGCCGGACCGCGGACGCACGGGAGGCGGCGCTCGCCGCCGTGGAGACGACCCGGGAGGTCAGGTTCGGGTATGGGATCGGCCTCGCGCAGCGCGCCGTGGGCCGGATTGCCGCGGCGACGGGCGACTCGGAAGAAGCGGAGGCGCGGCTCGGGGAGGCGCTGGAGGGCTTCCGGGAGCTTCAGGTCCCCTTCGAGGTGGCGCGGACGCGCCTCGATCTCGCCAGGCTCGCCGAGGCGCGCGGCCAGAAGCAGGAGGCCTTCGAGCAGCTCCGCCAGGCACGCGCCGTCTTCCTCGCGCTGAAAGTCCCGCACTACACCGAGCGGGCCAACGCTCTCGCGGCGAGCATGGGCGTGGCGTTCGCCGCCTAGGGTGGAGTACAGTCCCCGCCGATGAGCATCGAGGATCGCCTGATCGACGGGACCCGTGGAAAGGGCCATGTCGAAGCCATCGCCGGAGGGATGTTCTCCGGCAAGAGCGAGGAGCTGGTACGCCGGCTGCGGCGCGCGGCGATCGCCCGGCAGGTCGTGCAGGTCTTCAAGCCGGCCGCCGACACCCGCCATCACCCCGAGCGGCTGGTCACCCGCGACAACCGCGAGCTCCAGGCGGTCACCGTCGGCTGCGCCTGCGAGCTCCGTAACCGGCTCCTGCCGGGAGTCCAGGTGGTGGGGATCGACGAAGCCCAGTTCTTCGACGAGGCGATCGTGGAGCTGGTCTCCGAGCTCGCGGACGCCGGCGTGCGGGTGATCGTCGCCGGTTTGGACCTCGACTACCTGCGCCGCCCCTTCGGCCCCATGCCGCGGCTCCTCGCCCTCGCCGAGTACGTCGACAAGATGCACGCCGTCTGCGTCCGCTGCGGAGCGCCAGCCCACTACAGCCAGCGCATCGCCGGAGGCATCGAGCAGCTCCAAGTGGGAGACGGCGAGTACTACGAGGCGCGGTGCCGGGAGTGCTACGAAGAGTTCAAGAGCTAGTCCCTTCCCCCTCCTCCTCCTGTCCCGCCGCCAGCGGCACCGGCCGGTTGTTGCGGTCGACGTGAACGTAGACGATCTCCGCTTCCGTCACCTTGACGCGGCCGGCGCCGCGGTAGCCGCGCTCGGCTTCCACGGTCACCTTTACCGTGATCGAGGTCCGGCCGAGGGAGAGCGTCTCGGTGAAGAAGCTCACCAGGTCGCCGACGAAGACCGGAGCGTGGAAGACGACCTCGCGCATGGCCACCGTCACCAGGCGGCCCACGGCGTGCCGGTGCGCCTCGACCGCTCCCGCCTGGTCGATGTAGGACAGGATGATGCCTCCGAAGATCGTGCCCAGGGCGTTGGTGTCCTTGGGCATCATCAGGACGCGGATCGCCGGCTGGACCGGCCCGGTGCCGCTCGCCGGGTGGGGTTCGCTCATGGCGCTCCATGCTATCCTAGGCGCCTCCTGGGGCGGCGCGCCGAGACATGCCGGAAACGGGTCCAATCGCAACGCAGAGCGGCTCCACGGCCAACCTCACCGATGGCGCGTTGCTGCGTCTCGTGGCGGAGCGGCAGCCCGAGGCCCTCGCCGCGCTCCATGACCGGCACGCGCCGCATCTCCTGGCGCTCGCCCGGCGCATCCTGGGCGTCGCGGGAGAGGCGGAGGACGTGGTCCAGGAAGTCTTCGTCCACGCCTGGAACCACGCGCAGCGCTACGACCCTTCCCGCTCGTCGGTCTCCACCTGGCTGGTGCTGATCACCCGCAGCCGCGCGATCGACCGGTTGCGCCACCGCCAGGTCGTCGACCGGACGCACGAGGCATCCCACCGCGACGTGCCGCCGGACGCGCATGAATCTCCCGACGGGGTGGAGACCGTACTCATGAGAGAGCGGCGGGAGCGGGTCCGGCGTGAGCTGGAGAGCCTGCCTCCCGAGCAGCGGCAGGTCCTGGAGATGGCATTTTACGAAGGATTGTCGCAGAGCGAGATCGCCGAGCGCGCGGACCTGCCCCTGGGGACGGTCAAGACGCGCACCCTGTTGGCCATGAAAAAGCTACGCAGCGCCTTGCGCGCCGAAATCAGGCAACTGCTTTGAGCCAGGAATCGAGCTCGGAAGATCTGACCATCCTCGCGGCGATCGCGGACCTCGAGCGCGGGGCCGATCCGTCCGCGGCGGGTCCTCCGCGCGGAGATGAAACCACCGAGACCCTGGCGCGCCTCTACACCGAGGTCCTGGGCCTGATCTCCTTCGAGCTCGATCCGGTCGCCCCGAGCGCCGGTGCCCGGGAACGCCTGCTCGCCGCGATCGGCGCCTCTCCGGTCGCCAGAGCTCCCGAGCCCCGGCCGGCTCCGGTCTCCGCGCCTGCGATGCCGGCTGCACCCACGGCGATCACCGAAGCGCTCCGGACCCCGCCACGGCACTCTTCCGGTCCGATTCCCCGGCGGCACAGCCGGTGGCCCCTGGCCCTCGCGGCGACCCTGGCCCTGGCTTTCGCCGGAGCCTCCGTCTGGCTCTGGCAGCTCCAGCAGGGGCAGAGCGCGGAGATCGCAGAGCTCCGGCAGGAGCTGGACGCGCGGCGCCAGCTCAACGCCAGGATGGACCAGGAAGTGCAGCAGACGCGCACCGAGATCGAGAAGATGCGGTCCCGCTTCGCCCTGGTGACCTCGCCTGCCGTCGACGTCCGGCCCCTCCGGCCGGTCGGCGATCAACAGCCGAATGCCCGCGGCATGCTCTTCGTCGCTCCCGACCACCAGCACTGGTATCTCTCCCTGGAGGGGCTGCAGCCGGCCACCGGGGGCGGGGTCTACAAGCTGTGGTGGATGACGGAGCAGGGGGCGCGCGACGGCGGCTCGCTGGTGGCGCAGAACGGCGAGAAGATCCAGATGAGCTCCGACGAAATGCCGGCCGGCATCCGCGACGTGGTCGTCACCCTCGAGCCCGATCCCGGCTCCGCCCAACCCACCGGGCCGGAGATCCTGCGCGCCGGTCCGTAGCCCCCCTCGGTCCCCCTCCCGGCACATCTCGTGCATTTCCTGCGAGGCGATGCCGACGAAGAGCGCGATCCCGCAATGTGCCCGCCGGCTGCCTGTCGGGGCCGAAGTGGTCTCCGAGGGAGTCCACTTCCGCGTCTGGGCACCCCGCTGCAGGAAGGTCGAAGCCGTCTTCGAGGGTCCTTCCGGAGACTGGCCGCTCGCCACCGGTCTCGACCCTGAAGGGGACGGCTATTTCTCCGGCCTGGCGGAAGGCGCCGGCGCCGGCGCCCTGTACCGCTTCCGGCTGGATGACGGCGAGTCCCTCTCCCCCGACCCGGCCTCCCGCTTCCAGCCGGAGGGACCGCACGGGCCGTCCCAGGTGATCGATCCGTCCGCGTACCGCTGGCGTGACGGCGGGTGGCGCGGCCTCCGCCCCGAGGGCCAGGTGGTCTACGAGATGCACATTGGAACCTTCACCCGCGAGGGGACCTGGGAGGCCGCGGCGCGCGAGCTCCCCGAGCTGGCCCGGCTCGGCATCACCGTGCTGGAGGTCATGCCCGTCGCCGAGTTTCCCGGCGCGTTCGGCTGGGGCTACGACGGCGTCGACCTCTTCGCCCCGACCCGCCTCTACGGCACGCCGGACGACTTCCGCCGGTTCGTGGACCGCGCCCACGAGCTGGGGCTCGGGGTCATCCTTGACGTGGTCTACAACCACCTCGGGCCGGACGGCAACTACCTGGAACGGTTCTCCGAGAGCTATTTCACCAACCGCCACGAGAACGACTGGGGCAAGGCCATCAACTTCGATGGCGACGACGCGGGGCCGGTGCGCGACTTCTATCTTTCCAACGCCGGCTATTGGATCGAGGAGCTCCACCTGGACGGTCTGCGCCTCGACGCCACCCAGGACGTCAAGGACGATTCCGAGGACCACATCCTGGCGGCCATCGCGCGGCGTGTCCGCGAAGCCGGCGGCGCCCGCTCGACCTGGCTGGTGGCCGAGAACGAGCCGCAGGAGACCCGCCTCGTCCGGCCTCCCGGTGAGGGTGGGTACGGCATCGACGCCCTGTGGAACGACGACTGGCATCACACGGCCATGGTCGCCTTGACCGGCCGCAGCGAGGCCTATTACACCGACTACTGCGGATCGCCGCAGGAGCTGATCTCGGCCGCCAGGTACGGCTTTCTCTACCAGGGCCAGCGCTACACCTGGCAGAAACAGCGGCGGGGCTCGCCCTCGTTCGGGCTGCCGCCGTGGGCGTTCGTGCAGTACCTCCAGAACCACGACCAGGTGGCCAACTCGGCGCGGGGCGAGCGCTGCCACCGGCTCTCCAACCCGGGAGCCTTCCGCGCATTGACCGCCCTGCTGCTCCTCGGGCCGGCCACTCCGATGCTCTTCCAGGGACAGGAATTCTGCGCCTCCGGCCCATTCCTGTTCTTCGCCGACCATCACGAGGAGCTGGCGCGGGCGGTGCGCCGGGGGCGCGAGGAGTTCCTGGCCCAGTTCCCCAGCATCGCCTTGCCGGCGAACCGCGAAGGCATCCCCGATCCCGCGGCCCGAGAGACGTTCGAGCGCTCGAAGCTCGACTGGAGCGAGCGCTCGAGCCACGCCCGCTGCTATGCCCTGCACGAGGATCTCCTGCGGCTGCGTCGCGAAGATCCGGTCTTCCGCGCCCCCGCAGCCGCCAGGGTCGACGGAGCGGTCCTCGGTCCGAGCTCCTTCGTCCTCCGCTTCTTCGCCCCTGGGGGAGAGACGTCGGGGGACCGGCTGCTGGTGGTCAACCTCGGCAGAGACCTCGAGCTCGCGCCGGCTCCGGAGCCTCTCCTGGCACCGCCGGAGGGGGCGCGGTGGAAGGTCGTGTGGGACAGCGAGGATCCGAAGTACGGCGGCAGCGGTGCGCCGCCGGCGGAAGATGAAGAGGGCGGCTGGCGGCTGAGGGGATTCGCAGCCGCCGTCTTGAGGGGATCTTGAGGAGGAAACCATGACGACAGAAGTCCTCCAGGAGCAGAGCGTGCGGCCGTCCCGGCGCATGCCCTGGCATATCGCGGCCCGGGTCGACGAAAGCCTCCACCCGGAGCCTTCCCCCGAGACGCTGACCGCCCGGGAGTGGCTGGTCACCAACGGCCTCGGCGGGTACGCCTCCGGCACCCTCTCGGGCGTGCCCACCCGGCGCTATCACGGTCTCCTCATCGCGGCCCTGCCCGCGCCGATCGGCCGCACGCTGATGCTCGGCCAGGTCTCCGAGGTCGTCCGCCTTCCCGATCACCGGGTGATCGATCTCGGAGGCCTCGCGCGGGAGGGCCAGCCGACCCCCGAGGTGCCCGGAGCCGGTTATTTCCGCGAGTTCCGCCTGGAGGCGGGCCTGCCCGTCTGGCGCTACGAGGTCGGCGGCTTCGTGCTGGAGAAGCGGGTGTTGCTGCTCCACATGCAGAACACGGCCTATGTCCAGTACCGGCTCGTCGAGGGACCGGGGCTGGTGCGCCTGGAGATCCATCCGCTGGTCCATTTCCGGCCGCACGACGCGCCGGTGTCGACGCCGCTCGCCGAGCCCTTCGTGGTCAAGGCGGTCGACGGACAGTACGAGATCTGCTCGTCCTGGGCGGCCCTGCCGCCGCTCCGCCTGCGGCTGATCGGAGCCAATCCGACGTTCACGGTGACCAGCCGCAAGATCGAGGGCCTGTTCTACGGCGTCGAGCACGGCCGCGGCTATGAATCCGTGGGGGACCTGTGGGCGCCCGGCTTCTTCGCGGCGGACCTGGGCGCCGGCGACGGCTCCTCCCTGGTCGCTTCGACCGAGACCTGGGAGGTGGTCTCGGCGCTCACCGCCGACGAGGCGTACGAAGCCGAGATGGAACGCCGCGAGCGGCTGCTCGCCGTGGCCGATCCGCGGGCCCGCGAGGGTACGCCGGCCGAGCTCGTGCTGGCCGCCGACCAGTTCATCGTGACGCCCGGCCGGTCCGAGGACGCGGCGCGCGCCCACGCCGCGGGCGACGAGGCGCGCAGCATCATCGCCGGCTATCACTGGTTCACCGACTGGGGGCGCGACACCATGATCAGCCTCGAGGGGCTGACCCTGGTCACCGGCCGCCGTCTCGAGGCCGGCTACATCTTGCGCAGCTTCGCCCGCCACGTGCGCGACGGCCTGATCCCCAACTACTTCCCTGAGGGGGACCGCGAGGGGGTCTACCATACGGCCGACGCCACCCTCTGGTTCTTCCATGCCCTGTCCCGCTACCTGGAGGCCACGGACGACCAGGTCACGCTCGATATCCTGCTGCCGGTCCTTCTGGACATCGTCGATCACCACGTGCGGGGGACCCGATTCGGGATCGGCGTCGATCCGGAGGACGGCCTCTTGCGCCAGGGGGCCGACGGCTATCAGCTCACCTGGATGGACGCCAAGGTGGAGGACTGGGTGGTGACGCCGCGGCGGGGCAAGGCCGTGGAGCTCAACGCCCTCTGGTACAACGCCCTGCGGCTGCTCGAAGGGTGGGTGCGCGAGCGCCAGGGAGACGGCGAGGTGGCGCGCCGGCTGGCCGACCACGCCTTCCGCTGCCGCGAGTCGTTCAACCGGCGCTTCTGGTATGACGAGGGAGGCTATCTCTACGACGTGGTGGACGGCGAGATCGAGGGGGAGCCGGGAGACGACCCCGCCTGCCGGCCGAACCAGGTGTTCGCCGTCGCGCTGGCCTATCCGGTGCTGGCGCGGGAGCACTGGCAGCAGGTCGTGGAGGTGGTGCGGACCCGTCTCCTGACGCCGATGGGGCTGCGCTCGCTGGCGCCCGGTCATCCCGACTACAAGAAGCAGTATGACGGTGATCTGCGGGCCCGCGACGCCGCCTATCACCAGGGGACGGTCTGGGCGTGGCTGATCGGTCCGTTCGTCGACGCCTGGCTGCGGGTCCACCCGGACGACAACGCCGGCGCCCGCCGCTTCCTGGAGGGGTTCGGATCGCATCTCGACGAGTTCTGCCTGGGCAGCATCGCCGAGATCTTCGACGCCGAGGAGCCCTACTTCCCCCGCGGCTGCATCGCCCAGGCCTGGAGCGTCGCCGAGGTGCTGCGGGCGTGGGTGAAGACGGGGTAGGCCGGAGACTGGCATGCCGCTTGCGGTTTTCCTCAGGTGAAAGCACCCGCAACCGCGGGAAGCGAGAAGGAGGTGTCCATGCAGGTCCCCCTGGAGATTTCGACGCGGCGGATCGACCTTTCACCGGACCTGGAAGCCGACCTGCGGCGGCGCGCCGCCAAGCTGGAGCGTCTGTACGACCGCATCACGAGCTGCCGGGTGGCCGTCGAACGGCCGAGCGAGCACCACAACGAAGGTGGACCCTACCGGGTGCGGCTCGACATCACCGTGCCCGGGTCCGAGCTGGTGGCCGACAAGGAGGCCGAGGATCTCAACCTGGCCATCCGTGACGCCTTCCAGGCAGCCGAGCGCCAGGTCGAGGAGCTCGCGCAGCGCCGGCGCGGCGAGGTGAAGACCCCGGTCGGCCCGCCGGAGGGACGGGTTCTCCGGCTGTTCCCGGAGCAGGATTTCGGCTTCCTGGAAGCCGCGGACGGCCGCGAAATCTATTTCCACCGCAACGCCGTCCTCGAGCGCGGGTTCGACAATCTGGAGGTCGGAACGCGGGTCCGGTATGCGGAAGAGCAGGGGATCGAGGGACCGCAGGCGAGCACTGTCGCGGCGATCGCGGCCGGGAAGGTCGAAGCGCTTGCACCGGCCGGTCCGGAATGATGAGATAGGCGCTCACGATTAGCGGATGCGAAAGGAGACCGACCGTGAGCGAAATCGAGAGCCGAGGCTATGTCCATCCGGAGGTCCTGGTCTCAACCGAGTGGGTGGCAGGTCACCTGGACGATCCGGGTGTTCGCGTTGTCGAATCCAATGAGGATCCGCTCCTCTATTCGAGCGGCCACCTTCCCGGGGCTGTCGAGGTGGACTGGACCCGGGACCTGAACGACCCGGTACGGCGCGACTATCTCGACTGCGAGGGATTCCAGGCCCTGATGCGACGGATCGGCGCCACCCGGGATACGGTCGTCGTCTTCTACGGCGACCGCAACAACTGGTGGGCGACCTATGCCTATTGGGTGTTCCAACTCTTCGGCCACGACAAGGCCCGGATCATGGACGGCGGGCGGATCAAGTGGGTCAACGAGGGACGCCCCCTGACCCGGGAGGTCCCGAGCTACTCGCCGAGCGACTACCGGGCCCCCGAGCGGGACGACCAGCGCATCCGGGCCTTTCGCGACCAAGTGCTGCGGCACCTCGAGACGCGGGGCCGGCTGATCGACGTGCGCAGCCCCGCCGAGTTCACCGGCGAGCGGCTGCACATGCCCGAGTATCCGAACGAGGGAGCCCTGCGCGGCGGACACATCCCGGGAGCCGCCAACGTCCCCTGGGCGCGGGCGATCAACCCCGAGGACGGCACGTTCAAGACCGCCGACGAGCTGCGGGCCATCTATCAGGAAGAGGCCGGGCTGCGGCAGGACGACGACGTCATCGTCTACTGCCGGATCGGCGAGCGCAGCAGCCACACCTGGTTCGTCCTGACCCACCTGCTGGGATACGGCCGGGTCCGCAACTATGACGGGAGCTGGACCGAGTGGGGGAACCTCGTCGGAGTCCCCATCGAGCGCTGAGGCCATGCCGGAGATCCCCGCCAAGCTGTCGAGCCTGCTGGAGACCCTCGACCTCGTCACCGACCGCACGGAGCGCATCCAGCTGCTGATCGACATCGCCGAGCGCTTCCGCGACGTCCCGCCGCGGATCGCCGAGCGGCCGTTCCCGGAGGCGGCCCGGGTTCCGGCCTGCGAATCGGAAGCCTACGTCTGGGCCGAGCCGCGGGCGGACGGGACCCTCGACTTCCACTTCGCGGTCGAGAACCCGCAGGGGATCTCCGCCAAGGCCATGGCCGTGATCCTTGGCGACCGCCTCTCCGGCGCGCCCCTCGAGCAGGTGGCGGCCGTCCCCCAGGACGTCGTCTACCGCGTCTTCGGCCGCGAGCTCTCGATGGGGAAGTCGATGGGCCTGATGGGGATGGTCTCGATGGTCAACAATCTGGCGAAGAAGGCCCTCACCCCCGGCCCCTCTCCCGCGAGCGGGAGAGGGGTGTAGGTTAGTCACGGCATCCCCGAGCTTGCGCGAGCTAACCCTCTCCCCTCTCCCACTCGTGGGAGAGGGGCCGGGGGTGAGGGCTTTACCTCGCAAAGTACTTGACGCGCCCTTCCGCCGGGAGTAGATTTCTTCCGTGGCCGATCCGCAGCTCCTCCCGCCCCGCCTCGCTCCCCCCCGCGCTCTCCACCTCCGGGCGATGGACAATCTGCGCTTCATCCGCGAAACCATGGAGGGGGCGGCCCGGTTTACCGCCGTCTCGGGGGCGGGGGAGATCGCCGTTGGATTGACGGCGCTGGTTGCCGCGTATGTCGCCTCGCGCCAGGCGAACCCGGTGGCCTGGCTCGGGATCTGGCTTTGCGAGGCCTTGGTCGGCGCCCTGGTCAGCGTCGCCGCCATCGTCGGGAAGGCGCGGCGCACCGGCGTGGCGCTCCTTTCGCAGCCGGTCCGCCTTTTCGTGCTCGGGCTCCTGCCCCCCTTCGTCGCGGGCGGTCTGCTGACCGCCGTCCTTTTCTGGAAGGGGCTCTTCGCCTTCCTGCCGGGGCTCTGGCTCCTGCTCTACGGCACCGGCGTGGTCACCGGCGGCTCGTACTCGGTGCGCATCGTGCCGGTGATGGGCATCGCGTTCATGGTCGTGGGGGGGCTCACCCTCCTGGCCCCGGCCACCTGGGGGAGCTCCCTCCTCGCCGCCGGTTTCGGAGGGATCCACATCGTCTTCGGAGCGATCATCGCGAGGAGGCACGGTGGCTAGACGCGCCCCGCGGCACCTGCCGCCCGAAGACGGACCCGGAGGTCCCGACGAGATGCAACCCGAAGCGGCACCCCGCGCGGCTCTCGATCTCGACCGGCTGATCCACGAACGGATCCGCCTGGGGATCGTCAGCGCGCTGGCCGTCAACGACCATCTGAGCTTCAACGATCTCAAGAAGCTCCTCAAGACGACGGACGGCAACCTGAGCGTCCACGCGCGCAAGCTGGAAGAGGCGGGGTACGTCACCTGCGCGAAGTACTTCGAGGGGCGGCTGCCGAAGACCGAGTTCCGCCTGACCCCGCCGGGACGCCGGGCGCTCGAGCGCTACCTCGACCACATGGAGGCCATCATCCAGGCCACCAGGGTAGGGGAAGGCTAAAATTTTTTGGGCATCCACTTTGCGCCATGAAGCACTCTGCCAGTCTCCACATCGCCATCATCATGGACGGCAACGGCCGCTGGGCGGTGGCCCGCGGCCGGCCACGCACCGCCGGCCATCTCGCCGGAGCGGACGCCGTCCGCCGCACCGTCGAGGCGGCGCGTGACCTGGAAGTTCGGACTCTGACCCTGTTCGCCTTCTCCTCGGACAATTGGCAACGGCCAGACCGTGAGGTGAAGGCGCTGATGGGACTGTTCCGCCGCTATCTGACCACCGAGGCCTGCCGTTGTGCCGCGAACGGCGTCCGTATCTCGGTGATCGGCCGGCGCGACCGGTTACCGGGGGTCCTGGTGCGGACGATCGAGGAGGCCGAGGCGAAGACCGCGGCCGGGCGCGACTTCTGGCTGCGGATCGCGGTGGACTATTCGGGACGGGATGCGATCCTGCGGGCCGCGCTGAGGTGGCGCGGGACCGGAACGGCGGAGCCCTCCCGGGAGGTCTTCTCGCACCTCCTGGCCGACTCGCCGCAGGCCGGTCCGGCCCCCGACGTGGACCTCCTGATCCGTACCGGAGGGGAGAAGCGGCTGTCCGACTTCCTTCTCTGGGAGTGCGCCTACGCCGAGCTCGTCTTCACCGACCGCATGTGGCCCGACTTCGGCGCCGCCGACCTGGCCGGCGCCGTTCGCGAATTTCAGGGGAGGGAGCGGCGGTTCGGGCGGGTGAAACCCTCACCCCCGGCCCCTCTCCCACAAGTGGGAGAGGGGTGCAGGTTAGAGGGTTTCGCGACAAGCTCGGGAGGAAGAGGCTAACCCACACCCCTCTCCCGCTTGCGGGAGAGGGGCCGGGGGTGAGGGCCTCTTACAGATTCTTCGCCATCAGATCCGCCATCGCCTTGTTGAAGCGCACGGGGTCCTCCAGCTCCGAGCTCTCGGCGATCAGGCCGTAGCCGAAGAGCAGGTGCGCGTAGTCCTCGATGGCCGGGTCGTTCTGGTCCTTGTCGAAGCGCTCCTGGAGCTTGGCCAGGATGTCGTGGCCCGGATTGAGCTCGAGGATCCGGCGCTGCTTCGGACCGCCGCCCTTCCCCTTCTGGAGGAGCTTCTCGAGCTGCGGGCTGTAGTCGTGCTCGGCGCCCACCAGGCAGACCGGCGAGCTGGTCAGGCGGTTGGTCAGCCGCACCTGCTTGACCCAGGTGTCCAGCTTCTTCTGGAGCAGGTCGAGCAGCGGCTTCATCTGCTCCTCCTTCTCCTTGAGCGCCTCCTCGGTCGCCTTCTTCTCGTCCTCGTTGCCGAGGTTGACCGTTCCCTTGCCGACCGACTTGAGCTTCTTGCCGCCGTATTCGTGGAGCGACTGCACCAGGAGCTCGTCGACCGTGTCGATCATGTAGAGGACCTCGATCCCCTTCTCCTTGAACGCCTCCAGGTGCGGCGAGTTCTCCACCACCTCGCGCGACTCGCCGGTCAGGTAGAAGATCTCCTTCTGGTCCTCCTTCATCCGGGCGACGTAGTCCTTGAGCGTGGTCATCTTCTCCTTGTCGTTCGAGGAGTAGAAGAGGAGCAGCTCCAGGATTTTCTCCTTGTTCTCGTAGTCGGCGGAGAGCCCTTCCTTGATGGCTTTGCCGAACTGATCCCAGAACTTCAGGTAGGTCTCGTGGTCGTTCTCCCGCATCTCGTCGAACGTGCTGAGGAGCTTCGTGGTCAGGCCCTTGCGGATCAGGGTGATGTGGCGGTCCTGCTGCAGCATTTCGCGCGAGACGTTGAGCGCGAGATCCGGCGAGTCGACCACGCCCTTGATGAAGCGCAGATAGCGGGGGAGCAGGTCCTCGCAGCTCTCCATGATCTGCACCTTCTTGACGTACAGGTGGAGACCCGGCTTGGACGCCACATAGTAAAGGTCGTACGGCGCCTGCGTCGGCACGAAGAGCAGCGCCTGGTACTCGATCCGCCCCTCGGCCTTGTAGGAGATGACCTTGAGCGGCTCGGTCCAGTCGTGCGAGATGTGCCGGTAGAACTCCTTGTACTCGTCCTGGGTGACCTCGGACTGCGGCCGGGTCCAGATCGGCTTCATCGAGTTGAGGACCTTCTCCTCCATCGGCATCTTCGGCTTCTCGCCGGTCTCCTTCTCCTTGGCGAGGTCCTCGATCTCCGGGTCCTTCTCGGCGGTGAGGACGATCGGATAGCCCACGAAGTCGGAGTAGCGGCGGACGATCCGGCTGATCACCCAGCGGTCGGAGTACTCGTCCATGCCGTTGTCGCGGTCCTCGGGCTTCAAATGGAGGGTGATGGACGTGCCGCGCTTCTCCCGTTCGCCGGGCTCGATCGTGTAGGTGCCGTCGCCGGTCGACTCCCAGTGCGTCGCCTCGGTCTCGCCGGCCCGGCGGGTGACGAGCACCACGCGCTCGGAGGCCATGAACGACGAGTAGAAGCCGACGCCGAACTGGCCGATGAGCTCCGCGATCGTCTGCTTCGACTCGCCCTGCTTCAGGCGCTCGACCAGCTCGCGGGTGCCGGACTTGGCGATCGTGCCGATGTTGGTGATCACCTCGTCCCGGCTCATGCCGATGCCGTTGTCGTGGATGGTGATCGTGCGGTTCTGACGGTCCGCGTCGATGCGGATCTCGAGCTTCTCGTCCCCCTCCAGCAGCTCCGGATGGGTGAGCGCCTCGAAGCGGAGGCGGTCGAGAGCGTCCGACGCGTTCGAGATCAGCTCCCGGAGGAAGATCTCCTTGTTCGAGTACAGCGAGTGGATCATCAGGTCGAGAAGCTGTTTCGTCTCGGCCTGGAAGGGAAGGGTCTGAACAGTCTCGGTGGCAGTCGCCATGGCTCCTCCTCTATGCTCCAGAATCATTCCTTGAGTGTTCGGGGCTCAACCCAACAAGCGTATCGGGTCGCTCGTCAACAACCCAACGCCGGCTTGCGGAATTCCCCTCGCGGGAGAGGGGCAGCACCGCAAAGTTTAGTGGAAGACGCGCAGGGTTTCAAGCGGGCGCCTGAGCAGGCGCTGCGATGCGCGATGATCAGAGATCACGGAGCCGAGGGATCTGGGGCAGATGGTCAAAGTGTCCATCGCGGTCACAGAGAACGAGGTCGTGCTGAAGCACCAGCGCAGCGGTCCACAGATCGTTGGTTGGGATCGGCGTCCCTTGGTGTCGGAGCTGTCGGTAGAGGGCGGCATAGTGATGCGTCGTCTGTTCGTCGGCAAACAGGACCGCCACTTCTGGCTTCATCAGGAAGCGGCGCAGCACCCGCTCGTTTTCGGCGCCGCGCCTGCCGACGGAGAAGCCGGCCCGCAGCTCGCCGAGCACAATGAAGGGGAGGAAGACAGCTTCCGCGTGCTCGATGAGCGCCACCACCTCGGCGACATCGTGACACAGGTCGGTGTAGCGGTTGGTGTCGAGGGCGAGCCTCATCGCCAGAGCCGCTCGTCGATCTGATCCTGCTCCGCGATCGCCTGATCGAACTCGGGGTCCTCCTGCCAGGTGCCGGCGATATCGCTGAGATCTCGATACCGGACCGGAATCTCGCTCAAGCCAGCACCTCGGATCAGAGCTTCGATCACGACGGTATTGAGGCTCTTGCCCTCGGCCTTGGAGCGCCGGCGCAACTCCGCATCGACGGGTGGCGGGACGTCTCTGAGGGTGTATTGCATGCATTGAGTGTAGGCAGTGCATGCACGCGGCGCAAGCCCGCCGGAACCAGTAGAACCGTCCCGCCGTGATTCTCGCAGAGCGAGCGGCCGTCCGGCTCGGGAGCCGAGCCACTGCGCTCCCGAGGAGAGGTACCTCTCCTCGGGAGACGAACGATCCCGCCCGAGAGACGAGTCATCGGGCTCGCGAGGAGACGGGGCTCGACTCGGGAGCCAGACCGTCCGGCCCGCGGGCCGAATGGACCGGCCGAGCCCCTACTGAATCTCGATCTGCACCGTCTTCACTCCGCCCCGCCCCGCGATCTCGACGACCTTTCGGCTCCCGGAGGCTACCCCCAACAGATCTATCCGTCCCGCAGGGACGGCCATTCCTAGCCCCGGATTTCAATCCGGGGCGTTGCGGCGGGTCCTTGCTAGGCCTCACCCCGGAGACCCCGCGAGAGGGGTGAATATCCTCTAAGATCAAGGGTGGAGGTGAAACGATGGCCTGGGGATCGAAACGAAGTGGTGGTGGTGGCTGCGGGACGGCCGGGCTGGCGCTGCTCATCGCCCTGGTGGCTTTGTGGATCGCTTGGTCGGCCTACCGGCGGACCGGGGGGAGCTTGGACACGCTCGTCGCCAACCCGCTCCATGCGGCGCCGGCGTCGGCTCCGCCGGCCGAGGCGGACGGGGGCGGCGACTGGCGGGCGGAGCTCGAGCGCGCCCGCGAGCGCCTGCTCAACCGGCGCGACGAGGTCCACGAGGACCGCGACCTGGAGGCGGTGCAGCGCGACATTGCCGACATCCGCGCCAAGCTCAAGCGGGCCTGGAACGGCGCCGGCGAGGCGCAGGAGAAGTGGCGGGATCTTGATGCCGAGCTCGACCGGCTCCAAGGCCAGCTCCGCCAAGGGGGCCGGAAGGCACGGGAGACCTACGACGATGTCGTCCGGAAGATGAAAGACGCGACATAAATCGGTCTGGCTTCCCCCTCTCCCGGGGGAAGGGTGTGCGATGGGAGAGGGGGATCGAGGGGGTGAGGTCCCCTACCGCAGCCACTCCTCGATCCGCGCCCGCTCGTCCGTCGACTCGTCCCGGTACTTGACGATCACCGGCGTGTAGAGCGACAGACCCCAGTCTTTGCCGGCGCCGCGGGTGACGGCGCGCGCGCCGGGGACCACCACGGCCTCTTCCGGCACCACCAGAGGGCCGTCCTCGGGAGCGCGGTGGATGGTCTCCTTCACCAGGTCGTAGAGCGGCGTCGAGCGGGTGAGGATCGTCCCGGCGGCGAGGACCGCCCGGCGCTTGACCACCGTCCCTTCGTAGACTCCGCAGTTGCCGCCGACCAGGACGTCGTCCTCGACGATCACCGGCAGGGCGCCGACCGGCTCGAGGACGCCGCCGAGCTGCGCCGCCGCCGAGAGATGGACCCGCCGGCCCACCTGTGCGCAGCTCCCGACCAGGGCATGCGAGTCGACGAGCGTGCCGTCGTCCACCCAGGCGCCTGTGTTGATGAACATCGGCGGCATACAGGTGACTCCGCGGCCGAGATAGACGCCGTCGCGGATCGACGAGCCGCCCGGCACCACGCGGACCCCCGAGCCCGCCGACAGGGCGCGCAGCGGATAGGTCCCCTTGTCGAAGAAGGGGAGCGCCCGCTCGCCCGCGCCCACCGACATGTCCACGATGGCGCCCATCCGGAAGCCGAGCAGGATCCCCTGCTTGACCCAGGCGTTCACCCGCCAGCCCGACGGCGCGGCGGGGTCGGGCTCGGCCGCCCGGGCCTGCCCCAGGTTGAGCGCCCGCTTGAAGCGGCCGAACAGCTCGAAATGCGCGCTCTCGAACGCGTCGCGCCGCTCCGCGAAGAGCCGCTCGATGTCCTCCTGCAGCTCTTCCGCGGAGAGGGCGGGCTCAGCCACCGACCGCCGCCTCCAGAACGTCCTCCCCTTCGTGCGGGATCAACCCCAGGTCGGAGAGCACCTTCTCGATCTTGCGCCAGCTCTCCGGGCGCGGCGTCGTCGCCGGCAGGCGCCAGACCGGCTCCAGGAGACCCATCATGGCCATCGCGGCCTTGACCGGTCCGGGGTTCGACTCGATGAAGTTGATCTCCATCAGGGGGTGGAGGCGGCGGTGCACCTCCAGGGCGCCCGGGAAGTCGCCCTCCAGGCAGAGCGAGGTCAGCCGCGACATTGCATAGGGGACCTCGTTCGAGGCGACCGAGATGATGCCGACGCCGCCCAGCGCGATGAGCGGCAGGGTGATCGCGTCGTCTCCCGAGAGGACCGCGAAGTCGTTGGGCACCACCTGGAAGATGGAGGCGATCTGCGAGATGTTGCCCGAGGCTTCCTTGACCCCGATGACCGTCTCCAGGGTTGCCAGGCGGGCGAGCGTCGCGGGTTCAACGTTCAAGCCCGTGCGGCCGGGCACGTTGTAGACCACGATCGGCAGGCGGGTGACCTGAGAGACCGCGCGGTAGTGCTCGAACAGGCCGTCGGGGGTCGGTTTGTTGTAGTAGGGGGTGACCACGAGCAGGCCGTCGGCGCCGAGGGCTTCCAGGTCCCTGGCGAGCGCGGCGACCTCGCTGGTGTTGTTGCCGCCGCAGCCGGCGAGCACCGGGAGTTTCCCCTTGGCCTCCTCCAGGGTGATCTCGACCACCCGCAGATGCTCCTTGCGGGTCAGGGTCGGGTTTTCGCCGGTGGTGCCGCAGGGGACCAGGAAGTGGATGCCCCCTTCGATCTGGCGGTGGAGCAGGCGGCGCAGGCCCTCTTCGTCGAGCGACTGGTCCTGCCGGAACGGTGTGACCAGCGCAGTGCCGCAACCTTGGAACATGATGGATTCCTCGCTAGGTCCGGACGATCTCTTCCCAGACTGTGCTGAATTCGTAGACGCCCTGGCGGCCGATCAGCCAGCGCGCGGCGCGCAGGGCGCCGTGCGCGAAGCCGGCCCGGCTGCGCGCGCGGTGCTCGAGCTGGATGGTATCAGCCTCGGAATCGAAGCCGATCTGATGGGTGCCGGGAATGGCGCCCGCCCGGTTGCTCGACACGTCGATCCCCCGGTTCCAGCCCGCCTCCTCCATCACCCGGCGGATCTCCTTGAGCGTGCCGGACGGCGCGTCCTTCTTCCTGCTGTGGTGGATCTCCCACAGCCAGGCCTCGTAAGAGGTCTCGCCGGAGAGCAGGCGCGCCGCGGCTTCCGCGAGGCGGTAGAACACCTGGACGCCGATCGAGAAGTTGGCGCCGTGGAGGAGCCCCGAGCCGTTCCGTTCCACCGCGTCGCGCACCCGCGGCAGTGCGTACTGCCAGCCGGTCGTGCCGATCACCACCGGCACACCCAGGGCCGCGAGCCGCTCCGCGTTCGTGGCCACGGCCTCGGCGGCCGAGAAGTCCACCGCCACGTCGACCCCGCCAGGACCGCGGAAGGTCTCCTCCGTGATCCCGGCGCCGTCGGGGTTGCTCGCGCCGTCGAGGCGGACGGCCACCTCGAAGCCGTGCTCCGGGGCGAGCTGCTCGACGAGCTTCCCCATCCTGCCGTATCCGATCAGGGCCAGGCGGCTCATGGGACGGGCTCCTCCGGCCGATGGCCGAAGATCCTCTCGTGGAGGAAGGCGACGGCGTCGGCCGCGCCCTCCTCGTCGACCAGGCAGCGGATGCAGGGCGCCGCGGTCCCCGCGGTCACCAGCCGGGGCTCGGCTCCCTCGGCGAGGGCCCCAATTTGAGACAAAACCCGCCCGGCCAGCTCCGGCGAGGCCGCCAGGTCGTCCGAAATCAGGGAGACCACCGTCCGCCCCGGTGCGAGGTGGACCTCTCCAGCCTGACTCAGCGCCCCATGGATCTCGAACATCCGGTCCTCCTGATTCAGCGCCAGCTCCACCTCCTCAGCCCCGGTGCCGATCACCATCAACGAGGGGCGGAAGCGCTCGCATACCGCGAAGACCTCCGCCTGAAATCCCGGCCCTTCCCCCCGCACGGTGATCCGGCGGACGTGAGGACGGCAGGAGATCGACTTGATCCCGGGCTTCGCGGCCGGGTTGCGCCGGCCGATCAGGGTCCCCTCGGCGATCCCGCGCTCCAGGTGGGGAGCCCACGAGTTGAGGATGCGGATCGGCACGTTCGCCCGGCTCGCCGGTCCGAGGGTGCCCCAGTGGGGCTTCTTGGCCCCCGAGCAGGCCAGCTCCAGCGCCTCCCCAAAGGAAAGGGTGCGGATGCGCCGCGCCGCCGGGACGATCCGCGGGTCGGCGGTCATCATCCCGTCCACGTCGGTCCAGATCTGGACCTCCTCGGCGCCCAGGGCGGCGCCCACGATGGCGGCCGAGAAATCCGACCCCTCCTTGCCCAGGGTCGTGGTGATCCCCTCCCGCGTGGCGCCCACATAGCCGCCGACGACCGGCACCCGGCCGGCCTCGACGTGCGGCAGGAACGCCTTGCGCATCCGCGGCTCGGTCACCTCGTAGATCGGCTTCGCGCGATTGAAGGAGTCGTCGGTGATCAGCACCCGGCGGCAGTCGATCCACGGGGCCTCGATCCCGTCGCCGGGCCGGTCGAGGGCGAGAGACAGGATGGCGCTCGACAGTAGCTCGCCGAAGCTCGCCACGGCGTCGGCGGCCCGCGCCGAGAGCCGGCCGGCCGCGGCGACCGCTTCGATCTGATCCTTGAGGTCGCCCAGGTAGCGCTCGAGCATCGCCTCCAGCACCGCATGGCCGTCCGGCTCGACGACCGCGTGCGCCACCTCCCAGTGGAGCTCCCGCAGCTCGTTCAAAATGGAATAGGCCTTGGGGAGGTCGAGATCGCCCGCCGCCGCGGCGTCGGCGCAGCGCAGCAGCCGCCGGGTGGTCTTGGCCATCGCCGACACCACGACCACCGGCCGGCGTGCGAGCTGGCTGCGCACGATCCCCACCACCCGCTCGATCGACTCGGGAGAATCGACCGAGCTGCCGCCGAATTTCATGACGATCAAGAGACCTCACCCCCTGGCCAGGACTCCGTCAAAGTCATCGTGGAGGGGGCCTCCCCCCGCCCACCCTCACCCCCCTTCCCCCTCTCCCACCCGCACTCACGCCCGCCCGGGAGAGGGGGCGCCCCCGCCCAAGGCATTGAAAAAGCGCGCGTTGGGGGTTCCCCCTCTCCCGGGCGGGCGTGAGTGCGGGTGGGAGAGGGGGCCAGGGGGTGAGGGTCTTTGGGCGGGGGGTGAGGTCTCACGGCAGCAACCCCTCGCTCTTCATCAGCTCCGCATTGAGCACCGCCGCGCCCGCCGCGCCGCGGAGGGTGTTGTGGGAGAGGCACACCAGCTTCCAGTGGAAGACCGGGCAGGGTCGGATGCGTCCCACCGAGGCGGCCATGCCGTGCTCGAGCCCGGCGTCCTTGCGCGTCTGCGGCCGGTCGGGGGCCTCCATCACGTGGACGGGACGGCGCGGCGCCGAGGGGAGGTCCCGCTCCTGGGGCACGCCGCGGAACCCGGCGAGGGCCTCCAGGAGCTCCTCGCGCTCCGGCGGTTTCTCGAATTCCAGGCTCACCGTGGCCAGATGGCCGTCGATCGACGGCACCCGCGTGCAGGTCGCGCTGATCGTCATACCGAGAGGGCGGATCGCCTCGCCGTCCAGATCTCCCAGGATCTTCTGGGGCTCGGACTCGACCTTCTCCTCTTCGCCCCCTATATAAGGAACGACGTTGCCGAGGGCGTCGAGGGACGGCACGCCGGGGTAGCCGGCGCCGGAGACCGCCTGGAAGGTCGTCACCACCGCCCGCCGCAGGCCGAAGGGCTTGAGAGGAGCGAGCGCCATGACCACGGTGATCGCGGCGCAGTTGGGATTGGTGATGATGGCGCCTTCCCAGCCGCGCTCGCGCCGCTGGACCGGCAGGAGCCCCAGGTGTCCGGGGTTGATCTCGGGGACGAGGAGCGGCACCTGCGGGTCCATCCGGTAGTGGCCGGAGTTGGAGATGACGATGTGGCCGGCCTGGGCGAACTCGCGCTCGATGTCTCCGGCGAGATTCGACGCCATGGAGGAGAAGACGATCCGCGGCCCGCGCCCGGGCACGCACTCCTCGACCGCGAGGTCTGCCACTCCGGCCGGGGGTGCCCCTTCGAGCTGCCACGACGTCGCCTCGCGATAGGGCTTGCCCGCGCTCTTGTCGCTCGCTCCGAGCCACGTCGCGGTGAACCAGGGGTGGTCCTCCAGCAGTTGGAGGAAGCGCTGGCCCACCGTGCCCGTGGCACCCAAGATGCCGACCTCGATCTTCCCATTCATCTAGATAGGTCTCCGGCTCCGCTACATATCTCCCGCTGGCCGGTTTTGCAATCCCCGAACCAGGTCCCGGTAGAGGCGGACGGCCTCGACCAGCTCGCGCTTGGGGACGCGCTCCTCCGGAGTGTGGGCCACGTGGATGCTCCCCGGCCCCAGCAGGAACGGCTCGCCCCAGGCCCTGAGGTGGGGGACGTCCGTCGTGTACTTGACGATGGTGGTCGCGAAGCCGGGGAGTGAGCCGAGATGGAGAGCCGGCGTGTCGCGCTGCTCGGAGACGCGCACCCCCGGAACGCTCGCCACTGCCGCCTGGAGAGCCGCGCGCAGCTCCCCGGCCGGCCCGACCGTGCGGACCATCACCTGGGCGCGCGCCTGGTCCGCGATGACATTGGCGGCCCGTCCCCCGGAGAGGGTCCCGATGTTGAGCGTGCTCT
>DASPXX010000266.1:0-24764 GCA_035637095.1 Thermoanaerobaculia bacterium
CGGCCTGGCGCCGGCCCTCCAGTCGACGCGCCCCGAGGTCGTCACCGCGCTCAAGGACGAGGAGGGGGGCTGGATGCGCCGACACCGCAAGCTGGGGCTGCGCAATCTTCTGGTGGTGGCCCAAGTGGCCACCTCGGCGCTCCTGCTCGTCGGGGCGGGTCTCTTCCTGCGCAGCCTGGGCCATGCGCAATCGATCGATCCCGGCTTCCGGCTGCGCAAGGGCGTCGCCGCGCAGATCGTTCTGGAGCTGAGCAGCGCCTATGACGAAGCGAAGGGGAGGGCGTTCTACGATCGTCTCCTGGAGCAGGCCCGAGCTCTCCCCGGCGCGCGGGCGGTGACTCTCGCCGAGCACCTTCCCCTGGGCCTCGGTGTTCACGTCTCGAGTGTGCAGATCGAGGGGAAGCCGAAGCCGCCCAAGGGCGAGGAGCCGCAGGTGGACCGCACCGGTGTGGTCCCCGGCTACTTCGAGACGCTGGGCATCCCGGTCCTCGCGGGGCGCGACTTCGCCGCCGGCGACAGCCCGGGCACGACCGAGGTGGTGATCGCCAACCAGGCCGCGGCGCGCCAGCTCTGGCCGGGAGAGGACCCGATCGGCAAGCGCTTGCGCTTCGGCGACGACGGCGCCTGGATGACGGTGGTCGGCGTGGCGAAGGACGGCAAGTACCGCACGCTGGGCGAGGTGCCGCGGCCGTTCCTCTATACCGACACCCGGCAGCGGTACTCCTCGTTCATGACCCTCATCGTGGCCACCGACGGCGACGAGCGGGCCATGCTGGAGCAGGTGCGGCGGGAGCTGGACGCCCTCGATCCCAACCTGCCGATCTTCGATCTCACGACCCTGTCGAAGCACCTCTCGATCATGCTCTTCCCGGCGCGGATCGGCGCGGCGCTGCTCGCCGCCTTCGGCACTCTCGGGCTGCTCCTGGCGGGCATCGGCCTCTACGGCGTGGTGGCTGCTTCGGTGGCGCGACGTACCCGGGAGGTGGGCATCCGCATGTCGCTGGGGGCGCGGCGGTCGGACGTCCTGGCCCTGGTGGTGCGTGAAGGCATGACCCTGACCGGCATCGGCCTCGCCATCGGCCTCGGCCTGGCTCTCGTCGCCTCGCAGCTGCTCCGCGGCCTCCTCTATGGGATCGGCGCCCACGATCCGGTCACCTACGTGGCGGTCGCCGCGGCGCTCGGCGGGATCGCCCTCTGCGCCAACCTCATCCCGGCCGGGAGGGCAACCCAGGTGGAGCCGGTGGTGGCGTTGAAGTACGAGTGACCTCCGAAAAGGGCAACCACAAGGGTTGCCCCTACGGTTGACCATGCGTCTCGCGTAGGGGCAACCCTTGTGGTTGCCCTGATCTCGCCACGCTACGGGCAAGGGGGAATCAGATAGCATCTGCCCGATGCCCATCGTCTGGATGCTCCTGGTTCTCGGTTCCACGCAGGCCGTGTGCTGGCTCCTGGCGCGTGGCCTGGGCAGGCGGCTGGAGCGTCATGTGATGGCGCTCGGCATCCTTGTGCCGCTCCTGTTTCTGGCGCCGTGGCTCCAGCCGTCGAGACTCCTCTTCCCCGGCGACTTTCTGCGCGACGTCATCCCCGGCGCGCCTCCGGGGCAGAGCGCGGACAGTCACAAGCTGCTCAACGACGTCGTCTTCCAGCTCATCCCCTGGGAGCTCGAGGTGCGGCACGCCCTCCGGGCGGGCCGCCTGCCTTTCTGGTCGGACCTCCTCGAAGGCGGCAGCTCGCCGTGGATCAACCCGCAGGCGAGCGTGCTCTCTCCTCTCGCCATGGCGACGCGGCTGGTGCCGATCCAATACTGGCTCCTCGCGATGCTGGCGCTCAAGATCCAGCTCGCTTTCGAAGGCGCCTGGCTCCTCGCGCGGGCGGTCGCGATCCGCCGGCTCGCGAGCCTCCTGGCCGCCGCGGGCTTCAGCCTCGCCGGAGGCGTGATGGCGTGGGCCCTCTTTCCGGTGACGGCGACCGTCGTCTGGGTTCCGTGGCTCACGGTCGGAGTCATCGCGCTCTTCCGCGAGCGGCCCGGAACGAGGCGGATCGCGACCGTCAGCCTGCTGGTCGCCGCGCTGCTCCTCTCCGGGCATCCGGAGACGGCGGCGATCGGCGGTCTCTTCGCCGCCGTCTGCGGGCTTGGGTTGCGGGCGCGCCGGAGGAGCCTGCCCGCGGGGTTCGGCGCCGCCGCTCTGGCCGCGCTCCTCGGGTTCGGCCTCGCGGCTCCTCTGATCGTCCCCTTCCTGGCCTACCTGCCGGAATCGCAGCGGGCCCAGGAAACGGTCCTGGGGCAGTTGCAGGTGCCCGATCATTACACCGTCCCCTGGAATCCGTACACCTGGTTCCTGCCCGCGTCGCGCGCCTTTCTGCGGGCTCCGCTCAATCCTCATGTCTATGGCCGTTCCTACGAGGACGAGTTCGACGGTCCCTTCAGCTGGCCGGATGCCAACAGCGGCTACGCCGGACTGATCGCGTTTTCGGGTGCGGTCCTCGCGGCTGTCTGCGTACGCAAGCGCCGCGTCTGGCCGTTTCTGGGATTCGCGATCCTGGGATTCTTCCTGGCCGGTGAGCTCATCCCTTTCGCGGCGCTGATCCATTCCGTCGACGCTCTCCAGCTCGTCTGCTATCGACGCTTCCTGAGCGTGAGCGTGCTCGCCCTGGCCATCGCCGGCGGATTCGGGATCGATCAGTGGCTCCGCATCCGCAAACGTTGGGTCCTGTGCCTCGTCGTCTTGATCCTGACGGCGGCGCTCAGCCTGTCCGTCCATCCCGATCAGGACGTGGTGAGGATCTGGCTGCTGATCGGCGTCGCCACGGCGCTCGCAGCTTGGCGGCCGCGGTGGGGAGCCGCTGCCTTGGCCGCGGCGCTCCTCCTCGATCTCGTGCCGTGGGCGTGGAGCCAGCTCCCCACGGGACAGACGGCGTACTTCTATCCGCACTCACCCCTGCTCGACCAGCTGCAGAGCGAGGTCTCCAGGGACGGTCCGTGGCGAGCCGTGGGGGAGGACTATACGATGTACTCCTCCCTGCTTCCGGTCTATGGGATCGCCGACGTCCGGCCCCACAATCCGCTGGCTCCGATGACCTACCTGGCGGAGCTGAACGCCGCCTTTGGCTTCAATCCGTCGATGGGGAACTACTTCGCTCCCCTGCACCACGTCGGCCATCCATTTCTCGATTTCCTCAACGTCTGCTGCGTCCTCTGGGAGTCCCCCGATCCGGTGCCGCCGGGGCTGGTGCGCATCGATCCCGGCGGGTTGACGAAGCGCCTGTATCGCAACCCGGGCGCGGTGCCTCGCTGGTTCGTCCCCTCGCGGATCGACGCGATCGAGCCGGGCGGCTTGATGGCGTGGATCAAGGCTCTCGACGATGGCCGAAGGGTTGCCGTGTTCCGGGATCGAGAGGCCGTCCCGGCGAATCCGCCGGCCGCGCAGATCCAGGCGCTCGCCGTCGAGCCGGGACGGATCGTTCTCCAGGTGAGCGCTCCCGAGGAGACCGTGATCGCAACCTCCCTCCAGAGGCCGCAGGGCTGGTCCGTCGAGAGCGCCGGCCGGAGCCTGCCGCCGCTGGTCGTCAACGGAGCCTTTCTGGGCGTGCGCATCCCGCGAGGCGAGAGTCGGATCGAGCTCCGGTTCATCCCGCCAGGCTTCGCCACGGGGGCCGTTCTCGGCGGAATCTCGCTCCTCGCCTGCGGAGCCCTGCTGGTCTGGCCGGCGGGCCGGCGTCTCACGTTTCGGTGAGACCCTCTCGCAGAAATGCGAGACCTCGCTCCCTCCTTCCTCTGAAATTCAGAGGCTTTCGTGCTGGCATGCCGAATGCACTTCCGCTCTCACGATTCGCCAGCAAATCTTCACCACGTTCCAAGGAGGGACACGTCATGCCATCCGTTTACCGACCTCTCGCTGTTGCACTCCTGACCAGCCTCGGCCTGCTCGCCGCCCGCGGGCCTGCCGCGGCGCTCGACGTCAACGAAGACCTGGTCCGCCGCTACGCTCCCGAGCTCCACCTCTGCACGTACGGGACCGACGGCTCGGGCGAGGGCAAGGACTGGACCCGCCCGGCCGACATCGACTGGTATTTGAACACCGGGGCCCAGGTCAACGGCCAGACCGTCGGTGCAGCCATGCGCTTCAACCAGGACAACTGCCCCGACGATGGCATCGCGTCGGCCGGACAGCTCAACCGGAGCAACGTCGGATCGACCCAGTGGAAGGATCAGAAGAAAGGTTTTCTCTGCGTCAAGTCGGGCGATTACTATCACGCCAACCAGAAGAGCCCCAGCCCCGATGAGACCAAGGCCTATTTCTTCCTCCAGCCGCGCGTCGGCAGCGGCGACGGCGTGGACTATGACAAGGTCCACCACGGGATCTACGGCGGTGCGAACGGCGCCAACCCGACTCTGTTCGCGACCGATGGAGCGGGGGAGAGCATCACGAGCCTGCTCAACAAAGGAATCGATCCCCAGGCCGCGCCGCCGGTCGGCAAATGGGTGATGTACGTCTATGTGCTCACGCCCTCGCGCTTCGGCGGCGCGGCCGACATCCAGTACTGGTTCTTCTATGCCTACAACGATGCCGCCGCCAGCGTCAACCACGAGAGCGACTGGGAGCGAGTGACGGTGACCGTCAACGACCAGGGCCAGGTGATCTCGCTCTTCCTCGCCGAGCACGAGCAGGGAACCCAGTTCGTTCCGGACGACACGAGCCGCTGCAGCGGCGGTTTCATCAGCAAGCTCACCATGAGACAGAACGGCACCTCGGCGCGGGTCTGCCTGGATTTCACCAACGAGGACAGCGGCATGCATCCGATCGTCTATTCGGCGGATGGCACCCACGCCACCTATCCCAGCGGTTGCGCCACCCAATGCACGTGGAATGGCTACGCTGGTGGCATCACCAGCGACTATACGACCGCGGCAGGGCCGGCGTGGAAGGGATGGCTGACCAGCAGCTCGGCGAAGAACTACGAGATCGTCAGCGACAACACGAGCTGGATCCTCTACGCCAACCTCTGGGGCGAGGTCGGCGCCACCAATACGACCTCGGGAAAATACAGTCCGAAGTACCAGGATTGGGGGAAGCACAACGACGACAATCCCTACGGGCCAAAGTGAGCTCGCGGGAGCAACGCCCCGGTCGCCCCGGTCATTGGGAAACGATGGCCGGGGCGTCGTCGCCCGTCACCTATGGCATCAGCCACCGTACGCGTACGCCTTCGCATCCGCGCTCGCGAAGCTCGTCCTCGACCTCACGCAGGATCATCCGATCCAAAAAGCCTGATTTCAATGCCAGCCGCCGTGCTGCCAGCCTGGCTTTTAGCAACGCAATTCGCGCGCATTTGCTTGAATGAACGCCCGGCCGCTCTCGCCCCATTTCCATTCCTCCTGCCTTTGTTGCCGGAGGACGCTCTTGACGCGCAAATGCTTTTGCAAGGTTCGGGCCTGGCGGCCGGATTCAGCTTTTCTCGTCTGTGATGAGCTCCCGCACCCGCAGGCGGCCGACCTCGAGCTCATGAATGACCAGGCGGTCGATCGCGCCTCTCTTCAACGCGAAGTGCTTTACCGCCAGGCGTCCGATCGCCATGGCTCCGATCGCCAGGCTCCCGATGGCCACGGTCCCGACGCCGACCGCCGCCAGCGCCGTGGCAGCCCGCGCAAACGCGAGCTGTGCACCTGTCTTGGGGTAGGCCATCTCCGTCCGCTCTCGTTTCATTTCACCCTCCTTGCGCCTCGGGTACAATCGGCGCGATGTTGGAGGAGCCGATCATGGCATGGAAAGCTCGTCGGGAAGTGGATCTGGATGGGGGCGGCGCCTCCTCCGAGGTCCCTTTCCAGATCCAGGGGAAGGTCGGACGCATCGAGGATCCGCCGCCCGCCGCCTTCTTCAAGCGATACGTCGAGGCCAACCGGCCGGTCGTCATCAGCGGGGTCATGGAAGAGTGGCCCGCCCTCGACCGGTGGTCCTGGGACTACCTCGCCGCGGTGGCCGGCGACTGCTCGGGCGAGGTCATCGTCTCGCGCAACGGCCTCTATCCCGACTACGTCACCCAGCCGTCGCCGATGGCCAAGGTGGAGATGCCCTTCGCCGAATTCCTCCGCCGCGCCGTGCCGGCCGCCGGCGATCCACCCTTGCCGGCGATCCTCGGCCCCGGCGAGACCTACTATCTCTACGGCAAGTCCTACCTCCTGGACGCCGTGCCGGCCCTGCGCGCCGACCTGCGGACGCCGGCCTGCCTCGGCGCCGTGGCGGAGCCGTTCCGGCGCCTGTGGATCAGCACGCCCGGCTGCGTGACGCCGCTGCACTACGACCTGTCGAACGGCTTCCTCTGCCAGGTGCGCGGCACGAAGCAGGTCTGGCTGTTCGATCCGGCGCAGTTCGACCGCCTCTATCCGCGCGGCCCGCAGTTCCCGGGGCTCGACAACTTCGAGAGACAGACCCAGGTGGACATCCACCATCCGGACTATGAAGCCTTTCCGATGTTCCGCCAAGCCGCGGCCCTCGAATGCCGCCTGCGGCAGGGGGACACGCTCTTCATCCCCTCCAACTGGTGGCACGAGGTCGAGACCCTGGAGCCGTCGATCTCCGTGCAGCTCGCCTTCGCGGGGGGAACGGTCACCAGCGAGCTCGCCGTGCTCTCGGACCTCTTCAAGACGAAGAAACCCGACGAGCTGATGAACGAGCCCGCGGTCCTCCGGCTGATGCAGGACCCGACGATGATGCAGGCCGTCCTGCGGATGATGGCGGGAGCAGGGCGGTGAGGGTTCAGCGTTCTCCGGTAGGCCAGGCATCAGTCGCGGCCACGGAGACCCGCTCCACATCCTCGCGCAGGAAACCCTCCATCAGCTCCTCCCGGTGCGCCTCGAGAAAGCGCCGTAAGGCATCGAGGACCACTTCATCGATGCTCCGGAACCAGCCGGACTCAACGAGCGACTGCATCTCGGCAAAGAGCTGAGACGGGATCTCCGTCTCGATACGCTGTAGGGGTGCCTTGACTGCCATGAAGCCAGTGTAGCAGGGCCTGAAGGCATCTTTCTCCTATTTCCGCCCCAGATACTCTACCTCCCGTTTGAGCCCGCCGAGGGTCAGGTCTTCCATGCGGAAGAGCTCGCGGATCTTGTGGAGCGTGAAACGGCCGTAGGCGCTTCCCCAGCTCTCTTTGGGGGTCGGGTCGGGCCAGACCGAGTGACGGAACCGGTCGCGCAGGCGCTGCAACCAGACGAGGCTGCCTTCGGAACCGTCCGCGTAGAACGAGATCGCTCCGCGGGGATCGTCCAGACCGGCCGGGTCTTGCGCCCCTGGGACCGCCGGCGTCTCGCCGGCAACGTCATTTGCGCTGGCCACGGCGGTTTGGGTCACTCCAGTAGGCGGCGGTCCTGGCTTCGCCGACACCTGTCTGACCGATAAGCCCCCGACAACCCCCCGGATAAGACTCCCCTGCAACCGGCCGACGGGGCGATACCGTCTGAAGAGCTTCACCGCAGGCATGGCTTTACGGCTCCTCCAGTGGCGGATAAGACGAAAGGGGACTGACGTTCCCTCCGGGGTGCTTACCGGCACCCGCCCGCACGTTGACGAGCATGCGAAAATCGCCCATGATAGTGCTGCATCAACGAGATAGGGGACGTATGCGGAGGAGATGAAGCCAGCGCAGGCGGTAATACGGCGAAGCGAAAGGTGACATTGAATTCAGAGATTTAGAAGCAATGAGCTGGCCTAGAGAAGCGATGCGCCAGCCCCCATCGAAGGGAGGGACTGATGTGGTACCTCGCGAAGAACGGGCAACAGCAGGGGCCTGTCTCTGAAGAGCAACTGCGGAGGATGATTCAGGAGGGGAGCCTGAAGAAGGACGACTCGGTCTGGCAGGAGGGAATGGCGGCTTGGCAGCCCGCCGAGTCCGTCGCCGGGCTCGCGTTCCCTACCCGGCCCTCCGTTCCAACACCGCCGCCACTGCCGCCGCAGGCCCTCGCATCCTCCTACGCTCCGCCACAATATCAAGCTCCGCCCGCCCCGTACCCGTCGAGGGCAGCGAGGGAGGCCATTATGCAGCCAGCAGAAATCTTGAAAACTCTTGAGTTCGCTCCGGTCGAAAGGAAGCTCGAAGTCCTGGGTAAGCTGAACACTGGCGGCGTAGGCCAGCCCTTAGAGGAGGAGGTTCGTAGCGCCTTAGAGAAGATCGTTTTTGGTAGCAATGATAAGGGGCCAGTACGTTTTTTTGCAACACGCGCTCTTCTCGTTCATGGCGATAATAGTGATCGTGCAGTCCATGCATTAGCCTCATTTATGGGCTGCCAGTTATTTGAAGATCGCAACGATAAGATGATTTATTTCCCGTGGGCACCTTTGGATTCGTTATTCCGCCTGAGGGCTAACGCCTCGTATGCAGCAATCGAAGGGCTAAGTCTCGCTCGAGGAAATAGGGAAGCCGCAGTGGCCCTGAGGGGCATGCTTGACGTGTTTTCGGATCCTGAAGTTAGAGCGCTCGTCATATTCTCAATGGGCTCACTGGGACATGAGGCCTCGAGGGAAGTCCTCGAGTACTACGGGTCCTCAATGGCCGATTCTCCAGAAGGAAAAGCCGCCACGATCTGCCTTAAGAATTTCGGTCAGGCTTCAGTATACGACCTTATGCGAGCGCAAGCCCAACAGGAGGCACAGGAGAAGAAGGGGGCATGCTTCGTGGTTACAGCAGTCTGTGGCGATGACCAAGCAATGGAGGTTCAGGTGTGCCGAGCATTTCGGGATCGAGTGCTGATCAAGATGGCAGTCGGCCGAAGTTGTATCGAACTGTACAACAAAATCGGGCCAAAAGTCGCCGGAATATTGGCTGTCCACCCCATACTTAGGAAGGTAATTCGGATGTCTATGATCTCACCTATTGCTGCTTTTCTGGGCTGTTTTGTGCTCGCTGAGGAGCACGGAGCCGAGGGGGGCCAGCGAGAGTAACACAACGATCTGAGCCGGATAAGGAGAAATGATGGCACAGAGAATTTGCGATGCTTGCGGCAAGAGCAAAGATGTATATGGAGGCAAGACCTGTTCTAAAGGTCATTTCATTTGCGCTAGCTGCGCCTTCGGGCATGTGCATTGTCCACTTTGCGGGCATACACTGAGGTAGTATCTTAAGGCAGGCCGGGGGGTAAGGGCGCAGACCTGCCGAATGGAGGAGGAGAGACTCGTAGAGGTCGCGGTTTGGAGGAGCGGTGCGGCCCTCTCGCCTTCAGTGGAGAGTGTGCACCAGAGCAATGGCGCCAACTACTTCAGCCTCGTAGGCACGATACCTTTGGCGACCAGCAGATCCTTCGCCTCTTCGAGGAAGGCGGTCACCGCTCGTGAGAAACCGTCGGGAAGCCCTCAAAGAAAATCGGCGAGGAACTCCCCCTGCCTCGAGATAATCGAGCGCGGCCGCAGGCCGATTTCCTGGGGGGAAAAGGCGATCAACTACCGCGGCCTGAAAGGCCGCGAGAGTTTCACCGCAGGCGGCCAAGCTCTCGGTTCAGGTTCTCGCGGCCGCAGGTCTGCAGGGGCTGTTGACCCAGGGCATCGGCCTGCGGCCTCAGCCCCGGGATGCCCGGCCCGGTGGGCCGGACGGGCCGGCCCACCCTCGTTCTGGCTAAAAGTTTGTTTCGTGATAGAAACCTAGACAATATGAATCGACTTCACGCTGCTGGATCGCCATGAAAAAAGCTCTGCGCTTCTTCCTTTGGGTCTTGATCGTCATCGTTGCCGTCGTTGTGCTGGGTGTTGCACTGTTCGGCTACTTCGTCTACACGCCTGCTCCCGAAGTCCCACGCCTGTCCGGCAAGGTGACCAAGGGGACCCTCGAGGTGGGCGGACGGAAGCGGACGTACCTGACCTACGTGCCGCAGGGGCTGCCGAGAGGTGCACCGCTTGTGGTGGTGATGCACGGCTCGGGTGAAAACGGCGCGCATATGCGAAGGGCGACGGGGTATGGGTTCGAGCGCCTCGCGGACGAACAGGGCTTTGCGGTCGTCTATCCCGATGGGTACGAGGGCCATTGGAACGGGTGTAACATTATCGGTGACTACAGTGCGAACAAGCTGAACATCGACGACGTGGGATTCTTGACGGGATTGGCCGACAAGCTCATCACCGAAATCGGTGTCGATCGGGACCACGTGTTTGCGGCCGGCGCTTCCCGTGGCGGCCAAATGGCGTTTCGCCTGGCGCTCGAAGCTCCTTCCCGCTTTCGCGCAGTTGCGGCGGTGGCGGCGAACATGCCGGTGCCGGAGAACTTCAAATGCAAGCCCGCGGGGCAAGGCACTTCCTCCGTCATGATCATGAACGGTACGAAGGATCCCTTGAATCCGTTCGATGGGGGAGAGGTCAAGTTCTTCGGCATGTACAGGCGCGGCAAGGTCCGGTCGTCGCGAGAGTCCGGGCAATACCTTGCGGACCTCAATCACATCACCGGTACGCCTGAAGTGGCTCACGAAGATCACGTCGAGCAGGTGCTCTGGCGCAACGGCTCCAAGGTTGAGGTGGAGCTGATGGCCGTTCTCGGCGGCGGGCATGGCATACCTCAACCGTACTCGCGCTATCCGCGAATATTAGGCCCGACGCCCAAGGACCTGAACGGACCGGCAGTGATCTGGGCTTTCTTCGAGCGACAGCGGCCGAGATAGCTACGGTCAGCTGTGCTCGTTGCCGCTCTGCCCCGGCTCTGGTTGTCAGGGCTGAGATGGAAGCGCTGCCAGTGCCACGGCCGGAGTGCAGACCGGCAGAAGGTTGACGAGCCGCGTCAGGTGCTCATTGTCCAACGTGACGAGCGTAGTCCCGGCATCATGCGCGACAGCCGCATAGACCGCATCGGCACCGCGCAGGCCCTGCTGCGCCGCCAAGGTGAGAGCGTGGAGAGCACACACCTCGTCCAGCACCCGGACTGTCACATGCGGCAGCCGACTCAGCGCCACTGCGAACTCTTGTGCCTGCACTGGCGTACGACGCGTGCGGCCGATCGCTCCAGCCACCTCGGCCAACACCAAGTTGGGTACAACGATAGGGAGTGCCTGCCTCTGTACGACTTCAAGGAATTGGCGACTGATCAGATGGCCAGGTTCTCGTCGGTCAAAGGCGTTGACCCACACACTGGCATCCACCGTGTACATCGAGTCACCGCCGCATCGCCAACACGGCGGCCGTCAAGGTGCCTGACTCTTCTGCGTCGCTGACGGTGAGGGTGTCGCCAAGACGGAAGAATTCCTCCCATGTCTCCGTAGCGTCTGCCGGGGTCACGGAGACTGGAGAGGTTGTCGACGTCATCATGGCGCCGATGCGAAGTGCCAACGTGGACAACAAGCGCGCTTGTTCGGAGGGGGAGAGTCGCTCCACCAGTCGCTGGACTTCGGTGAGTGTGCTTTCTGCCATTCGCTTCTCCTTACCGCTTCCACACCGCGACGCGCCAGCCGATGCTAATGGGCGCTTGCGGCGCGCCAGTCCCATTTGGAGACGGGGCCGGCCGGTGGTACGACTTCAGCATACCAGAGCCCGCTTCACGGATGGGGGCCCTACTTCCGCCCCAGATACTCCACCGCCCGCTTGAGCCCTCCGAGGGTGAGGTCTTCCATACGGAAGAGCTCACGGATCTTGTGGAGGGTGAAGCGGCCGTAGGCGCTTCCCCAGCTCTCTTTGGGGATCGGGTTGAGCCAGACCGAGTGGCGGAACCGGTCGCGCAGACGCTGCAGCCAGGTGAGGCTCGCTTCGGAATCGTCCGCGTAGAACGAGATCGCTCCGCGGGCGTAGGTGAGCTCCTCCGGCGCCATGGTGGCGTCTCCCACGATCAGGACTCGTGTGTCCTGGTTCCTCTTCAAGAGAGCTTCGGTGGAGAGCGGAATGCGGCGCTGCGCATCCTTCCAGACGGTTCCGTAGATGGTGTTGTGGAAGAAGTAGGTGTCCGCCCGCTTGAAGCGGTTCTTGACCTTGGAGAAGAGCAGGCGCGTCAGGTGGACCCAGGGGAGCATGGAAGTTCCGCCGTTGTCGATCAGCAGCACGAGCTCGATGCGGTCGAGGAGGTCCTGCCGGAAGACCAGGTCGATCTCGCCGCCGTTTCGGGCGCTCTGGTAGATCGTCTGGTCGAGGTCGAGCTGGTCGCGCGGACCCGTGGGGACCATGCTTTTGAGGGCCGCCAGCGCCTGCGCCACGTTCGCGCCGTGCAGGAGGTTGGCGTCCGAATACTCGACGTACTTGCGTTCGCCGATCACCTTGAGCGCCGAGCGGTTGCCGCCGCCTCCGAAGACATTGACGCCTCCCTTGGCGTTCCCGGAATGGCCGAATGGCGAGTTGCCGCCGGTGCCGATCCAGCGGCTGCCTCCATGGTGTTCCTCCATCTGCTTCTGGAGAGTCTCCCAGAAGCGGCGCATCAGCTCGTCCTGGGACATGGTCCAGAGGGCCTGCGGCGGCAGCTCGCCCTGCTGGACCGCCTGCTTGAGCCACTCCCGGAACTGCGGCGTGTTGAGCAGCTCCGGATCGCCCGGCGCCACGCGCGGCACGTCGATCCCGAAGAAATGGAAAAGGAAGGCGCGCTCGAAGTCATCCATGTGCTCGACCCGGCGCACGAAGCAGAGGCGGGCGAACAGGAAGAGCGATTCGAGATCCGGCGCCAGCCCCCTCTCCAGGCCTTTGTAGAAGTCCAGCGTGTCGGTCATGCTGGCCGGGACGCCGTACTCGCGCAGGCGGACGATGAAGCCGTCGAGGAACATGGGTGGATTCTATCGCCGATACCCCAGTCCATCTCCTGCGGGGGAACGCTTGCAGGCGTGGCCCTTGAAACCTTCCCGCCCCCCGCCTCGTCCTGTTATCCCAGGAGGTGGTCCATGAACGCTTTGATTCCCGCCGGTGGTCTCCAGGAGGGTCAGGATGCTCCCGAGGCCAGGCGTCGTGCTCTTGTCGCGCAGCTCGCTCTCGCGCCGTTCCAGGCGCGCTCATATACGAACCTGGTCTATCTGCTCTTGGCGTTCCCGCTGGGGATGGCCTATTTCGTCTTCCTGATCACCGGCCTGTCTTTGAGCCTCGGGCTGATGATTACGATCCTGGGCCTGCCGATCCTGGGCCTCATCCTGCTGGGGAGCTGGTGGCTGGCGGCTCTGGAGCGGCGGCTGGCGATCGGGCTGCTCGGCGCGGCGGTGCCGCCCATGGGGACGGCTCCCTTTCAGACCGGCCAGGGCTTCCGGCGCGACGTCGAGGAGTTCCTCGGCAACCGGGTCACGTGGACGGGGATGATCTTCCTGGCGCTCAAGTTCCCCCTGAGCCTCATCACCTTCGTGGCGACGGTGACCCTGGTCGCCCTGTCCATGTCGTTCCTCCTGGTGCCGTTCCTCTATCCCCTGAGCTTCATCGAGTGGGATGGCGTGATGCTCTGGTGGGTGGACAGCCCGGCCGAGGCGGGCCTCTGCTTCCTGTTGGGGATCCTGCTCACCTACGTCTCGCTGTTCCTCCTGAACGGCCTCGCGATGCTCTGGAAGGCGATGGCGACGGCGATGCTGGGGAGCGAGCGGTACGCGGTGCAGCCCTCACCCCCGGCCCCTCTCCCACAAGTGGGAGAGGGGGGAGGGTTAGCCGAACAGCCGGAACCTGAGATCTCTTAGAACCCCCCTAACCTACACCCCTCTCCCGCTCGCGGGAGAGGGGCCGGGGGTGAGGGCTCCTTCTGTTACTCTCCTCTCCGGAGAGACACCATCCTTGGACACCCTCTGGCAGGACATCCGCTTCGGATTCCGGACGCTCGTCCGCAATCCCGCCACGTCGATCGTGGCGCTCCTCACCCTGGCTCTGGGGATCGGGGCGAACACGGCCCTGTTCAGCGTGGTCGACGGCGTGCTGCTCAAGCCGCTGCCCTACCCGGAGCCCGACCGGCTCGTCCTCATCATGGAGAGCAATCCGGCCCGGGGATTCCCCCGCTACAGCGACGCGCCTCCCAACTTCGACGACTGGCGCCGCCAGAACCGGATGTTCGAGGCCATGACGGCGATCCACGAGCACCGCTTCAATCTGACCGGAGGGGAGCACGCCGAGACGGTGCAGGGGGCGCAGGTGACGCCCGAATTCTTCCGTGTGCTCGGGATCCGGCCCTCGCCGGGCCGCGGCTTCCTGGCCGAGGAGGGACGGCCCGGGGGGGCCCGGGTCGCCGTCCTCTCCCGGGAGCTCTGGCAGAGGCGCTTCGGGTCCGATCCCGGCATCCTGAACCGGCAGGTGGAGATCGACGGCGAGAGCACGACTGTGGTCGGGGTCATGCCTCCCGGGTTCGGCCTGCCTTCACAGAGCGAGATCTGGACGCCGCTCGTCTGGGACTTCAAGCCGGAGACGCGGGGCGGGCATTTCCTGCAGGCGGTCGGCCGCATGAAGGCGGGCGTCACCCTGGAGGAGATGCGGGCGGAGATGGCGGCGCTCGCCGCCCGCCTCGAGCGGCAGTATCCGGAGTCCAACACCGGCTGGACGACGCTCCTGATCCCGCTCTCCGACGTCCTGGTCGAGGAGGTGCGCCCGGCTCTCCTGCTGCTCCTCGCCGCGGTGGCCTTCGTGCTGCTCATCGCCTGCGCCAACGTGGCCAATCTCCTCTTGGCGCGGCTGGCTTCGCGGGAGCGGGAGATCGCGGTGCGGACAGCTCTCGGCGCCGGGCGGGCGCGGCTGGTCCGCCAGATGGTCACGGAGAGCCTGGTGCTCTTTCTGGCCGGCGGTGCCCTCGGGCTGCTCCTGGCTTTCTGGGCGACGCGGGTGCTGGTGGCGCTCTATGGCAGGGACCTGCCGCGCGAGCAGGAGATCGGTCTCGACGGGCGCGTCCTCCTCTTCACCCTCGGTCTCTCTCTGGCGACCGGGCTCGTTTTTGGCCTGGTGCCGGCGCTCTCCGCCACCCGCGGGAAGCTCTTCGGGGCTCTCAAGGAAGGCGGACGGGCGGTGGCGGGCGGCGCGCGCGGCCGGCTCGTCCGTGACCTCCTGGTCGTCGGCGAGGTCGCGGTCGCCCTGGCTCTCCTGGTTGGGGCGGGGCTGCTGCTGCAGAGCTTCGCGCGGCTGCGCGCGGTCGATCCCGGGTTCCGCCCGGCGGGAGTGCTCACCGCCGAGATCGCGCTGCCGGCCAAGAAGTTCTCCGACGACGGGCGGCGGATCGTCTTCACACAGGAGCTGCTCGACCGTTTGCAGGCGATTCCGGGGGTCGAGTCCGCCGACACGGTCTCCCCGCTGCCGCTCACCGGCTACGACCACGTCAGGGCCTACGTCGTCCAGGGGCGGCCGGAGCCGCCGCCCGGCGCGGAGACCACCACCCACGTCCGGCTGGTCACTCCCGGCTTCTTCCGCACCCTGGGCATCCGCGTGCTCCGGGGCCGGGTCTTCACCGCCCGGGACGATCCGGCCTCCGTTCCGGTCGTCCTCGTCAACAAGACCATGGCGGACCGCACCTGGCCGGGCGAAGATCCGGTCGGCAAGAGGCTCACGTTCGGCGGCTCGGCCCCGCGCTCGGAGTGGGTCTGGAACGAGGTCGTGGGCGTGGTGGCGGACATCCACCATCAGGCCTTGGACCAGGAGGCCGACGCCGAGGTCTACGTGCCGCAGCTCCAGAACCCGGTCGGCGGCCCGTTGTCGATCCTGCTCAAGACCTCGGGGGAGCCCACCCGGCTGGCCGGCGCCGTGCGCCAGGCGGTGCGCGCGATCGACGGCGACCTGCCGGTCGAGCGGGTGCGCACCCTCAAGAGCCTGGTCGCGGAGTCGCTCTCGGGCTCCCGCTTCCAGGCCGTGCTGCTCGGCCTCTTCTCGGGAGTCGCCCTGTTCCTCGCCGCGATCGGCGTCTACGGCGTGATCAGCGATTCGGTGGTGCAGCGGACGCACGAGATCGGCATCCGGATGGCTCTCGGCGCGCGCCGGGCGGAGGTGCTGCGCCTGGTGATCCGCCAGGGGATGTCCCTGGTGCTCTCCGGCGTCGCGCTCGGTCTCTTCCTCTCGGTGCTCGTTCTCTGGGAGCTTTCCGACCGCATCGGGATTCTTCTTTATAAAGGCCGTGCTCTCGATCCACCGACCCTGGCGGCCGTGTCGCTCGTGTTGCTCGCCGTGGCCCTGGTGGCCAACTGGCTGCCGGCCCGGCGGGCGATGCGGGTGGAGCCGTCGGTGGCGTTGCGGTCGGAGTAGGTGGAGATGAAGGGCAGGCACAAGGCCTGCCCCTACGGTTCGGTGTAGGGGCAACCCTTGTGGTTGCCCAGGTTTCGAGGAGATGGCATCTTGGACACCATCTGGCAGGACATCCGCTTCGGCTTCCGGACACTGCTCCGCAGCCCCGCCACCTCGGCGGTGGCGCTCCTCACCCTGGCTCTCGGGATCGGGGCGAACACGGCGATCTTCAGCGTGGTCAACGGTGTGCTGCTCGAGCCGTTGCCCTACCCCGATCCCGACGAGATCGTCCTGATCCTGGAGAGCAATCCCGGCCTGGGCTTTCCGCGGTTCAGCGTCGCGCCGCCGAACTTCGACGACTGGCGGCGCCAGAACCAGGTGTTCGAGAGCATGGCCGCGGTCTCCCAGGGCCGGTTCAACCTGACCGGGGGCGAGCGCCCCGAGGCGGTGCCCGGGGCGCGGGTGACGCCGGACTTTTTCCGCGTCTTCGGAGTCCAGCCCGCGCTGGGGCGGGGCTTCCTCCCCGAGGAGGGGGGGCCCGGCGGTCCCAAGGTTGCCGTCCTCTCCGACGACCTGTGGCATCGCCGCTTCGGGTCGGACCCCGGAGTCCTGCACCGGCAGATCCCGGTCGACGGCGAGAGCTACTCCGTGATCGGAGTCATGCCGCCCGGGTTCGAGTCCCGTTCCCAGCAGCAGATCTGGTTGCCGCTCCCCTGGGACTTCCCGCCCGAGTCGCGGGGCGGCCACTTCCTTTCCGTCTTCGCGCGGATGAAGGACGGCGTCACCCTGGAGAGGGCACGGGCGGAGATGAAGACCATCGCCGCCCGCCTCGAGCGCCAGTATCCGGACTCCAACCACGGCTGGACGACGGAGGTGCGCCGGCTGCACGACGCTCTCGTCGAGGGCGTGCGCCCGGCGCTCGTCCTGCTGCTCGCCGCTGTGACGTTCGTGCTGCTCATCGCCTGCGCCAACGTGGCGAACCTCCTCTTGGCGCGCCTCGCCTCGCGGGAGCGGGAGATCGCGGTCCGCACCGCCCTCGGGGCGGGACGGGTGCGCCTGGTCCGCCAGATGCTCACCGAGAGCCTCGTCCTTTTCCTGGTGGGGGGCGCTCTCGGTCTGCTGCTCGCCAGCTGGGCGGTCCAGGTCCTGGTGGCGCTCTATGGCGAGGACCTGCCGCGCCGGCAGGCGATCGGGCTCGACGGCCGCGTCCTCCTCTTCACCCTCCTCGTCTCGCTGGTGACCGGCCTCGTCTTCGGTCTGGCGCCCGCACTCTCGGCGACCAGCGGAGGTCTCTTCGGCGCCCTCAAGGAGGGGGGGAGGGCGGTGGCCGGCGGCGCCCGCGGCCGGCTCCTGCGCAACCTCCTGGTCCTCGGCGAGGTGGCGGTCGCCCTGGTCCTCCTGGTGGGGGCCGGACTGCTGCTGCGGAGCTTCGCGCGCCTGCGCGCCGTCGATCCCGGATTCCATCCGGAGGGAGTCCTCACGGCCGAGATCGCGCTGCCGGATCAGAAGTACGAGCAACAGGAGCGCCAGATCGCGTTCACCCGGGAGCTGCTCGACCGTCTACGGGCAATTCCGGGGGTGCAGTCGGCCGACACGGTCTTCCCGCTGCCGCTCGGCGGCAACGATTTCGTCCTCGCCTTCTCGGTCCAGGGGCGTCCGGACACATCGTCCACCGAGAGCAGCCTCCATGCGAACATCCGGCTCGTCACTCCGGACTTCTTCCGGACCATGGGCGTCCGCGTGCTCCGGGGCCGCGTCTTCACCCCCCATGACGACCCGAAGGCCCCGCTCGTGATCGTCATCAACAAGACCATGGCGGACCGGATCTGGCCCGGCGAGGACCCGATCGGCAAGCGCATCACCTTCGGCGACGCCGGCGGACCCGAGGTGCAATGGATGGAGGTCGTGGGGGTGGCGGCCGACGTCCGCCATCGCGCGTTGGACCAGGACTCCGGCGCGGAGGTCTACTGGCCGCAGCTCCAGAATCCCATCGGCGGCCAGCTGTCGATCGTCGTCAAGACGGCCGGGGATCCTGCCCTGCTGAGGGGCGCCGTGCGCGAGGCGGTGCGCTCGATCGACGGCGATCTGCCGATCGAGCGGGTGCGTCCCCTGGAGAGCGTGGTCTCGGAGGCGCTGGCGGGCTCCCGCTTCCAGACGGTGCTGCTCGGGATCTTCGCCGGAGCCGCCCTGCTCCTGGCCGCGATCGGCGTCTACGGCGTGATCAGCTACTCGGTGGCGCAGCGGACGCACGAGATCGGCATCCGCATGGCTCTGGGGGCGCGTCGGCAGCAGGTGCTGGGCCTGGTGATCCGGCAGGGGATGGCGCTCGTGCTGGCCGGCGTGGCGCTGGGTCTGGCCCTCGCCGTGGTGCTGATCTGGTGGCTCTCGGAACGTCTCGCGGCCTTCGTCTACGGCGGAAAGCCTTTCGATCCGGTGACTCTGGTGGTCGTGCCCCTGGTGCTCCTGACGGTGGCCCTGGTGGCGAACTGGTTGCCGGCCCAGCGGGCGACAGAGGTGGAGCCGGTGGTGGCGCTGCGGTCGGAGTAGGCCCTCACCCCCAGCCCCTCTCCCACAAGTGGGAGAGGGGAGAGGGTTAGAGGGCGCCACGTTTTCCCGAAGGTCTCTTCTAACCTACACCCCTCTCCCGCTTGCGGGAGAGGGGCCGGGGGTGAGGGTCCCCTTGACCGCCTCCACGAACGTCCGCGCATGCTCGACCGGCGTCCGCGGGAGAATCCCATGCCCCAGGTTCACGATGTGGCCGCCGCCTTTGCCTTCTTCGAGGAGGGCGGCGACGCGGCGCTCGATCTCGGGGATCGGGCCGAGGAGCGCCGCGGGATCGAAGTTCCCCTGGAGGACGCGGTTGCCGACCACCTGCCGGACCTTCCCGAGCGGCAGCCGCCAGTCGACCGAGAGGACGTCGACCGGCAGGTCGCGCATTCCTTCTAATAGATGCGTTCCGCCGTTGACGTAGTAGATCAGCGGGACGGTCCCGCGGATGGCTTCGGCGATCTTGCGCAGCGGGGGCAGGGCGATCGAGCGCCAGCGCTCCAGGTCGAGGATGCCTCCCCAGGTGTCGAAGAGCTGCAGGGCCTGGGCTCCCGCGGTGATCTGGCCGCGCAGGTAGGCGATCGAGGTGTCGGCGATACGGTCGAGGAGCAGGGCGAGCCCCGCGGGGTCCTCGTAGCTCCAGGTGAGCAGGTGGGACCAGTCCTTCGAGCCCCCCCCTTCCACCAGATAGGCGGCCAGCGTCCACGGCGTGCCGCCGAAGCCGATGACCGGCACCACGCCGTCGAGCTCGCGGCGCACCAGGCGCAGGGCGTCGAAGACGTAGCCCAGCGACTCCTCGACCTCGGGCACGCGGAGGCGCTCGACGTCCTGGCGCGTGCGCACGGGGTGGGGGAAGGTCGGGCCGTCCCCCTTGGCGAAGACCAGCTCGGCTCCCATGGCTTCCAGAGGGAGCAGGATGTCGGCGAACAGGATGGCGGCATCGACCCCCACGATGCGGACCGGCTGGATCGTCACCTCGGCCGCCAGCTCGGGCGTCTTGCAGAGGGTCAGGAAGTCGGCCCTCTCGCGGACCGCACGGTACTCCGGCAGATAGCGGCCGGCCTGTCGCATCATCCACACCGGCCGTCGCTCGGTCGTCTCGCCGCGGCAGGCGCGGAGGAAGAGGTCATTCACAGTGGGCGATAGGATACACTCTTCGCCGATGTTCCGCCTGGTTGCCTACTCACCGGACGGCGTCCGGCGCTTTCCCATCCACCGGAGCGAGCTGGTCATCGGGAGCGTGCCCGAGGCCGACATTTATCTCCCCTACACGGGGGTGGCCCAGAAGCACGCCATCCTGCGCTACGACGGGCACGAGCTGCGCATCGAGGACCTCGGCACGCGCAAGGGCCTGCTGGTGAGCGGCCGCAAGGTGCGTGAGGCGCTGCTGGAAGTCCTGGACGAGATCCGCGTCGGCGGGGTCACCCTCCTGGTGGAGGACGTGGTGCCGGCACAGGACAGAGAGCCGCCGCCTCCCGTCGAGACGCGACCGTCCGGTCCGCCCCGCATCTCCCCCGAGCGCATGGTCGAGCACCTGAGCCGGTTGAGCGAGTGGGTGCTCGCCGATACCGAGAGCCGCACGACCTCCGAGACCTTGATGGAGGAGGTGCTCGCCGATTTCGGCGGCGGCGTCTTCTTCCTCCTTCAGGGGGAGATGGAGAGCGCCGGCCTCAAGCTGGTGGTCAGCACCGATCCGGTCTGGCTGGCGAGCGGCGAGAGGCTGACCGAGCAGCTCCTGGCCCATCGCGACGCCGGTCACAACCTGCACCGGGGGGGCGCCTTCGAGGGAGAGCTGGCGGGTGCGCCGGCCTGGGTCTGCTATCACTCCTTCGGCGCCATGGAGCGCACCTACACCCTGACCGCGGCCTTCCCGGCCTACCGTCCCGACGGGGACTGGACGCCGGTGCCTGCCTTCCGCACCCTGGGGCACCTGCTCGTGCTCGGGCTGGTCCATCACGTGGGGTGGTACGAGCCGATCCTGCCCGGGCACCCGGGGCAGCAGGACCTGGTGCTCGACCCTGGCCTCGTGGTCGGCCAGTCGCAGCTCATGAAGCAGGTGGTCGAGCAGCTCCGCACGGCGGTGGACCCCGGCGTGCACGTCCTGCTGCTCGGCGAGCCGGGCGTGGGCAAGGAGCTCCTGGCGCGCTCGCTCCACCTGTCGGGAGGGCGCCGCCACGGCCCGTTCGTGGTCGCGACCTGCGGCGGGGCGCGGCCGGTGCAGATCGAGGCCGATTTGTTTGGGGCCGAGGTGCCGGGCAAGGGGGGGCCGGTGCGCCGCGAGGGCAAGCTCCTCCTCGCCCATGGCGGGACCCTCTTCCTCGACGAGGTGGACCAGCTGCCGCTGGAGGTGCAGGCGCGGCTCGTCCGTTTCCTCCGCTCCGGCGAGGTGGAGCCCACCGGGAGCAACGCCTCGCAGAAGGTGGACGTCCGCATCGTCGCCGGCAGCCGCACGCCGCTCGAAGCCGTGGTGGCCCGCGACCTCTTCCGGGCCGACCTGGCCTACCGCCTGTCCCAGGTCACCATCGAGGTGCCCCCTCTGCGCGAGCGGCGCGAGGACCTCCCGCTCCTCATCCAGTCGTGCGTCAACCGGTTCTGCCACGAGACCGGCAAGCGGATGCAGGGAATCACGGTCAAGGCCATGTCGGCGCTCCTCAACTACGACTATCCGGGAAACCTGTCCGAGCTGGAGAACATCGCCCGCCAGCTCGTCTACATGGCGCCGCCCGGGCGTCCGGTGGACATCAACCTGCTCCCCGAGAGGGTGCGCAACGGCACGCTCGTGACCTCGCGGGTCGACGCGGGCTCGGACCTCGATCTCGACCGCCTGGTCGGCGCCTGCGAGCAGACCGCCATCCGCGAGGCCCTCCGCCGCACCCACGGCAACAAATCGCAGGCCGCCCGGGTCCTCGGTCTCTCGCGCAACGGCCTGGCCATCAAGATGGAACGCTACGGTCTCAAGGTATGATTGTTGCCCGCTCCCCGAGAAGAGTAGTAGAATGGCACGAAATGAGCCTGGATAGATGTGACCACTGCGGCAACTCGATCTCCCCAGACCGGGAACATTGCCCTCACTGCGCGAGGCCTGTACCGTTCCCCAACGTCCGGGCGGCCCTGCGCGAGCAGCAGGCGCTCAAGGAGCGATACGATGCCGCCCTGAGCTGTTCGAGGAGAATTCCACCCTTTTCCTCAAGCGCTGCAATTACGACCCTCGTCCGGGTTACCGTGCCCTCTGGCCCGATCGGGCGAAGCTCTGCGTGGCCAAGCTCACGAGCAAGCTGCCATCCTCTTTACCCGAAGCTGAGTTTGCAAGGCTCCTGCTCCGCCGGGGCCTGCGCCCGGAGCAGGACCATTTTGTGGAAGTCCACATCTGGGGTCCGCTGTCGGTCCATTCCATCGAGCAGATCACGATCGAGGCAACCAACAATCTGAGCCCGGCAATCCTGGAAGCTCTACGGGAGAACCTGGAACGGGCCGGTGTGGAAATGGAGGTGTTCTGATGCAAGCAGTCGTTTCCGGCCGTGCTGGCGTTGCTCTGCTGCTCGATGGGGAACAGATCGTCTCTCTCCGCGTCGGGACAGGCGGGAACGCGGAACCTTGCGATCTGGAGGATTTCCCGTTCCTCTTCGGGGATGCCAACGACCTGGAGTTCGTTGAGGACGTGGACCTTCCTCAGGTCGCTGAACGCCTTTCTCGCGAGCATTCCAGGCAGGAGGCGCTCCAACTCATGCTCATCAGCCTGGATCAGAGCCTTTCGATGCGCACCCGCCGGGCGGCAGGCGAGGAGCTGGAGAATCTGCTCGCGGAGAAAGAGGTACAGGATTTCATCGAGAGAGTCCTCCATGCTCACGTGCTCCCTCCCTCGGCGGATTTGACCGGAGCCCTGGTGATTCTTCCCGGGAACGCCGGTAGAGTCAGGAAGCTCTTGAGGGCGCTCGAAGCCTGTCAGCAGAACATCGCCTCGGTGCAGTACGCCTGGGAAGGAATTCCGCGATCCTTTTTCGGCGGCGGCTCCAACTACGAACAGGCTCGCGCTGTTGCCGTGCGAGAAGGTCTGTTTCGGAACCTCGTGAAGAGGTGCAAAGAAAGAGAATCGCTCGCGACCTTCGTGTCGGCCAGCCTCGAGAACCAGGCCGTTCGAGATTTGCCGAATGCTCCAGTCTGGCTCGGGAAGTGGGTTGCGCTTCTGCAACTGGAGGAAGGGAGCCCATATCCGGTGGGCATTCCTCTGTCTGAGCAGAGCGTTGCGGAAGCGGACAGTCCGCGCCGGTATGGATCGATGCCCGATACGGGACTGGAGGAGGACGACGAAGGATGAGCTTCCGATCCTGGTATCCTGCTATCCGACAACGTCCAAGGAGTCCCAAGATGAGACTGAAGCCCCTCGCCCTCCTCCTTCCCCTCGTCCTCCTCGCCCTCACCGCCGCCCGCGGGGCGGAAGAGCCCCAAAAGGCCGCCGCCCCGGTCGAGGTCACCTTGAGCGAGTACAAGATCGAGATGCCCACGACCATCCAGGCGGGGCCGACCACGTTCCAGGTGCACAACCAGGGGCAGAAGAAGCACAGCTTCAAGATCGAGGGACCGGGGATCGAGGCGATGCTGTCGGCCGTCGTGGGGCCGAAAGAGACCGGCAGCCTCGACGTCACCCTTCAGGCCGGTGAGTACAAGGTCTATTGCCCGATCGGCAACCACTCGATGAAGGGGATGACCATGAAGCTGGTGGTCACCGAGAACCAGGGGCGGTGATCCGCAGGGTCAGGAGAGTCACCTCGGGCCGCGTGCCGATGCGGAAGGGGATCCCCCAGTAGTTCGTTCCCGGATTGATATAGAGGAAGGAGCCGTTCTGGCGGTGCGTGCCCATGGCGTGCTTGACGAACGGTGAGGCGAGGCTCCATCCCAGTCGGGGAATCGCGAGCTGGCCGTAGTGCGTGTGCCCGCTGAGCGTCAGCTCGACGCCGCGCTGCGCCAGCGCCGGCCAGAGCGCGGGGTTGTGCGCCAGCGCGATCGTGAAGCCGTCCGGCGGGACGGTCGAGAGCGTCCGGGCGATGTCCGGCGCGACCGCGGAGCCGCCGCGTCCCGCGGGATCGCCCGTCCCCGCCAGCCAGAAGCGGGACCCGTTGCGCTCCAGCGGGACCGCGCGGTTGACCAGCACCGTCATCCCCATCGTCTCCAGGCCCTGCCGGACCGCCGTCCATCCCGCATAGACGTCGTGGTTGCCCGGAATGGCGAAGACGCCCAGCGGCGCCGAGAGCCCGCGAAAGGCCGCGGCGAAGTGCTCGACGTCCCGCGCGTAGTCGTCCACCTGATCCCCGGTGACCGCGATCAGGTCCGGCCGTGCATCGCGGACCGCCGCCGCGACCCGCGCCAGAAACCGGCGCGAGGTGTGCGGTCCCACGTGCAGGTCGGAGATCTGCGCGATCCGCATCCCGTCGAGCCCCGGCGGGAGACGGTCCAGGCGGACCTCCAGAGGGCGCATCCGGAGCCAGCGCGTGGTGGCGTACCCGGCGAGCCCGAGCGCCGCCAGGCTCGCCGCGGCGGCCGCCAGCGCCCAGCGGCCGGCGAGCCCGCTCACTCCGAAGGGCAGGCCCGCCAGCGCGCCCACCAGCCCGGAGATCCCGAGGAGAGGAAGGAAAAGCTGGGCGTACCAGAAGGGGTGGACGACCAGACGCCGTTTGAGCGCCGACGGATACCCGTTGCCCGTCCGGCTCCGGATCATCCCCAGAAGCGGAGCCGTACAGACGGCCGCCGCGCCCAAAACCGTCAGCCATCCGCCTGGAAGCAGAGGGTGCAGGAGCGCCCCGAGGACCAGCCACCACGTGGCCGTCCAGAGAAGAAAGATCGCGAGGAGGCGTCCGAACGACCGCATCCTCGCGAGACTAGCAATTCTGCCGGGCCGCTTCTCGCGATCGCCTCAGCGCCGGCAGCAGGAGAGCGTGCAGAACGGCCCCGCTGCCGGAACGGCGACCGCTGTTCCGAAATCGGCCAGCGTCTGTGCCGGGACCGGCTCGAAGCCGCCGTCTCCGGCCCCCCGGTACCACCGCAAGGTCAGGCGGTCCGCCAGCGCTCCGGAGGTGAAGAGCAGGTCCAGCCTGCCGTCGCCGTCCACGTCGTAGGGCG
>DASPXX010000267.1:0-5215 GCA_035637095.1 Thermoanaerobaculia bacterium
TGCGGCCCGGACCGGGCGAGCTGCGCTTCCCCGGGCGCGACGGGCGGACGGTCGCCTTCCCCTTCGAGCAGGCCTTCGTGCGGGCGCAGGCCGGGGCGGGAGGCGCCGGCCAGGCGACCGCCAGCCTGGTGATCCGGGATATCGGAAACCTGAGCGCCAATCTCCGCCTCCCCCGCTTCGCCCCGGGTGTGGCCGTCACCAGCCAATCCCTGTCCGGACGCATCGACGTCAACCTGCGCAACCTCGCCTTCGTCGAGGGGTTCGTGCCCGAGATCAACGACCCGGCGGGTACGCTCGTCGGCGGGTACGCCCTCTCGGGCACCGTGGGATCGCCGCGCTTCGTGGGCCGGGCGGAGCTCCAGAACGCCCGGGCCGACGTGCCGCGGTTCGGGCTCAAGCTGCGCGACGCCCGCCTGAGCGCGGTGGGCAACGGCACGGGCGCGCTGACCATCGACGGCAGCGTCCGCTCCGGCAAAGGGACCCTGTCGATCAGCGGCCAGGCCGGAGTGCCGAGTCCCGAGACGCCGGTCCGCCTGGCCGTCAAGGGGAGCCGCTTCGTGGCCTCGGACACCGAGGAGATCCACGCCCTGGTCTCGCCGGACCTCACGTTCACCGCCCAGGGCCAGAAGGCCGAGCTCACCGGCGAGATCGTGATCCCCGAGGCGAAGATCAACATCGAGAAGCGCGGCGAGAAGGGGCCGGTGAAGGCCTCGAAGGACGTGGTCTTCGTCAACGACGGCCAGGAGGCCGTGGCCGAGCAGAAGGGGATGGACTTGACCGCGCGGGTCCGCTTCGTCCTCGGCAAGGACATCGACGTGGCGGTCATGGGGCTCAAGGCCGAGCCGACGGGCTCGGTCCTGGTGATCCAGCGGCCGGGCGCGGTGACCCGCGCCACCGGCGAGCTCGCGGTCAGCAGCGGAACGTTCAAAGCCTACGGGCAGGACCTGACGATCGAGCGGGGCCGGCTCTACTTCGCCGGCCCGGTCAACAATCCGGGCGTCGATCTGCGGGCCTCGCGCAAGGCCGACGACGGCACCGTTGCGGGGATCGAGGCCAAGGGCTCCCTGGAGAAGCCGGAGGTGACCCTGTGGTCCGACCCGACGATGACCCAGTCGGAGCAGCTCGCCTATCTGCTGCTGGGCCACCCGCTGGAACAGGCCCAGCCGCAGGAAGGGGACCGGCTGGCCAACGCCGCCATTTCCCTGGGTCTGCGCGGCGGCAACATGCTGGCCAAGAAGCTCGCCGCCCGCTACGGCCTCGAGGAGGCCCATCTCGAGACCAAGGGATCGCTCAACGAAGCCTCCCTCGTGGTGGCCAAATATCTCTCGCCGAAGCTCTACGTCTCCTTCGGGATGGGGCTCTTCGAGCCGGTCAACACCTTCCGCATCCGCTACCTGATGAGCGACAAGTGGTCGATCCAGGCGGAGAACAGCGGCGTGGCGACAGGAGCGGACGCGCTGTACACGATCGAGCGCTGACCTCACCCCCGACCCCCTCTCCCATCGCCCCCCCTGCCCCCGGGAGAGGGGGCGCCACCGCCCAATGGGGATAGTCTTCATCGCGTGCGCCTCTTCCTCGATGCCTTCCGCGGCCTCGAACGCTGCCTCGATCGCGGCTTTCGCGGGCTTGTGCTCGTCCTGCTCGGGCTGGCGGTGGGGTGGTGGGTGTACGTGCCGGTCCACGAGCTGCTGCACGCGGCGGCTTGCCTCGCGACCGGGGGCGCGGTGACGCGGCTGGAGATCGCGCCGCAGTACGGCGGCGCCCTGCTGGCCCGGGTCTTTTCCTTCGTCACGGCCGGCGGGGAGTACGCAGGGCGCCTGTCGGGGTTCGACACCCGCGGCAGCGACCTTATTTATATAGCCACCGACCTCGGCCCTTTCCTCCTGACCCTCTTTCCGGGCGTCTGGCTGCTGCGCCGGGCGGGCGCCGCCGGGCGGCCGGTCTTGTTCGGGCTCGCCCTGCCCCTCGCTCTCGCGCCGTTCCTCTCTCTGACCGGGGATGCCTACGAGATCGGCTCGATCCTGGTGACGCGGCTCCCTCCCTGGGGAGAGGTTCTGCGCGGCGATGACCTGGTGAAGAAAGCCCAGGAGCTGGCCGCGCTGCCGGACGCACCCTGGGGAGGGTTCGTGCTGGCAGCGCTCGTGGGGCTCGTCTGGGCCGTCCTGACCTGCGCGGCGGGCGGCGCGGTGGCGCGGGCGCTCGGGCGGGGGCCGGTACTTGGGAGGTGAGCGCCGATCCTTCTCGTGGAACGGGAAGGGTCACCCGTCGAAGGGGAACACCTTTTCGAGGAACGAGAGTGCTCTCCCGTCGGGAGATAATGCAGTACTTGCTCACGGGAGAACCTTTTTGTTCAGCAAGAAGGGTCTCTCGTTGAACGGGGAAGCTTTTCCGTTCAACAAGAGAGGCTTTCCGTCGAACGGGAGAGGGCTTTCCGTTGAACCGTCGTGCAGTACTTGCTCACGGGAGAGCCTTTTTGTCGAACAAGAAGGGTCTCCCGTTGAACGGGGAAGCCTTTCCGTTCAACAAGAGAGGCTTCTCGTCGAACGGGAGAGGCTTTTCGTTGAACCGTCATGCAGTACTTGCTCACGGGAGAGCCTTTTTGTCGAGCAAGAAGGGTCTCTCGTTGAGCAAAAAGGGTCTCTCGTCGAACGGGAAAGCCTTCTCGTTCAACAAGAAGGGTCTTCCGTTGAGCGAAAAGGGTCTCCCGTTCAACGGGAAAGGCTCCCCGCTCAGCGACAAGGGGCGCCCGTTGAGCAAGAAGGGCGTCTCGGCGAACGGGAACGCGTTCCTGTTGGCCGAGAAGGGTCTCCCGAGAGCCCCGAAGGGGCGGGAGCCCGCTCAGCCGGCGGTCGAGCGCTGGAGCCGTGCGAGCTCTTCTTCGAGGGCTCGAACCCTCTCCTCGGCCCGCTGCCGCGCCTTCGCCTCGGTGGCGGCCTTTTCCTCGGCCTGGCGCCGGGCCTTCGTCTCCTCTTCCTTACGGAGCAGAGGAGTGCCGGTCGCTGCATCCCTCAGACGAAGCTGAGATCCGTCAGAGCGAAAGATGACTCCCGTGGCCTGGCTGAGGAGAGAGCCGTCGGGCCCCGGCCGGACCGGGCGATAGCGGCCTCCCACCAGCCGGAAACCCCGAAGCCGCGGGCTCAGATACTCGCCCAAAGGATCGAACTGGAAGTATTCGTCGATGCCGAGCTTCTCGTAGATGTCCTTCTTCTTCTCGTCTTGGCCGTGCGTGCTCTCCGAAGTCGTCTCGAGCACGAAGCAGGGCACCTTGCCCTCTTCCCAGAGGAGGTACTTCCGGCGCCGCCGGTTCCCCGGCAGGAGCTTCGGCACCCCTTTGACGACGAAGCCGTCCGGAGCCACCACCGCGGTGGGATCGCCTCGCCGGTAATAGAGGAAGAGGTTGGCTCCCACGAAGACATCGGGCTCCTCCGCGAACCGATCCTTCAGGGCTTGCCACACATAGACCAGCTCTTCGAGATGGACCTCGGTCTCCGCCATCGGCTCGCCGTCGGACTCCGGGTAGTGAACGTTGTCCTCGAGAGGGATCGCGTTCATCCATGCCATCCTTTCCCGCAGGGTTCCTGCTTCACACCACAGGAGATCGTACCACGAGCACACCTCACGCGCCGAGCTTCTCCCAGTCTTCCTCAGGGGCGTCGAGGGCGATCGCCAGGCCGCCGTCGGAGCCGACGTAGATGGGGTCCTTGACCACCCGCACCTTGCCGCCGCCCACCGCCTGCAGCTCCTGCTCGAGGCGGGGTCCGAGGCCGCGGATCAGGCCGGTGCCTCCCGAGACCACGATGTTGTTGCGCACCTTCTCCTGGTAGTCCGGCTGCACGCGGGCGAGGAGGTCGAGCATGGACTCGACGAGCGGCGGCAGGATCCCCTCGCAGGCCTGCCGCATCTCGGTCGTGATGTCGAGCTCGGTCGGCTTGCCGTTGACCGGCGCCTTGACCAGGATCGGAGTCTTGGTCTGCCCGACGAAGCTCCCCTCCTCCTTCCAGGTGCGGATCATGTGGATCGACACGCTCGCCTGCGGGTGGCGGTCGCGGACCAGCCGCATCAGCTGCTCGTCGATCCAGTCGCCGGCCTGGGGGAGCGTGCGCTGGTCGTCGTCGGTGGGCAGGCGGCCGTTCATCACGCAGAAGTCGGTCGTCCCCGCCCCGAGGTCGATGATCATCGAATGGACGAGCGCATCCATGCCGTAGGCCACGGCGAAGGGCTCGGAGACGATCATCAGGCTCTCGACCGCTCCGTCCAGGGCCTTGCGCACGTGCTGCTTGTTGACCCGGAGCGCCTCGGCGGGGACGCCGACGACCGCGTGGACCCGCTGGCCGTCGTGCTCCTCGCGCTTCACCCCGACGAGCGAGAGCAGGTGCCAGAGCAGCTCGCGCACCGCCGCCTCGTCCTTCTCCGAGCCCTCCTTGATCAGCCCCTGCTCCAGCGGCCGGTGCAGGTCGAGCATGGTGCGGTTCTCCAGCGCGTCGCGGCCGATCAGCACCGGCTTCTTCAACACCTTGCGCGCCACCATGTCGAGCGGCCAGCCGACGTAGCTCTCGATCACGTGGCGCTGGCCGTTGGAAGCGGAGATCGAGCTGCGGGAGGTCCCGAGGTCGATCCCCACGTGGAGGGCTTCTTTCTTGTCACTCATATCCGGTCAGCTTCCTTTCTCAGGCGTCTCAGGCGGCCGCCCCGCGACCGAATCCGCATAGGAGCGGACCCCCGCCGCGAGCGCCTCGGCGATGTACTGCCGATAGAGCGGCCGGGACAGCAGATCGGCCTCCTGGTCGTTCGACAGGCAGGAGACCTCGGCGAGGATGGCCGGCATCTCGGTGGTCAACAGCACGATGAACGGCGCCGCCTTGACGCCCCGGTCGTCGAGCCCGGGATTCACCCGGCGCAGCGAATGATACAGCGAGGACTGGACGACCTCGGCCAGCCGGCGCGAGTTGTCCCGCCGCACGTCGGCGTAGATGCGGTCGAGGAGCGACCGCATGTCCGCCATCGAGTACCCCGAGTCGCGGTTCTCGGCAGCGGCCAGCCGGCTCAGGAACGGGTCCTGGGTCGCGCCGAGGAAGTAGGTCTCGACGCCGTGCGACTCCCGGTTCTCGATCCAGTTGACGTGGATGGAGACGAAGACGTCGGCGCCCTGCTGGTTCGCCAGGGCGCCGCGCTCGGCCAGGCTGACGTCCCGGTCGGTCCGCCGCGTCATGACGAC